>NZ_SRLC01000001.1:2772200-3144400 GCF_004765605.1 Hymenobacter aquaticus | reverse complement strand
GAACAGAGCAGTTAAGCCCCGTAGCGCCTATGGTACTGCCTTCACCGGCGGGAGAGTCGGTCGCCGCCAACCTTTTCCAGCTCTGCCCCCCGCGACTTCGTGCTGCGGGGGGCAGTCGCGTTTTACACCCAACCCTCCCCAGCCACCCGGATCCGGCTGGCGCCTCATACCGACGTTTTGGCTACAGAGGCGTTAGATTAGCAGCCATGATATGAGTATCATAGGCTAATTAAGATCTTCTACAAAAGCTGGGTAGTATGGTACTCCTAATTCCTATCATATCTAACATAGAGAATACTAAAGAGCCTCTTATTATGCGAACAAGAGGCTCTTTAGTATTCTCTATGTTAGATAATTCATTTATGGACCAGCTATTACTTCGGTCATAGCTTCTGGGGAAAGGTAGTTTTGAGCCAACTGTTGTAAGTCTTGGCTCGATACCTGGTTGATTTGCTCTATGAAGTCAGCATAGTATGTGGCCGGTAAGTGCAGCAGAACTATGTTCTTGTATTTGTCGCACTGCTCGAACACGGTGCTTAGTTCATTCGCAAATTTACCCGTCATGTAGTTTTTCACCGTTTGAAGCTCTTCTGCCGGGATGATTTCATTTTGTAGGATTAACAACTCCTTGTAAATCTCCTGAACTGCTACAGTGGTGGAAGCCGCGTTTACATCTGTACCGATTACAAAATTATTGGCGTGTTCACGTGACCCTATACTAGCATAAATGCCATAGGTGAAGCCTTTATCCTCACGAATATTCTTCATTAATCGGGATCCGAAATAGCCGCCCAGCACTTTGACTAAAACTTGTAGCTTATGCGCATCAGGGTGGTTTAGGTTGGGCCAAGTGCGCCCGATACGCAAGGAGGATTGCATGGCCTCAGGCACCTGGGTGTAGTCCTTGGTTGGCTGCGGTAGTGCAATTGCCGAAGCATGCACTATCGTATCAGATGTGGGCAATGTGTCGGGGTGACCTAAAGTCTGCTCAATGAGTTGAATCTGAGCTGGACTTACGTCGCCGCAGAGGAAAAGCTCAGCTGCGGGCAGGCGGTAGGTAGCACGGTGAAAAGCTTGGATAGCAACGGCAGTAACTGATTCCACTTCCTGTTCGTCGAACATGCGGCCGTAAGGATAATGGGCACCGTAAAGTGCAGCCGAGAAGCGTTCGGAGGCCAGGTAGCTCGTTTTTTGCCGCTCGACCCGGACGTTCTGAATAGTGCGGGCTTTCAGTTGGGCCAATTCCGTGTCCGGAAAGGTCGGATTGGTGACGACATCCGCTACCAGGGGCAGAAGCTTGTCGAGGTAGCGGGCGAGGCAGTACAGGGTTAGAGTGGCTTGGTCGAAGCCTTGCTCGCATTCGAGGGAAGCTCCATAGAAGGCCACCTCATCGGCTATTTGGCGGGCCGTACGCGTGCTGGTGCCCTCGAGTAGCATACGCGCTGTGAGCAGGGAAACACCCGACTGCGTTTCATACCACTTGCCTGCGGGAAAGACCAGCTGCAGGCGGATGACGGGTTGGGTAGTGTTTTGAATGACGTGTAAACGGGCGCCGTTGGGGAGCGAAAACACGTCAGCCGCTGGTAGCGTTACGCTAGCCAGCGGCTGAATGGAAGGAGCGACTTGACGGTCGAGCATGAAAGCAGATTAATTGACAGGAGTGGAACCGTCGCCGGGTCCGAAAGCGTCCTCAGACTTATTGAAGTTAAAGTGCAAGGATACGCGAATAGTTTGGGCTAACGGGTTGGCCCGCGAGTTGGGAACCAAATAGGTGCCATCAACTCCGAACACTTGGTAGCGCACGCCGATACCGAAGCTGAGGTATTGACGGTCGCCCTTGACCGGATTTTCGTAGAAATAGCCTACGCGGGCAGCCAGCAGGTCGTTGTACCAATATTCGAGACCGGCGGAAATATTAATTTCCTTGAGCTCCTCGCTGAAGCCACCTGGGGCATCGGTGAAGGAACCCACGATACCACTAACGACGCCTTTGGCGCGAATATCGGCATTCTTGGCTTTGATGGTTTTGCCGAAGCCGGTGGTGTCGCCCTCCATATAATAAGGAGTGGGAACCAGCAGCTTGCTACCATCAATGGTGAAGGTGATTTTATTGTAGGCGTCCAACTCGCGCGTGATGGCCGTGCCCAACTTGAACGTAGTAGGCAGAAAATCGGCCTGCAACGCGTTGGTATAAGTCATCTTGTTGCCAATGTTGGAGATGGTGGCACCAAGCGCCAGGTTGTAGTCGCCGGGGCCGATGGAGAGGTCCTTGGTGTAGTAGGCGCCCAAGTCGACAGCGGCGGCGTTGCCCGGCCTGTTACCACTTTCCCCACCGGTGAGGTTGGAGCGAATGTAACGAGCTGTGATACCCACCCCGAAGTTGTCGGTCAGTTTCTGTCCGTAGGAAATGCCAACCGCATATTCCTTGGGGTTTACCGTGGGGCCGGGGCGGTTGTTGATGTCGCGGTACTCAATCTTGCCCAGGTCGAAATACATCAGCGAAGCGGCAATAGCCGAGCGTTGGCCGATTTTGGAGAAGCCCGACAGGTAGGCCAGCCCCATGTCGTCGGTTACGTTGCGCAACCAGGGCGAGTACGAAGGGGAAGCGCCGTATTTGCTGGTCAGGAAACCCAGCTTACCCGCGTTGTGGTAGGTAGAGTTGGCGTCCGGCGAAATGGCTACTCCTGCTTCTCCCAAGGCGGCCGAGCGTGCATCGGGGCTGAGTGTGAGAATAGGTACGGCCGTGGTGATGGTGTTGGGGTTACTCTGAGCCTGAGCGGCGGCAGCAATACCCAGCAAGCCGGGCAGGAGCGCTAAGCGCAGAGGCAGCTTCAACAATGTCATAAAAAGGAGCGAAGAAGAGCGAAAAGGAAACAAAAATGCGGAGGAAGCGGGGGCTTAGTTAAGAATAACCAATTTCTCGAACTTCGAGGCCGTGGCATTGTCGCGCTGGGAGCGGACGCTGATCCGGTAGACGTAAACGCCCCGGGCAAGTTGGTCTTCGTACTCGTCGCGGCCATTCCAGATCAAACCGGTTTGGTTGGGCCCCACGTGCGGACCGCTACCCAGCACGGTAGTGCGCAACGTGCGAACCAGGCGGCCGGAAACGGTGAAAATCTGCACCTGCACATCGAGGTCGTCGGTCGTGCGGTTGTGGTCGAACTGGAAAGTGGTGGTAGTGGAGAATGGGTTAGGATAGTTCAACACGTGTTCCAGCGCCAGTTTTTCCGTGTTGGCGGCAATGAACTCAATGTCCTGCTGGGTTGAGTTGTTGAACGTGTCCCAGGCCTTGAGCCGCAGCACGTGCGGGCCGGTAGCCAAGTCCTTGAACAGGTATTTTACCTTGCCCGACCGGTAGCTGTCCACGTCGGCGGAGTAAAAATCGTTGAGCACCGTCAGCTTGGTGGGGTCATTGTCGAGCGTCGCCGTGATTTCGTGGCCGATGCCCGAGCCGGCGGTGTTGATGCCGTTGTCGTCGGAGAGGTGGGCCAGCAGGGTGGTGGTAGTACCCGTGACGCCCCCGAACACGAAGGATTCCCGGTCCATGAACAGGCGCACCAAGGGCGGAATCGTATCCAGGGAGGTGTTTTTGGCGGCCCCACCCACCAGGTTTTTGCGGTAGCCGTGGGCATCCATTGCCCGCACCGAGTCTTTGGCGTACAGCTGGATTTTGCCCAGACCCACGTTGTAGTTGATATCCTTGGGGACTACGAAGCTCAAGTGGAACCGGCCGTTGCGCACGGTAGCCTGCCCGTCGTAGATGATGTTTTCCTGGATGGTAACGGGTAGCACGATGTCATCGAACTCGTTTTTCAGGGTGTAAACCACCGTCGGCTTTTCGTACACCGTCACGTGAGCCTGCCCCGAAAAATCCTTGTTGATGGTGGCGCCCGACTTCACCAGGCCGGAAAGCCTGATGGTGGCCAGCGCCTGCAAGGTGTCGGTAGCAGCAGCGGTGATAAACTTGCCGTTGATGGAATCAAGGACTGCCTCCTGTTCCGGGTAAGACAAGTGCGCCGTTGGGTCGCCGAGCAGCACGAAGTTGCGGTTGGCGCTGGCGCTGACGCTGTTATTCTTCGCGTAGGTTACTGCTTCACCCAGCCGGGGCAGGTGCCCGTTGAATGGGGCAAAAACTACGTCGTAAAAATTCCGCGTCAGCATGGCACTTAAGTGCGCGAAAGCCAGGCGAGTAGTCGTCAGCAGACCGGCCGCGCCGCCTTCGATGTCGGTGAGCACCAGTTCGCCGCCCGAGTCTTCCTCCGGGTTGTCGTAGGTGCTGAAGTCGCAGGTGCCCGTGACCATGAAGGTCAGCCGGTTGCGGTTGCGCAGGTTCAGTACCGACTGCTTGGTAAGAATCTGCTCGTCGGCCCAGCCTTTGGGGCCGCCGTGGCCGCTGTAATTCACAATCAGCGAGCCTTGCTCGATAGATTCGTCGAGGGCCTTGTTGCAGTCCGGGGAGCGTTGGCCCCCGGAGGCAATGGTCTGCTGGTACAGGTCGAGGTAAACTTTGTGGACGTTGTACTCGGGGAAACGGGCCGAAATCGTGTCGGACTGTGGGTTGGCCGTCTCACTGATGTGAATCGAGCCGTTGCCGTCATCGGCCACGAAGGTGATACGGTTGCGCCATTTGCCGTAGCTTATCGGGGCGTCGTAGCGGATCAGCTTGTCAACGACCAGGGCGGCCTGCGCCGTCGAGCGGGGCTGGTCGCGGGGCGTGCGAATAGGCAAACGGCCAATAGCAATGTCAATGAGTTCATTGCTGCGGCTTTCGTCCCATTCGCCTTCGTTATCGTCCAGCAGCCCGAAGTAGTCGTCGGAGCAGAACGTAACGCCCTTGCCGGCCGGGGAGGAGCTTCCCCGCTCGTAGGTAAGGGCGAACGACTCGCGCGACTCGTAGGTCGGCACAAAGTTCTGCGCAATCTTGTCCGCGTTCTGGGGGGAGCGATTGAGCCACCAATCAGGGACTAATTTGAGGTCGTTGGTTGGGTCCGATTTGTAATCGTAAGAAGCATCGCCGAACAGCAGCAGGTAGTTGAGCTTACCGCTTGTGTTGCGGTCATACACCATTTTCATCATGTCGCGGATAGCCGTGACATCCTGCCCACCCGAGCTGAATTCGTTGTATACCTCCGTTGTCGTTACTACCTCAACTTTCAGCTTGTCGTGGGTGCGGCGGTAGGCGGCCAGCCGGTCGGCTTCAGCTTTGAAGGGCGGGTAGGTGACGATAACCAGATCCAAGTTGCCATCCAGGTTGAGGCGGGCGTGCAGGTTCTGGTTGGCCAGGCGGCGGCTAAACAAGCGCGGGGGTACCTCAAAGCTGCTTCCGGTGAAAGCCACAAACTCCCGAACGCTGTCAGTAGGGGCCACGAAGTTGCCGCTGCTGTTGAGAGCCAGGGGGCGGGGGTGGCGCGGGTTCGTTACTTCCCAGACCTGGGTGCCGGCCGGCGCGCCGAGCAGAAACTCGCTGAGGGCCGCGCCCGGCACAGAGTTAAACTGGAGCATATTCCCCCCGTTCATGCGCAGGCGCCGGGGCGCATTCACTTCCAGGTAATCCAGGTAGCCCTGGCCCGAAGGGTCGGCGGAGCTGGCGAAGGAAAGGCGGACGCGCACCTCCGCCGAAGGCGAGGCGGGAATTGGGTACGTAAAAGTCTGGAGGTCGGAGTTGGCCACTTCCGGATACCACTCCGGCGTATTGCTGTAGCCCCTTACGGTCTGCCCCGTGCCCAGCGCCGTGCCGTTGAGGCTCAGCTGGAAGCGGGTGCTGGTGCCGTAGATGGAAGCGCCTACCACCTGCGACGTGAGCTGCAGGGTGCCGCCGGGCACCATATCGGGCACGGTTAGGGTAATGTCGCGGGAGGTGGTGTTGTTCGTGAATCCTTCCCCCAGCCACTGCCGCCCCGATTTGGCGATGTTAATCAGCTCCTGCTCGTGGAAGGTGCGCTCCAGAAACTCGGAAACCGTAGCCGTGGGCGTACCGGCTACGGTGCGGGGGGCACCGACCCGCAGCCCGGGCGTAGCACCCACCGTGACGAAATAATAAGCCGTATCGGTGTATACGTTCAGGTTGTGCCGGAAGCGGGGCTTGGTCGTGCCGGGTTCCAGCTCCCAGGTGTGCGGCCCCCGGGCGTAGAAAAGCACGTAGTCGCCGTCGTCGAATTTGCTGTCGTTTTCGCCGGCCACGAAAATGGCGTTTTCGGCCAGGTCGTCGGGGCGGTAGGCGCTGTTGGCCTGGGGCAGGGTCCCCATGGCATTGCCATAGATTTTGAGGCGGCGCGGGTCGCGGCCGGTCATGTCGATGCCCAGTGCCTCCAACGCTTTCTTATCCAGCTTATATAGGCCGCTGGCCGCTACGCCCATCCTATACCACTCGCCCTGGCTCAGGACGGAGGAAGAGGCATACTTGCGGCTGGAGCGGCGGGCGGGCCGGCTTTGGGTGGTGCTCAGGGAATAGGCGTACTCAAAGGAAACCAGCTTTTCGGCCTGCCCCGAAACAGGGCTGCGCCGCACGGCTTGCACCAGCGCAAACGTAACCGGCTGGCGCTTTTCAACACCCGTGGTCAGGCTGGCGTCGGCGGAAGCGGGTAGGCTGGTGGCGTCAAACAGGCGGGCGTCGGCGGCGGAGAAGGGCTCGTAGACGGCGTTGCGCACCGTGCCCTGGCTTACTTCGCCCGGCAGGCGCAGCTGATAGTTAGGGTTCTGCTCGCCGTTCCGAAAGACGGCCCCGCCGAAAGTAGGCACCCGCCGTAGCTGACCGATTTTGTTGGAGGCCTGCACGTAGTCCTTCCACACCAGCCGGGCGCGTACTACCTGTTCGGTGCCCTGCGCCTTGCCCGGCGCGGCTACGCCCAGGGTCAGCCCCCATAAAACAACCAGGAAAGTAAAGTAGCGCATAGAAGTTTGACCAGGGCAATAGGTAGATAGGAGGGAAGATGAGCCTGCAACACGCTCAGTACAAAAGCGGTTCACGCCCACGCTGGCTACTTAACTACCAAAAGATCTAAATATTGTAAGCCTTCCATCCAAAATATCAGCCGTATGCCGGCCGCACCACCGACAGGCCCACGTAGAGCAGCACAATGAGCGGAATAGCCGTAGCGCCCAACCCCACCAGCAAAGCCACGGCCAGCAGCAGAAAAATGAACCGCAGGGAGTTATCCTGCCAGGTCAGGTTCTTGAACTTGAGCGCAAACAAGGGAATTTCGGCCACCAGCAGGCCCGAGAGCAGCGCGGTGAGCCCCAGCAGCACCCAGGGATTCAGAATCAGGTCGGTGAGGCCGAACGTGTCGTGGGCCAGAATGAGCGGTAGGGAAGCCACGACCAGCGTGCAGGCCGGAGTCGGCAGGCCGATGAAGGAGGTATTCTGCCGGGTGTCGTTGTTGAACTTGGCCAGCCGCAAGGCCGAAAATACCGTCACAATGAAGCCGGCGTAGGGCAGCCACTCGGGCAGGCCGCCGCCGCGCTGGAGCAGGTGAAACAGGATGGCCCCGGGCACCACGCCAAACGACACCATGTCGGCCAGGGAGTCGAGGTCTTTACCGATGGGGGAGGAGGCGTGCAGGGCGCGGGCCAGCAGGCCGTCGGCAAAGTCGAAGGCGGCGGCCAGGCCCACCAGGTAGGCGGCCGTTTCGAGGTGGCCGGCAAAGATGTTGCACAGGGCCAGGCACCCGGCAAACAGATTCAGACAGGTAACGGCGTTGGGAAGGTGGTTCTTCATGCAGGGGAAAAGGACAAACGAACTTAGCGCAAAAACGGATTGGACTGTCGCTCAGCGCCAATGGTGGTAGCCGGGCCGTGGCCGGGGTATACCGTGACGGTATCGGGCAGCGTCAGGAGCTGGGTGCGGATACTGTCGATGAGGGTGTTGTAGTCGCCGCCGGGCAAGTCGGTGCGCCCGATGCTGCCCTGAAACAGCACGTCGCCGCCGATAACCGTTGCGGTAGGGGCGTGGTAGAACACGACGTGGCCGGGCGCGTGGCCGGGGGCAAAGCGCACTTCCAGCTCAGTGGTGCCAAACGTGACGGGCGTACCGGGCGTCAGGAAGCCGGTGGGCTCGGCGGGGCTGTACTGGGCAAAGCCGTAGCTGGGCGCGTACGTCGGCACGGCCCGCAGCGTGGCCAGGTCGGCCTCGTGAATCAGGAACGGTACGTCGTAGGTGTCCAGAATAAACTTATTGCCGAACACGTGGTCGATGTGGCAGTGCGTGTTCAGCAGCAGCACCACCCGCAGGCCCTGGGCTTCGATGAAGGCGCGCAGGGCCTGCTGCTCGGCCTTGTCGTAGCAGCCCGGGTCGACGACCACGCACTGGCCCGTGGCATCGTGCAGCAGGTAAGTATTTTCGGAAAAAGCGTTGAAGGTAAAACCAGAGACGGTCATAAAGCTTACAGGATAAATCTGCCGCCGGAGCGGAAGGATTGGGGAGGTAAGTTACGAGTCTTACCGCGAACATGCACAGCCGCGGCCCTTCCGGCGCCGCTACTCTGGTTTTCATCTTACCTTGCCGGCTATGAGTGCTTACGATTACCTGATTATCGGCCACGGCATTGCGGGGGCCGCCATGGCCCACGAACTGCGCCGCCGCGGCAACGCCGTGCTGGTGCTCGATGCCGACAAGCCGGACTCGGCTTCCAACGTGGCCGCCGGGCTGATGAACCCCGTGGCCGGGCAGCGCTTCGCCCTTACCTGGCGGGCTGATGAGCTGATGACGGCCGCCCGTGCGTTCTACCGCGGCCTGGAGGCGCATTTCGGCCAGCGGTTCTTTTTCGAGGTGCCCATTCTGAAGCTGCTCTCGTCGGTGGCCGAGCAAAATGCCCTGCTGGCCCGTAGCGCCGACAATCCGTGGCAGGATTTTGTGGAAAGCATCGACCTCGCGCCCGCGCCCCAGCCCAGTTTGCGCCAGGATTTCGGGGGCGTAAACATCCGGCGCGGCGGCTACGTGGCCCTGCGTGAGGTGCTGGCCGCCCTGGCCGAAGAAGGCCTGCAAAATGGCTGGCTGCGGCGCGAAACTTTTGCCCCGGATCAACTTGTTGTCGATGCCAGCGGCGTTGTGTACGCGGGAGAAGTGCGCGCCAAGCATATTATCTTCTGCGAAGGCAGCGCAGCCACTCAAAATCCGTACTTTAACTGGCTGCCGCTGCGGCCCAACCAGGGCGAGGTGCTCGACGTGGAGTGCCCCGGCCTGTCGGAAGCGCAGGTGCTCAACAAGGGTGCCTACGTAGTGCCGCTGGGGCAGGCGCGGTTTCGGGTGGGTGCCACGTACCGGCGGCCCCCGTTTGCCGATTCGATTACCGAGCAGGCCCGGCAGGAGCTTAGTCAGAAGCTGGCGGGCATGACGGACCAGCCGTTTTCGGTGGTGGGCCAGCGGATGGGAATCCGGCCGGCCGTGCAAGACCGAAAACCGCTGGTCGGCGTGCATCCGGCCTGGCCGGTTGTGAGTATATGCAATGGCTTCGGCTCCAAAGGGGTGATGATTGCTCCGCGGCTGGCCGCCCATTTTGCCGACGTGCTGGAAGGCACAACGGAATTATGGCCCGAAGTCAATATCCGGCGGTATTCCGCGTTATATGTAGCTAGCCTTTCCGAGGCTGGCCTTTCTTCTTGATTTCTCGCTTTTCGCCTGCTCTATGAAGCACTTATCCTTACTCGTGGCGTTATCGGCAGCCGTGGTGCTGTCGGCAGCTGACGCCGCCCGGGCCCAGACGGCGCAGGAGCCGTTTGGGCGGGTCCGTATTCAGTATAAGGACTTCGACTGGCAGCAGCTCAGCACCCAGAACTTCAACATCTATTATTACGCCGGCGGCGAAGTAGCGGCCCGGCGGGCGGCCGAGTACGCCGAAAAGGAGCTGCAGCGCATCACCTCGCTGATCGGCTACTACCCGTATTCCAAAACCACCGTGATGCTCTACAACTCCGTCGGCGACCTGCGGCAGAGCAACGTGGGCCTCGACACGGACAAGTACCAGACCGGCGGCGAAACCGAGCTGCTGCGCATGAGCAAGGTGCAGCTGGCCTTTCAGGGGCAGCAAACTACGTTCAAGCGCGACCTGAGCTACCAGATTACCCGGGTGCTGCTCAACGACATGATGTATGGCGGCTCGCTCAAGGAAGTTATTCAGAGCAGCTACCTGCTGCAGCTGCCCGACTGGTTTGTGACCGGGGCCTCGGCCTACGCCGCCGAGGGCTGGAGCGTAGACATGGACGACTACATGCGCGACATGACCCACAAAGTCGAGTCGAACAGGGCCGCGCCGTTTTTCGTGCGCAACCCCGAGCTGGCCGGCCAGAGCATGTGGAACTACATTGCCGAGCGCTACGGCTACACCACCATTCAGAACATTCTGAACCTGACGCGCATCACGCGCGACGTGGAAGTGGGCATCAGCAGCTCGCTGAACGTGCCTTATAAGGTGTTCCTGAAAGACTGGATTGCGTATTACCGCCAGCTAAACGCCCAGCCCCAGACGCCGTTTGTGCTGCCCGAGGAAGCGCGGCAGCTGGCCAAGAACAACCGCAAGGGCGTGCTCTACACCCAGCCCGTGCTCAGCCCCAACGGGCAGCAGCTGGCCTACGTGTCGAACGAGCGGGGGCGCTACCGGGTGCTGGTCACGAACCGGGACGGCTCGGGCCGCCGCGTGATTCACCGGGGCGGCTACAAAACGCCCGACCAGCAGGTGGAAACCCGCTTGCCGGCTTTGGCCTGGCGGGGCAACGGGCAGGTGGCCGTGGCCGAAATGGCCAAGGGAAACATGAGCCTGCGCCTGCGCCCGGCCGACGGCGGCGCCTCGGGGCTGTTTGCCCGCCTCAAGGAAGGCCTGCCGTTTATCGGCAGCGCCGGCTCCACCATCTTCCGGCCTTATTCCCAGGTGCTCGATTTGAGCTATTCGCCCGACGGCAAGTCGCTGGTGTTTAGCGGGGTGCGCAACGGGCAGAACGACCTGTACCTGCTGCGCGCCGGCAGCCGCACGCCCGAGAAGCTGACCAACGACGTGTTCGACGACGTGCAGCCCGTGTTTCTGCCGGGCGGCGCGGGCATCGTGTTCAGCTCCAACCGCTGGCTCGACTCGGCCGGGACGGCAAAAGGCTCGTTTGGTAACGTCGTCAACAACTACGACCTGTTTCTCTACCACCTTGATGGCCGGGCCCAGCCGGTGGAAAGCCTGGTGAGCACCATTTCGAACGAAGGCCGGCCCCGGGCCATATCCGACGACGAAATCATGTTTCTGGGCGAGGAAAGTGGGGTGCGCAGCATCTACCGCTACTCGCTGAAAACCCGGCAGTACGTGCCGGTCAGCAGCTTTCAGCCCAACCTGGCCAACTTCGACTACAACCCCACCACCGGGGCCCTGGGCTTCGTGGCTTCCGACAAGGCCCGCGACTTCGTGTACTTGTATCCCACGTACGCGCTGCCCGAAAACCTGACGCTCTACAAAACGGCCCGGCAGGAAACCCTGGAAGACCGTTCGCGCGCCCCGCAGCGGCCCGCTCCGCAGCCGGCGAAGTCCGTAGCCGCCGATACCCAGCCCGATACTACCGTACCGGCCAAGGCTCCCGGCAAAAACGACGGGCAGATCAACACTGGTGACTACCAGTTTGAGGAAGACAGCCCTGCCCCGGCACCCCGGCGCAAGCGCGCCGACGTGGCCGCCCTGCCCACGGCCCCGCCCCCCGATGCCCTGGCCGTGGTGGGGCCCGTGAAGTACGACAAGCGCTTCAGCATCGACAACGTGGTGTCGTCGCTGTACGCCGACCCGCTGCTGGGCCTGGGCCTGATCGGGCAGGCCAACATGGCCGACCTGTTTGAGGATCACCGCATCCGGGCCGGTATTTTCGCCCTCACCGACCTGCGCACCAGCAATATCTTCGCCGAGTATACCAACCTGCGCAAGCGCTACGACTGGAGCATCAGCTACCAGAAGCAGGCGTACTTCTTTGATGCGGAAAACCAGCGCCTGCGCTACGGCCGCCACGAGGTGGCGCCCACCATTGCCTACCCGCTCACCCACAACCTGAGCGTGCGGGGCGGCCCGCGCTTCGTGAACGTGAACCGGACCGTTATCAGCAAGTTCAGCACCGAGGACGACGTGGACCGCAACTACATTGGCGGCAGCGGGGAGCTGGTGTTCGACAACGCCATTTCCACGGGCGTCAACATGATAGAAGGCACCCGCATGAAAATCGGGGTGCTCAAGCTCAACGGCATCAACGACGGGGGGCAGAGCTTCGGCAAGGTGTACATCGACCTGCGCCACTATCAGAAGATTCACCGGCAGATTATCTGGGCCAACCGCGCCAGCTTCGGCTCTTTCTTCGGCTCGGCGGCCCAGACGTTTCGCCTGGGCGGCATGGATAACTGGCTGAATGCCCGCTACGAAGATTCGGGCCTGACGCCCGGCGCCACTTCCTTCAGCGACCCGACGCAGGTGTTCTACCAGCAGTTTGTAACCAACCTGCGCGGCTTTGATTACAGCAAGCGCAACGGGCCGCGCTACGTGCTGTTCAACTCGGAGCTGCGGGTGCCCGTCATCCAGTACCTGTCGCGCAAGCCGATTTACTCGGGCTTCTTCCGCAACCTGCAGCTCACGGCCTTTACCGACGCGGGCTCCGCGTACGCCGGCTCGAATCCGTTCAACGAAAACAACTCCTTCAACAAGCGTCTCAAGGGCGGCTTTGGCAATGCCTTCACCGCCACCGTCGTCAACTTCCGCAACCCCCTGCTGATCGGCTACGGCTTTGGTATGCGCACCACGCTGCTGGGCTTCTACGGCAAGGCCGACGTGGCCTGGGGGCAGGAAGACTACGTGCAGAAGGGTCCCAAATTCTACTTCACGCTGGGCTACGACTTCTAAGGAGCCCTGCCGCTGCCTCCACCTCCGTGGAAGACAGGAAAAGAGCCAGCCGGGCAACCGGCTGGCTCTTTTCCTGTCTTTAGTCCTATCTTCCTTGCCGGTTGTCTAGTCTGAGCCGGTTCTTTTACGTTGTCCCGACATGAAAAAACTCTTACTTCTTCTCGCCTTGAGCCTGGGTAGCTGGCTGCCCACGCAGGCGCAGTACCGCACGCCCGGCACCGGTGTCCGCTGGAATCTGGCGCAGCTGCTGGCCGCCTCGGGCGGCTACGTAACGGCGGACGGCAGTACGTTTCAAATCAACGACACCATCCGGCTGTCGGCCCGCGACACGCTCGACATTCGCGGCAACGCCACCATCAAAATGGCTTCGCTGGCGTTGTTTTACGTGGACGGCGTGCTGCGCATCAACCCCCGCGACTCGGTGAAAGTCACCGCCATGGACCCTACCAAGCCGTTTCACAGCTTCTGGTTTTCGGCTACCAGTGAAGGCTCGGAGCTGCGCAAAACGGTGGTGGAGTACGGCGGCGGCATCAAGGTAGTGGACGCCAGCCTGGTCATGGACAGCTGCGTGGTGCGCTACCAGGTGTCGGCCATTGGCACCAAGGCCACCAACAGCGGGGCCATTAGCCTCTCGGGCGGGATTCCGCGCATCACCAACTGCCGCATCTACGGCAACGCGCGCTCCGGCATCCTGAGCCCGTCGAACCGGCCTACCTCGCCCATTATCCGCAACAACGTGCTGGTAGCCAACAGCACCGAGAATGGCAACTGGCCCCAGATTAATCTGGGCATCGGGGGCGCTACGCCCATCATTATTCAGGGCAACCTAGTGGTGGGCCGCTACCTGATGGCCGGCGGTATCAGCATTTCTAACCTGCTGGGCACCAGCGCCGTGAGTCAGGTGCAGATTCGGCGCAACATCGTGCGCAACAACCGCTACGGCATTGCCATCGTGGGCGGCAACATCACCAGCTACATTACCCAGAACATCGTTTCGGACAACAACATCAACCCCAACGCCCAAACCGGCGGCAGCGGGCTGAACTTCAACGGCACCCAAACCCAGACCGGCGTGGTGTCGCGCAATATCATCCGGGGCAACCTCTACGGCGTAACCCTGCAGCGCTCCAACGCCACCACGCCTGCCCCGCGCGTGAGCTTCGGCGACCTGACCAGCCTGGATACCACCAACGTGGGCCGCAACCTGCTGACGGGCAACGGCAACGGTGGGCAGATATACGACATCTACAACAACACCGCCGAGAGCTTCAAGGCCGAAAACAACGACTGGGGCACCAACTTCGTCACCGAAATTGAAAGCCACATCTACCACCAGCCCGACAATGCCGCCCTGGGCCTGGTCGACTACCTGCCGTTCCGCAACACGGTGCTGGCCGCCCGCCCCGCCCAGGAGGCCCTGACCACGGCCGTGTACCCGAACCCGGCCACCAGCTTTGTGACCTTTGAGCTGGGCGCATCCGCGGCGCCAGCCGAGCTGCGCGTGTTCGACCTGACCGGCCGCGTGGTGGCTACGTACGCGGCCAAACCCGCGCAGGGCCGCCTGACTTTTTCGACCCGCGCCCTGGCCGCCGGCCTCTACACCTACCGCCTGACCCAGGAAAGTACTACCTCGGCCGGGAAGTTTGCCGTGGCCCGGTAAACCCGGATACTCCCCGAAAAAGCCTTCTGCTACCCGGCGGAAGGCTTTTTTGTGGCCGCTAAAGTCAGCTGCCCAGCGGCGCGCAGGCGAATAATGGACTTAGGTGAGGCCTATCCGGAGGTTGGGTTGTATCTTTGCGGCCCTGTTCACCAGCCGCTCTGCCGTGTTGCTCCTCCGCGAGATTTGGTATTTGATTCAGAAGGACTTCCGCCTGGAATGGCGGCAGCGCGCGGCCCTGAGCGGCATGCTGCTCTACGTGGGCAGCACCGTATTTGTGTGCTACCTCAGCTTTGCCCTGCGCGGGGGCGAGCTGCCGGTGCCGGCCTGGAATGCCCTGTTCTGGATTATCCTGCTCTTTACGGCCGTCAATGCCGTGGCCAAGGGCTTCTTGCAGGAAAGCCGGGGGCGGCTGCTGTACTACTACACGCTGGTGCAGCCCCAGGCCGTGATTCTGGCCAAGATTGCCTACAACGCCCTGCTGCTGCTGGGGCTGGCGTTGGCCGGCTTCGGGCTGTATGCCGTGGTGCTGGGCAATCCCGTGCAGAACCTGCCGCTGTTTCTGGCCAACGTGGTGCTGGGCGCCGTCGGGTTTGCCTCCACGCTCACGCTCGTCTCTGGCATTGCGGCCAAGGCCACCAACAGCAGCACGCTGATGGCCGTGCTGGGCTTCCCGCTGATGGTGCCCATGCTGCTGCTGCTGATTAAGGTGTCGAAAAACGCGCTGGACGGGCTCGAATTCGACGCCAGCCGCAGCTCGTTGCTCACCTTGGTGGCCCTGAACCTGATTGTCACCGCCGTGTCGTACCTGCTTTTTCCCTTCCTATGGCGCAGCTAATTCAATATGCCGTGGCCGTGACAAACGGCCGGGCTCGGCTGTTATGCTCTGGCGGGGTGCTTGCACCGGGTGCCGCGCGGCTTATTTCCTGCTTCTCATGAAAAACAACTGGTGGAAAGCCCTGGCCGTGGTGCTGCTGCTGTATACGGCGGTGGCGGGCCTGCTCGTGCCGGTGCCCCGGCTGGCCATTCTGAACGAAACCATCCGCAACCTGTACTTCCACGTGCCGATGTGGTTCGGCATGACCTTTATCCTGTTTGCCTCGGTGGTGTACTCGGTGCGCTACCTGCGCAACCCCTCGGCCGAGCTGGACATTCGCTCCCACGAGGCGGCCCGCACCGGTATTCTGATGGGCTGCGTGGGGTTGGCTACCGGTAGCATCTGGGCCAAGTACACCTGGGGCACCTGGTGGACCAACGACCCCAAGCTCAACGGCGCGGCCATTGCCATGCTGATCTACGGTGCCTACCTGGTGCTGCGCTCCTCCTTCACCGACGAGCAGCAGCGGGCCCGCATTTCGGCCATCTACAACATCTTCGCCTTCGCCACGGCCATGCCGCTGTTCTACATCCTGCCCCGCCTCACCGATTCGCTGCACCCCGGGGCGGGCGGCAACCCGGCCTTCGCCAAGTACGACCTCGACGACAACATGCGCCTGGTGTTTTACCCGGCCGTTATCGGCTGGACGCTCTTAGCCTTTTGGCTGGCCCAGGTGGCCAGCCGCATTGCCTTGCTCAAACAAAAAGTATATGAAAAACAGCTTGCCTAAGCTCCGCGCCGCCTTGTTGCTGCTGGCGGCCCTGCTGCTGCCTGTGCTGAACGCCGCCGCGCAGCAAGCCGCCGACTCGCCCGAAATGGCCGATACCCTGCGCCAGAGCGGTAAAATCTACGTGGTAGTGGCCGTCATTACCGTGGTGCTGGCGGGTCTGCTGGCTTTCCTGATTTCCCTGGACCGCAAAGTAGGGCGGCTGGAGCGGGAGCTAAAAGACAACTAGGATTGATCATATGACCAGTATCATTTGCCGGTAAAAGGGCGAATGGTTACTTGTTAACTGATAAATGAATTCCGCCCCGACGGATTTTTCGGGGACCTTTGGTTGTTCACTACAGCCGGCCACCGGGTCCGGCGCTGTTGAAGCATCATGAAAAAATCTCATATTCTCGCCATTGCCGTCATTGCCGTTGCTATCGGCATCATCATGAGCACCGTGGGCGACGCCAGCGTGTACGTCTCGTTCCGCGAGGCGCGGGAGCGGGCCGCCGATGGTAACCTGACCAAGGTACATGTGGTGGGCCGCCTGCCCCGCGACGGGCAAAAGAACATTCTGGGCCTGGAGTACAACCCCACGCTCGACCCCAACTACTTCGCCTTCACCCTGGTCGATACCAACCGCATTGCCCAGCGCGTGATTTACTTCAACCCCAAGCCCCAGGACTTCGACAAGTCGGAGCAGGTGGTCATTACCGGGGCCATGCGCAACGACGTGTTCGTGGCCGACAAGATTTTGCTGAAGTGTCCTTCCAAGTACGTGGAGAAGGACATCAAGGGGGCTACCGCCTCAGTTAATTAGGAATTATGAATTATGAATTCTGAATTGGCCGCGCCAACCGCTGGTGCCAATTCCTGATTCATAATTCATAATTCTGAATTCATAATTCAGAGAAAAGACATGCTTAATACCTTCATCGGCGACCTGGGGCACCTGAGTGTTATCGTGGCATTTGTGGCCGCCACGGTAGCGGCGTACTCCTACTTTATGGCGGCCCGCAACCAGCCGCTCGGGGAAGCCGATGCTGGCTGGCTGCGCCTGGGCCGCACCTCGTTCTTGGTGCACAGCGTGGCGGTGGTGTCCATCATCGTCTGCCTGTTTACCATCATCTATACCCACCGGTACGAGTACTATTACGCCTGGAGCCACTCCAGCAACCACCTGCCGGTGTACTACATGATTTCCTGCTTCTGGGAAGGGCAGGAGGGCAGCTTCTTGCTCTGGATTTTCTGGCACGTGTGCTTGGGCCTGGCCATTATGCGCTTCCACCGCCGGTGGGAGGCCCCGGTTATGGCCGTGTTTGCCTTCGTGCAGCTCTTCCTCACGTCCATGATTCTGGGCGTGGTTATTCTGGACGTGAAGCTGGGCTCCTCGCCCTTTATCCTGCTGCGCGACTTCCTGGTGGATTTGCCGGTGTTCAAGATGAACCCCGACTTCGTGCCCAAGGATGGTACCGGCCTCAACCCGCTGCTGCAGAACTACTGGATGGTGATTCACCCGCCCACGCTGTTCCTGGGCTTTGCCCTCACGCTGGTGCCCTTCGCCTTCGCCATTGCCGGCCTCTGGAAAGGGGAGCTAATCAAGTGGATTAAACCCTCCCTGCCCTGGGCCCTGCTCGGCGGCCTGGTGCTGGGCGTGGGCGTGATGATGGGGGCCTACTGGGCCTACGAAACCCTGAACTTCGGCGGCTACTGGAACTGGGACCCGGTCGAAAACGCGGTGTATATTCCCTGGCTGGTGCTGGTGGCCGCTATTCACGGTATGGTGCTGTGGCAGCGCAGCCGCACGGCCCTGCGCACGTCCTTCGTGCTGGTTATTGCCTCCTTCCTGCTGATTCTCTACGCTACCTTCCTGACCCGCAGCGGCGTGCTGGGCAATGCCTCCGTGCACTCCTTCACCGACCTAGGCCTCTCGGGGCAGCTGCTGATTTACCTGCTAGCTTTCGTGGTGCTGGCCGTGTGGCTGCTGGTGGCCCGCTGGAAACAGATTCCGGTTTCTGAGAAGGAGCTAACCACCTACAACCCCGAGCTGTGGGTCTTCGTGGGCGCCACGGTGCTGTGCCTGGGTGCCTTCCAGGTGTTGTTTACCACCAGCATTCCGGTGTACAACGCTTTCCTGGGCTTCCTGGGCATCAAGTCTAACCTGGCCCTGCCCGCCGACCAGATTGCGCACTACACCAAAATCCAGCTCTGGATGGGCGTGCTGGTGGCTTTCCTGACCGGTCTGGCCCAGATCATGTGGTGGCAGAAAAACGATAAGGAGACGCTGACCAACTCCCTGGCCGTGCCCGGCATCATCACGTTGCTCAGCGCGGCGCTGGTAATTCTGCTGGTGCGCTACAACAAGCTGCAGATGAGCCCGGTCTACATCGTGCTGCTCACGACCGGCCTGTTTGGGGTACTGGCCAACCTGGGCGTCGTCCTGACCTTGCTGAAGCGCCGGGTGGCCCTCTCCGGCGGCGGCATTGCCCACATCGGCATTTCCCTGATGCTGCTGGGTATTCTGGCTTCGGCTGGCTACTCCAACATCATTTCCAAGAACGTGTCGGGCATGGTCTACTCCAAGGAGTTCCCCGAAGACCTGAACCGGGACAACGTGCTGCTGTGGCGCAACGAGTCGGCCCCGATGGGTGGCTACGACATCAGCTACACCGGCCAGTACTACGACGTGCCCGGCGTGCCCGGCTACGTGAACAAGGAGCTGCTCTTCCGTACCGACGACGAGTACAAGGCCCTGGCCCGCGCCGACATCAAAGCGGAGGGTAAGGTGTACTACAAGGCTGGCGACACGGTTGAGATTCTGCCCGAAAACACCTACTACAAGGTAGATTACAAAGAAAAGGAATCGGGCAACAGCTTTACGCTGTATCCCCGGGCGCAGGTAAACGAGGAAATGGGTGGCCTGCTGGCTTCGCCCGATATCAAGCGTTTCCTCGACCACGACATCTACTCCCACATCAGCTCCGTGCCCGACCCCAGTAAGGAAAAGGACTGGAGCGAGGTGAAAGAGCACACCCTGGCCGTCGGCGACACGATTTACCTGAACGACTACTTCGCCGTGTTCCGCGGGGTAGAGCCCGCCCACGAAACGGCCGGTCTTGGCCTGACCAAGGGCGACCTGGCCATTCAGGGCGACTTCCTGGTGTTTGGTGAAAAAAAGCAGTACCACGTACACCCCATGTTCGTCGTGCGCAACAACCAGGTGGGCCGCGTCTCCGACGAAGTAGAAGACCTGGGCCTGCGCCTGACGTTCATCAACGTCGACCCGACCAAGGAGAAGTTCACGTTCGGCGTCAGCACCACCCAGAAGGACTACATTATCCTGAAGGCTATGGAAAAACCCTTCATCAACCTGCTCTGGAGCGGTACTCTGCTGATGGCCGTCGGCTTCGGTATGGCGCTGGTGAAGCGCCGCCGCGAGGCGCGGGTGGCCGAAGCCAAAACTCCTTCGGCTGCTCCGGTGAAAGTACGCCAGCCCAAACCTCAGGCGGCGTAACTACCAGAGTATCCTAATGAAAAGCCCCGGCTGCGCGCAGTCGGAGCTTTTTGTGTGTATAAGCAGTCAGCACCCATCGTGCGGCCCCTTCACGTCGGCATCCAGCGCGTTCAACTGGGGTGCCGCATGCTACAGACCTCACTCTGGCCTGATGCTTTAGCCGCAGCTTCCATTGCAGCCGCTGAAACTGCTACGCCGGGCAGCAGATGTTTGCTGGGGCAGAACCTTGCCGGTGCAAGGAGAGCTTTGGGGCAATGTTCTGCCACAAAAAAAGGGCAGCCACATGGCTGCCCTTTTCAACAAGCGGTTGCCCGCCGAAATTACTTCTGGATCGACAGGTTGCGTACCGAGAAGTCGTTGCCCGACTTCACTTTCAGCACGTACATGCCAGCTGCCAGCGACGACAGGTCCAGCTTGTTCAGCTGATTGTCGCGTACCGAAGCCGTGTGTACGATCTGGCCCAGGGAGTTCATTACTTCCAGCTGCATAGCGCCTTTGGCGTTAGCACCCTTGATGTCCACGCTGAAGATACCAGCCGAGGGGTTCGGGAATACGTTGATGGCGTAGTCCAGCGCCGCCGAAGTGCCGGTGATGGTCGTAGCGGTGATTTGCAGATCGTCAACGGCCAGCAGGAACTGGTCGGCCAGGCTGTACACGTGGAAGCCGATGTAGTAGTTACCCGTCGTAGTAGGCTCGATGGGCAGTACGGGAATCGTGCTGGTGGCGTTAGCCGTGGCGTACACCGTGCTGGTTACGTTGTTGTTGTTCCACAGCGTGTTGGTCTGGCCGGCGGGCGTAGCCGACGTGCCGTATTTCACTTCCAGACGCTCGGGGAACGTGGCAATACCAACGCGGTATTTGAAGGAGAGCTGGTAACGGTTGCCGGTGCGCAACAGCAGCGGGGTCGTGAAGAACCAGTCGTTGGCCGCCGTAGTGGCGTCTTCGTTGTACTGGTACACCATGGCGTTCGGAGCCGACGAGCTGATTGGCGTGGTGCCAATCGTCGAGAGGCTTTCCCAAGTTACGGCATCCAGGTTAGCATCGAGAATGGTATAGCCGCAGGGCAGCGTGCCGGTAGCCACGCCGTCGAAGTTCTCGGTGTAGGGGAAGGTCGTTACCGAGGTTACGCTGCACTGGGTTTTTACCGAGAACGGACCAGCCAGGGCGCTCTGCTCGGTAGCACCGCAGTTAGAGCGGATGTACACGTCGTAGGAGGTCGAAGCCGCCAGGCCCGTGATGGTGTAGGGCGAAGTAGCCGTGGTTACGGTCGTGCCGCCGGTAGCCGGGTTGAAGCCCGCCGGGCCGTACACGATGCTGTAGCCCGTGCCGTTGGCGGGGCCAGCGAAGGTTACGGTCGCCGATACGGCGCTGGTGCTGGTTACGGTAACACCCGTGGGTGGTACGCAGGTAGCAGCAGCACCCGTCACTGCCTCAATCATGAAGCGGCCCAGGCCGCTGTTGAAGGCATCGACAGGAGAACCGCCGGTGAGTGCCATCGTGTAGAAGGTGCCGGTGCGAGTCGGCGTCTCGGTCTGCAGGCCCAGGGGAAAGTAACCAGCCGTGCCGGCTGGCGAAACCGCTTCAGCAAAGCCCGCGAAGAACGAACCAGCGGCCACGGCTACGGGAGCGGGCATGGTGAAGGTCTTGGTGGTGGCAATGTCCGAGGCCAGAATTACGTAGTCAGGCGTGCGCGACAGGATAGCGCCGGCCGCGTCGCATACCACGCCGTACACCGTGCGGCCTACTGATCGGGTGTCTTCCAGGCGAACCGTCACGGCACTTACCGTCCGGGCTACGCTGGTGTTGTATTTCACGGCAAAAATGCCCGAACCAGCTTCACCGGTGGTGTTGTTGGTGAAGCCTACGCTGCCGCTGCTGGGGCCGGCTTCGGCTACGGCGTAGGTCGTGGCGTTTACTACCTGCTGGTAGGTGGCTGTGTTGTTGCCCGAGGCATCATCCGCGCCCGACGTTACCGTAATGGTTTCGTTGCCGGTGTTGGTGGGGGTGAAGGGGTCAAACGATACCGTCGTCGAGGCACCTACGGCCAGCGAGGCAATCGTCTTGTTGCTGGTGAAGGTGTTGGCGCCGGCTACCGAAGCCGTTACGCTTACGTTGGCCAGCGCCGAGGTGCCGACGTTGCGCACCACGGCCTGAATCGTGTGGGGAGCACCGGCCGGAATCGGCAGCTTGCCCAGCGAGTACACGGCCAGCACGGCGGCGTCCTGCGCAGCGGCCGGGCGGAAGCGCAGCGTACGACCCGCGTCGGGCAGGGCCGAAACGCGGAAGTTGAAGGCGTTGCCGGTGTAGTTGCCCGCCAGGAAGGTGGCCGCCGACCACACCGATACGGAGGGTTTGGTAACGGTGATAAGCTGGGTAGCCGTAGAGCCCGAGCCCTTAATACCTACCGCGGCATACTTGAAGGCATCCGGCCCGGGGCCAGCTGTCGTCGGGCCGTACACAAATTCGATGTTGTTGGTGCCTTCGTACAGCTTCAGCTGGAACTGCATGTTGGCGTGCTGCTTGCCCGAAGCGGCGGCAACGAGCTTGTCGCTCACGTTTTTCCACTGAATGGTGCACACGCGGCTGCCGGCGGTGCCGGTTGTAGCCACACGGTACTCTGCCGGCGAGGTGCCATCCACTAGGTCATGGTTGAAGGGCAGCAGCAGGTTCACGTCGGCCGCGTTGGTGCTCAGGATGGGGCCACCAGTTGCTGCCTGGGGGCTAGTGTAATACAGGTTGGCCGCCGAAGGAGCAGCCGTGCCCAGCTTGATAAAGCCGTTGGTGTTCAGCACGAAATCCGTGAAGGCAGCCCCGTTGTAGTTGAAGGTGAAACCAATAGGCTGGGCGGCCGAGTTGGCGTCGTCGTTGTTGGCGGTGGCAATCACCGTGCCGGTGGCAGCCAGGTCGGTGTAGGTGCCAGCCACGTTCTGGGCCCCGAACAGGTTGTAGTTCAGAGTCTGAGCCTGGGCGGCCGAAGCTCCACCAACGGCCAGCAGCGCGGCCAGAGCCAGCTTCCGCCAGGGTTGAGCTGTACGACCCGTTTTGTACCAGTTTGTCATAAGGAAATGGGTTGGTAAGGAAAAAAGAGGAGGAAAAATTACTGTGGAAGCGACAACTGCCGTTCCGGTTGAGCAGCCCGGAAGTTTCGCGAGTACAAGGTGCTAAAAAAACACTGAAAAACAGAAGTAAAAAAAGAAAGCCGGCGGGCTGCGTACTTTTCGCCCGAATTCTCACGCTCCGCATTCTGACATGAGCCAACCCTCTATTCGTCGGCAGATTATCCTGTTGGGTGCCGGTCAGGTGGCCCGCCACCTCGGGCCGGCCCTGGCGCGGGCCGGCCACACCCTGACGCACGTATGGAGCCGCACGCCGGCCTCGGCGGCGGCCCTGGCCGCCGAGATTCCCGGCGCGTTGCCCACCACCAGCCTGGATCTGACCACGCTGCCCCCGGCCGGCCTCTATATTATCTGTGTGCCCGATGGGGCCGTGGCGGGCGTGCTGGCGGCGGCCCGGTTTCCGGCGGCGGCCTTGGTGGTGCACACGGCCGGGGCGCTGCCCCTCAGCGTCTTCGACGCAGTGGCCGGGCTGCGGGGCGGGGTGCTGTATCCGCTGCAGACGTTCAGCGCGGGCCGCCAGATCGACTGGCCTACGGTGCCGCTGTGCGTGGAAGCGGCCACGGCTGCCGACCAGCAAGGGCTGCTGCAGGTGGCCCGCAGTCTGAGCCAGGTGGTGGAAGTAGTGGCCACGCCCCAGCGGCAGACGCTGCACGTGGCGGCCGTATTTGCCTGCAACTTCACCAACCATCTGCTGGGCATCGGGCACGCGCTGTTGCAGGAAGCCGCGCTGCCGTTTGCCCTGCTGGCCCCCCTGATTCAGGAAACGGTGCAGAAGGCCCTGGACCAGCCGCCTTTCACGGTGCAAACCGGCCCGGCCGTGCGCCACGACGCGGCCACGCTGGCCCGACACCAGGCCATGTTGGCACCCCACCCGGGCTGGCAACAGATTTATAAGCAGCTAACAGCCAGCATTCAGGAGCAGCAAATGGGGGCGGGGGCAAACAAGCAGGAGCCTCCGCGGCTTTAATTACGAACCGGGGTGCGTACCTTTGCCCCAAATTCTGCTCCGCTCAAGTTTCTATTCCGTGAAAGCCGTAAATATTACCTTCCAGTTTCAAGACGGCCAGCCCGACCAGACGCACGTAGCGGCGGAAGGCGAATCGGTGCTCGACGTGGCCCTGAACAATGGAATTCATTTGCAGCACAACTGCGGCGGCGTCTGCGGCTGTAGCACCTGCCATGTCTACGTGCTGAAAGGTGAAAATGACCTGCCCGAAATCAGTGACAAGGAAGAGGACTTCATCGACCGCGCCGTCAATCCGCGCATCAACTCGCGCCTGGGTTGCCAGTGCGTGATGCAGGGCAACGAAGACATCGTCATCCTGATTCCCCGCCAGGAATTTCTGGGACACTAGTTTTTTTAATGTGCTAATGATTAATGTGCTGATGTGCTAAGGCCATTACAGCCACCTGCTTTTTCATTAGCATATTCTCCACATTCGCACATTAATCCGATGACTCATTTTGAACTCCCCATTCACTGGAACGACCACGAGGACATTGCTATGGCCCTCTATGAAAAGTTCGGGAATGAGTTTGATGAAGCCAAAATCTACCGCATCCGCTTCACCGACCTGCTGGAGTGGGTGCTGACCCTGCCCAACTTCGTGGGTACCCGCGAGCAGGCCAACGAAGGCCACCTGGAGCAGATTCAGGCCAAGTGGGTGTACGAGTGGCGCGACAACCAAAACTAAGCGCCGCGTTGGCTTTGCTTTTTCATTTCGCGGTTTCAGTATGAGTAGCACCGGTACCGGCCCCGATCTGGCCGCCATTAAGGCCTTTATCTTCGACGTCGACGGCGTGCTGACCGACGGCACCCTGCTGGCGCTGAACTCCGGCGAGCAGGCCCGCGCCTTCCACATCCGCGACGGGTACGCCATCCGGCACGCGCTGGCCCGCGGCTACCGGGTTATCGTCATTTCGGGGCGCGAGGAAGAGGGCGTGCGGCGCCGCCTCGAGTCGCTGGACGTGCACGACATCTACCTGGGCGTGGCCGACAAGATGAAGATCTTCAACAACTACATCAACACCTACCGCCTCGACCCGGCCCACATTGCCTACATGGGCGACGACATGCCCGATATCGAGGTGATGCGCCGCTGCGCCGTGGCTGCCTGCCCCACCGATGCCGCCGCCGATGTGCAGCAAATCTGCAACTACAAAGCCGCCCTGCCGGGTGGGCACGGCGCCGTGCGCGAGCTGGTGGAGGCCGTCATGAAGGCCCAGAAAACCTGGTACTAAGCAAGCTCAGCCTTAGGCCATTGCCGGTAAATATCTGGCGTCAGGGGCCCCAAACCCTGGTTGTGGTTTTCTAAAATCCCTTTATATTTACCCAATCATCCATTCATTAATTTCATTTTTTACATGAAAACAGGAACCGTAAAATTCTATAATGAGTCGAAGGGCTACGGCTTCATTACAGAAGATGGCACGAAGGAAGACTTCTTCGTCCATGTAACCGGCCTTAACGGGGGCCAGATCCAACAGAATGACCGCGTGGAGTTTGACACGCAGGAAGGCCGCAAGGGTGTGAATGCGGTAAACGTAAAGAAACTGTAGGCCTTCCGGCCAAATAGGTTTTTTGCTTTTCGGAAAGCCTCTCCTTCAGGGGGAGGCTTTCTTTTTGCGGCCCGGCCGAAGCCGGGCCGGCAGGGTAGTAGCTGGTTTTCGTTCAATCTATGGCGCGTTCATCTTCCGGGCAGGTAGCGGCGGCTTCGGCCGGGCCGGGCGGCTGGCCGTCGTTGCTGCGCCTGATCCGCTTCCCCAACCTGCTCATCATGGCCCTGACGCTGGCCTTGGTGCAGAGCTGCTTGCTGCGGCCCGAGGCGCCGCGCGCCGCGCTGCTGTCGGCGGGCTTCGTGCTGCTGCTGGTCGCGGCCCTGAGCATTGCCGCCGCCGGCTATATTATCAATGATTATTACGACGTCAAGATTGACGTTATCAACCGGCCCGACCGTCTGGTGGTGGGCCGCGTAATCAACCGGCGCCACGCCATGCTGGCCCACTTGGTGCTGTCGGGCGTGGGCGTGGGGCTGGCCGGCGTGCTGTCGCCGGTGCTGGGCGCGGTAAACCTGGGCTCGGCGCTGCTGCTCTGGGGCTACTCGGCCCGCTTCAAGCGGCTGCCGCTGGTGGGCAACCTCAGCATTGCCCTGCTCACGGCCGCCCTGGTGCTATTACCCGAGCTGCAGCTGCGCACCGGCACCACCCCGGTGTGGGTGTATGCCCTGGCGGCTTTTCTGCTGACGGTGGTGCGCGAAATCGTGAAGGACGTGGAAGACATGCGCGGCGACGCCGAGCACGACTGCCATACGCTGCCCATCGTGTGGGGCGTGGCCCGTACCAAGTGGGCCATTGGGTTTTTTCTGCTGTGCCTGGTGCTGCTGGTGGCGGGCGGGGCCTGGCACAGCTGGCAAAGCGGCAACTGGACGCTGAGCAGCTGGCTGCTCATCACGGTGCTGCTGCCCAGCCTGGGAATGGGCCGCTACCTGGTCCGCGCTGACCGGCGTCACCACTTCGCCCGCCTCAGCGCCTGGTGCAAGTGGATTATGCTCACTGGGGTGCTGTCGATGATCCTGGCCGCCTGGGGCTAAAACCGTAGGGCCAAGCCTTGCGTTAGGAGAGAAAGCGCAGCTGAACCGTACGGCTCAGCTCCGGCGTATTCTGTTCCTTGCCCCAACCCCTTTTTATGCGTTTCCTGTACCCTGCGCTGGCCTCGTTGCTGCTGGCCGGCGCTGCCCGCGCCCAAACGGCCCCCGTTATTCCCGACATTGCCCTGCCCGAGGCTCCCGCCGCTACCGGCGCTTCGCTCGCGCCCACCGTGACCAGCAAGGAAGACAAGCCCAACTTTATTCCGGTGCCGGTGCTGTTTTACCAGCAGGAAACCGGGTTCGGCTACGGCGGGGCCATTCTGCCGGTATGGCGCTTCGGCCAGGATACCACCGTGCGCAAGTCTAACGCCCGCCTGATTGCCTGGTACACCCAGAAAAAGCAGAGCACCATCCAGCTCACCCACACCATTTTTACCCCCGACGAGAAGTTCTACCTGGCCGGCGAGCTAAGCCAGTACGACCTGTCGTTCTTCTACTACGGGCTGGGCAACGCCACCAAATCCAGCGACGAATCGACGATTGGCTACAAGCTGTTCGTGTTTGATGAGAAGGTGATGCCCCGCATTACGGCCCACAACCTCTACGCCGGGGTGCGCTACCGCCTCACCAATACTACCAAGGTGCGGGTCATTGAGGACATCAGTGAGACGCGGCCCAGCCTGTTTCGGCAGCTGCCCGCCCAGGAGCAGAGCGGCGGCCTGGTGTCGGGCATCGGCCCCTCGGTGCTCTACGAAGGCCGCGACAACGTGCTGGCTACCTACCGCGGTATCTACCTCGATGCCCACGCCCTGTTCATGACCAAGGGCCTGGGCAGTGACTACAAGTTTCAGCGCTACCAGTTGGATTTGCGCTACTTCCGGCCGCTGCTGGGCTCCAACAAAACCATTCTGGCCCTGCAATACCTGGGGCAGTTTCACGCCGGTAGTGTCCCGTTCCGGGAGCTGGCGGGCATTGGGGCCAACATTGGCGGCTCACTCTACAACAACGCCGGCCTGATGCGCGGCCTCTACGAATCCCGGTTCCGGGGCCGGCAGATGATGACCACGCAGGCCGAAATCCGCCAGCGCCTGTTCTGGCGCATCGACGGGGCCGCCTTCCTGGGCGCCGGGCAGGTCGGCGACAAAGTGGGTGAGTACAGCCTGCGCGACACCAAGCTGGCCGGCGGGGCCGGATTGCGCTTCCGCTTCAACCGCCGCGACCGGCTCAACATCCGCCTCGACTACGCGGGCGGCACCGATACGGCCCCGAGCATCTACTTCGCGGTAGGGGAGGCCTTCTAACTTTCTTATTCGGCGGCCTCAAAACGCCTTTTTCCGGCCCCGTGGCTTCCAGCTGAACAGCTGGAAGCCACGGGGCCGGCTGTGTTTATGGGCCGTGCGGGGAATAGGATATTTTATTGCTTATTTGGCAATAACCCCACCGCTCTATTCTCCCGCATGCGTCTTTTGTACCTTCTGCTGCTCGGCAGCTTTCTGGCGACGCGCGCCTATGGCCAAACGGCCGCGCCGGTTGCCGAGGCCCCGGCCGCGGAACCGGCCAAGGCCGAAAAGCCCAGCTTTCTGCCCTTCCCGATTGTGTTTTCCCAGCCCGAAACCGGGATTGGCTACGGCCTGGCCGTGCTGCCGGTGTGGCGCTTCGGGCAGGATACGACGGTGCGCAAATCGAATGCGCGGCTGCTGGCCTGGCGCACCCAGAACAACCAGAGCCTAGTGCAGCTCAACCACAACGTCTTCACGGCCGGGGAACGGTTTCTGGTGGCGGGCGAGCTGAGCTACTACTATAAGTTTCCCATCAACTACTACGGCTTCGGGCCCAACACCAGCCGCGCCGACAAGTCGGTTATCGAATACAAGGTGTTGGTTTACAACCAGCGGGTGCTGCGGCAGGTGCGCCGCAACCTGTTTGCCGGCCTGCAATACCGCCTGACCAACCTGCGCGACGTGCACGTAAACCAGGATATTGCCGAGGGCACGCCCACCGAGCGGCCCAGCCTGCTGCTGCAACGGCCCGAGCGGGAGTACCGGCAAAACAGCCTGGTGTCGGGCCTGGGGCCCACGCTGCTCTACGACGGGCGCGACAATATCCTAAGCACCTTCCGGGGCAACTACCTGGAACTGTCGGCCTTGTTCAACGGGGCCGCGCTGGGCAGCGACTACCGCTTCAGCCGCTTCCTGCTCGACGCCCGCCACTTTCAGCCCCTGAGCAAAACCAGCAAAACGATTCTGGCCACCCAGCTGCTGGGGCAGTTTCAGAGCGGGCCCGTCCCGTTTCGGGAGCTGGCCAACCTGGGCGGCGACAAAGTCCTGCGCGGCTACTACGACGGGCGCTACCGCGACCGGCAGCTGCTGGCCGTGCAGGCCGAGCTGCGCCGGCCTCTGTTCTGGCGCTTCAACGGGGTGGTGTTCGGCAGCCTGGGCCAGGTGGGCAACACGGTGGCCGAGCTAACTCAAAACGAGCTGAAAGCCACCGGTGGGGCCGGCCTGCGCTTCAAGTACAACCGCCGCGACCGGCTCAACATCCGCTTCGACTACGGCTTCGGCCGCGACGGGTCGTCGGGGTTCTACTTCAGCATCGGCGAAGCTTTTTAGGGGGCGAAAAACGGCCCATAATGGCCGAAAACCGGCTTGGCCGCGTAAACAGAACTTCACCAAATTTTCCTACGACGATGAATTCATCCTACGCATCCTACGCCTTTGCCCTGCTGCGCATCGTGGCGGGCCTGCTCTTTGCCCTGCACGGCAGCCAGAAGCTGCTGGGCTTCCCCGGCGACGGGCAAACGGTAGAGCTGGGTTCCCTGATGGGCGTGGCTGGCATCATCGAGCTGGTCGGCGGCCTGCTGATTGCCGTGGGCCTGTTTGCCCGCGGGGCGGCGTTTCTGGCCAGCGGCCAGATGGCGGTGGCCTACTTTATGGCCCATTTCCCGAAAAGCCCGCTGCCGCTGCTCAACCAGGGCGAGCCGGCCGTGCTGTTCTGCTTTATCTTCCTCTTCATTGCCGCCCACGGGGCCGGTATCTGGAGCCTGGACGAGCTGCGGGGCCGCCGCGCCATTGGGTAGCGCCGCCGCAAGAAGGCTGGGGCTGGCCGCGTCGCCGCGTCGGCTGGTCGATGAAAGCGGCAAGCCAGTCGAGGCAATGCGGCGGCTAATCCATTTCGCGCCCGCCGGGGCCCGGATTGCGCTAGGTTTAGCTTTTTAACTTCTGCCCATGGCCTCTTTCCCGATTCGGCGCTACCTGACGCCGCTGATTCACGTGCTGGTGTGGGGCCTGTTTGCCCTGAGCCTGGTGCTGCTCAACCCGCTGCTGGGGCGCATTTCCGTGCCGCCGCAGTTCTGGGTCAAGCAGGCCTTCGTGTTTGCCCTGTGGGTGGGTGCGTTCTACCTGACGGCCTACGTGAGCGTGCCCCGCCTGCTGTTTCGCGGGCACGCGGGCTGGTTTGTGGTCATCATTCTGCTGACGGCCGCCGTGGTTATGCTGCTTTCGCAGGGGATGGAGTCGTGGCTGAATCTGCAGCAGCTGATGGACCAGCACCTGCACGCGCCTGGCAGTGGCTTCCGGGGCGGCGGGCCGGGCCGGGGCCGCTCCCGCCGCTTCGACATGATGGGCCTGCTGACCACGCTGCTGGTGCTGGGCATCAGCACCAGCGTTGCCGCCGTGCAGAAGTGGCAGGCCGACGCCCAGCGCCGCCAGGAACTGGAGCAGCAGAAAGTCAACTCGGAGCTGTCCTTTCTCAAGGCCCAGATCAATCCGCACTTCTTTTTCAACACGCTCAACAACATCTACGCCCTGACGGTAATCGACACGGGCGCGGCCCAGCAGGCCATTCACACCCTCTCGCGCATGATGCGCTACGTGCTCTACGACACCACCGCCGAAACCACGCTGCTGAGCAAGGAGCTGGCCTTCGTGCAGGACTACGTGGCCCTGATGAAGCTGCGCCTCACCGAGCGGGTGCGGGTGGAGCTGACCTGGCCCGAGCCCGTGCGCGACGTGCCCGTGGCGCCCATGCTCTTGCTGCCCTACGTCGAAAATGCCTTTAAGCACGGCGTGAGTGCCACCCAGCCCAGCCGCATTGTGGTGGCCGTGCGCCAGCCCTCGGCCCAGGTGCTGGAGCTGGAAGTGCGAAACACCCAATTCCCGGCCTCCGCCACCAGCCTCGACGAAGGCAGCGGCATCGGGCTGGCCAACACCCGCCGCCGCCTCGAGTTGCTCTACCCCGGCCGCTACTCACTCAACGTGGATGAGGCCGCGCCCGAAGGCGAGTTTCGGGTACATTTAACCCTGCATATCGTATGACCCAGTTGAAGTGTATTGCCGTCGACGACGAACCCCTGGCCCTGGGCATGGTGGCGGCTTTTATCGAGAAAACGCCGTTTCTGACCCTGGTGGGCAAGTATTCGAGCGGGGTAGAAGCCCTGCGCAGCCTGCACGAGCATCCCGATCTGGACCTGCTCTTTCTCGACATTCAGATGCCCGAGCTGACCGGCCTGGAGCTGGCCCGGGTGCTGGACCGCGGCCAGCCCGGCAGCGGCCCACGCATCATTTTCACCACGGCCTTCAACCAGTACGCCCTGGAAGGCTACCGCGTCGATGCCCTCGACTACCTGGTGAAGCCCTTCAGCTACGAGGAATTTCTCAGGGCCGCCACCAAGGCCAAAGCTTACGCCGAACTGAGCCAGGCCCCGCCGCCCGCGCCGGTAGCCCCGGCCGAGGAAGAGTTCCTGTTTCTGAAAGTGGAATACGAGTTGGTGCGCGTGACCCTGGACGACATTCTGTACGTGGAAGGCCTAAAAGACTACGTGAAGGTGCACCTGCGCAGCGCCACCCGGCCGCTGCTCTCATTGATGAGCCTCAAGGCTATGGAGGAAAAGCTGCCGGCCCGCCGGTTTTTGCGCATTCACCGCTCCTTCATCGTGGCCCTGGATAAGATTGAGGCCGTGCGCCGCAACACTGTGCAGATCGGGGCGGCTACGCTGGCCGTCAGTGAGCAGTACAAGGAAGCCTTTATGCAGTTTATGAGCCGCTGGACCTGATTTCCGGGCCCAGGCCACCATCCATTATAAGCCATGCCGGACCAAGGTTCGGCATGGCTTTTTTTCTGGTAACGGGTAGCCGAATGACCAAAGGGAAATGGAGCAGGGAAGACGATGAGCCGGCCACCGAACGGCTGAGCTTCTGGCCGTGGGCCGTGCGGCGGGGTAAGTCGCCCAACCAAGGCTTGCTGCTACGGCGGCTCTGAAGCGGGGGGGGGGCTGGCTAATGCCAAAAATCCGGCGCGTTTGGCCCGGCGGCGGGGCTATTTCCACTGCGACACGCTCTAAAGTGCCTTCGGAGGGGAAGAGAAGCAACTGGTTTAAGTCGGGAGAACCGGGGCGGCGGCCGATGGAACCGGGGTTTCCGTCGATGATAGTGCGGCCGGGGCGGCGGCGGCCGGGACGTGGCACTGGGCTTGCAAGTAGACCATCAAGCGCTTGAAAGAACATTTTCACCGGCTTGCCCACTGCCACTGGCGGCGCGGCGGCTCCTTCCTCCCTTTCTCTTTTCTACGGCTCTCTCTTATGAAAACCTCCCTGCTTTCCCTCGCCGCCGCCTTTGCCCTGCTCGCTTCTTCGGCCGCCGTGGCCGCCCCGAGTGCCGGTTCCGACTGGCGCGATGATGCCCGCCGCGAAATGGAGCGCCGCCGCGACGACCGCAACGACAAAGACTTCAACTACGGCTACGACCGCAGCCACCGCGTAACCGCCGCCGAGCGGGCCCGTTGGGAAGCCGCCCACAAAAACGACCGGTACAACGACCGGTACGACCGGAACGACAACCGGCTGACTTCTGCCGAACAGGCCCGGGAGCAAGCCCGCCTGAACCGGCTGGAAACCCTGCGTCGCCAGGAAGAAGCCCGCCGCGACGACCGCAACGACAAAGATTTCAACTACGGCTACGACCGTAACCACCGGGTAAGCGCCGCCGAGCGGGCCCGCTGGGAAGCCGCCCACAAGAATGACCGCTACAACGGCCGTCGCTAGAGGCCTACACTCTCGCCGCCTTTTTCAATCTAACCGCAGTAATCGAATCTAATTTCCCTTTTCTCATGAAACCTCCCCTGTTTTCCCTGCTGGCGGCTTTCGCCCTGTCCATTGGTAGCGTTGCCGCCCAAACCCAGCCTACCACCGCGCCCGTTGGGGGCCGGGAGCACCGCCAGGTTTCGCCCGACGAGCGGGCTACCCGCCGCAGCGAGCAACTCACCAAAGAGCTGGGCCTGACGGCCGACCAAAGCAGCCGCATCAAGCAGATTCTGCTAACCCGCGACCAGGAAATGCAAGCGCTGCGCGGTCAGGGCAAGCCCGAAGGTGCCGACCGTGCCCAAATGGGTGCCCAGATGAAGGCCAACCGCGAAAAGTATGATGCCCAGTTCAAGCAGGTGCTCACCGCTGAGCAGTACACCAAGTACACGGAACTGGCGAAAAACCGCATGAAGCACGGTGGCCACGGCCACGGCCTGAAAGACGGTGATAAAATGAAGGCCAAGAACGGCAAAGTGAAGGTGAAAAAAGCCGATAGCTAAGCCCGCTTTGCCCTCCCGTGAAAAAGCCCCGACCAGTCTGGTCGGGGTTTTTTCGTCTTTGAATGCCCCAATCCGCTGCCCCCCCCTCAGACCCTGAGTGTGGGGCAGCGGCTGAAAATAAGTCAGCCGTAAATTCATCCCCCCGCGGAGCTGGCTCCGTACAGCTTCCCGATGACGTCTACTTCTTCCGCCCGCCTGCTGTCAGCCTCTGAGCGTTCCGTTTATGAGGCTGTGCCCCGGCTGCACGTGGCCCCTGCGCCCGCCCCGCAGCTGCGGGCCGTCGTGATTATCCCGGTTAAGGATGAGGCCGACAACCTGCCCCATACTTTGCAGGCGCTGGCCGATCAGCTCGACTTGCAGGGGCGGCCCCTGGCGCCGGAGCTGTTCGAAATTATTGTGCTGGCCAACAACTGCCACGACCAGAGTGCCGCCGTAGCGCGCCGCTTTGCCCGGGCGCATCCGCACCTAGCCTTGCACGTGGCAGAAATAACGCTGCCGCCGGCCTACGCCAACATCGGCTGGGCGCGCCGCCTGCTGATGGATGAGGCCTGCCGCCGCCTGGAAGTGGTGGGCTGCCCCGGAGGCTTTATTGCCAGCACCGACGGCGACACTCGCGTAGCGCCTACCTGGCTGGCCCTCACCCAGGCCGAGCTGCTGACGCATCAGGTGGCCGCCGTCACCGGGCGTATCCTGGCCGGTAGCCGCAATACGGGTAGCAGCGGACGGCGCCACCACCTGCGCGACACGGCCTACCGGTTGCTGTGTGCCCGCCTGGAAGCCGAGCTGGACCCTTGTCCCAACGACCCCTGGCCGCGCCATCATCAGCACTTCGGGGCCAGCTTTGCCATTACCGTGGCCGCTTACCGCCGGGTGGGAGGCTTGCCCACGGTACCGTATCTGGAAGATCAGGCGCTGTACCAAGCCTTGCAGCGCCACGACCTGCGGGTGCGGCACAGCCCAAGCGTGCGGGTATTCACCTCCGACCGTCACGAAGGCCGCGTGGCCGTGGGCCTGTCGTGGCAGCTGCGCGAGTGGGAGCTGCTCAGTGCCCGGCAGCAGGAACCGTTGGTGCCCGGGGCCGCCTGCCTGGTTGCTACGCTTACGCTGCGGCGGCAGCTGCGCCACTTGTGGCAGGAGCAGCAGGCTACCGGGCTGCCTGAGGTCCTGTTGTCGGAGCCCAGCCCGCAGCTGGTGCGCACTGCCCAGGAGCTGAATGTGTCGGTGGTGTCGTTGCTGCTGCGCCTGCGCCATGCTCCCTTCGGGGAGTTGTGGCACTGGGTCGAGCAGGAAGTACTGACCCACAGTGGCTGGACCCAGCGGTGGGCGGCTCTGCCCCTGAGTCAGGCTCTGCTGGGGCTGCGGCAGAAGCTAGCGGCCGTCAGAGCAGGGGCCTAGCTTCGTTCCAGCAGGTCGAGGCGGTAGGTTTCCCGGCGGAAGCCGTGCATGTGGCGTAATGGCCCACCGGCGTGCGCCCGCGCCAGAAAAAAGTCGTGCACTTCGTCGCCCGTCAGCGGGTAATCGTGCACGGGCGGGGTCCAGTGCACCAGCAGCAGGTGGCCGCCGGGCTCCAGGGCTTCGAGGAGCTGGTCGGCTACCAGGGCCAAATCCGGCTTCGACCAATAGTAGCCTACTTCCGAAAGAACCACCAGGTCGAAGCGGGCTGAGGCCGGAAACTCTTCGGGCAGGCGCCGCTGCTCAAACTCGACCTGAGGTAAGTAGGCGCAGCGCCGCCGGGATTTTTCCAGGGGTGCCTGGGCCACGTCGATGGCCAATAGGTAGCCGCACCGACTGGCCAGCTGCTCGGTCAGCACGCCCAGGGAGCAGCCCACTTCGAAGGCTTGGGCGTAGCGCGGCCGGGGCAGGGCCGCTACCGTAGCCGCGTACTTTTCGTGTTCGTAGGGGCTGGTTTCAAAGTGCCAGGGGTCCTCATTGGCCTGGTACACGGCGTCGAAGTAGCTGGGCGGCAGCGTATGGGGCTGGGCGGGGTTCATAGCAGAAAATTGGGTTCGGCAGAGGTTCTTAAAAGCGGCTGGGCGGTTTCCGGCGCTACCGGCTCCGATTCCAGGTACACCTCAAACGGCCGGGCAAAGTGAGCCAGCATCGACCCGGAAAGCTGGAAGCCATTCGGGTCATCATCAATCAGGTTGGTCAGCTGGGAGCGGTGAGAGGCTATGGCCCGCTGCTTCTGGGCGAGTACCGGCGCAATGTCGAGCTGCCAGCCGTGCACTTCCCCCGGCTGAGGCAGGTCGGCCGCCGCGGCCCGTTCCCAGGCCCATACTACGTACTCCAGTATTCGCGGCTTTGCTGGCAGCGCCGCCAGGGCCGCCTGCACCAGTTGGCTGGTTGCCCGGTGGTCGGGGTGGGGGTCGCGCCGCCACGGCACTAGCAGGGTCGTGGGGCGCTGCCGGGTAAGATATGCCTGCAGCTGGTTGGCCGCTGCCGCAAACCCCGGCTGGTCCACGGTTGGAACGGCGCCATCGGGCAGCTGCATATATAAGGTGTCGGCCGTTTCCACGCCCAGAATTTCCAGTGCTTCCCGCAGTTCCTGCTCCCGCAGCGCCTGCCGGGCCGCCGCCGGAAATCTCCGGGAGTTGGGGTGCGACATGGTCCCGTCGCTCACCAGCACCGCACTGACGGGCTGCCCGGCCTGGCGCAGCAGGGCCAGTAGCCCGCCGCAGCCCAAGGACTCATCGTCGGGGTGGGGAATGACAACGAGGGTGTGGCCCAGCGTGGCGGCGTAGCCGGCCGGCCGGCTGGGTAGGGCATCAAACGAGAAAGTGGCCTCACACATGGTTCCAGAGCGAAAAAGCCGCCGCCGACTGCTGTAGTACATACCGGCCGGCATCGGCCACGGCGGCATCGGGGGCGGGCTGGCGCAGGTAGTGGGTCAGGTCGCGGTGGAGGCGCTCGAAGGGCTCGGGCCGCAGCAGGCCGCGGGCTCCCACGCACCGCTCGGCCAGCTGCAGCACCTTCAGGCAAATGTCTTCAATGGCCGTGCGCATCAGGTTGGCATAGGCCACGGTGGCTTCGGCGTCGGCGTCGGCGGCGGGGCGGGCGGCGTGGTCGGCGGCCCCGCGCAGCCACAGGTTGCCGCCCTCGATCAGCACGGCCAGTTCGCCCAGGCGCATGCGCTGGTAGGGGTCGTCGGTGCGGCCCAGGTCGCGCAGGAAGCGGCGGGTTTCGTCGAACACGGCTTCGGCCGCGCCCAGCTGCACGGCCGCAAACCGAATGGCCCCGCCACTAAACGCCGGCTGCTGGTAGTAGGCGCCGGCCTGGCCCAGCACGTCCTCCGGCCCGATTTCGGCGCCCGTCAGGTCAACCTTAAAGCTGGCCGTGGCCCGCATGCCCAGCGGCCGCCAGAAGCTGGTATCCAGGGTGGTCGGCTGCTGGTCGATGGGCAGAATGAACATTTGCCAGCCTCCGTCGGGCAGCCGGCCGGTGATGAGCGGGCGGGTGAGGTGGCCGGCTCCGGAGCCGAACGTTTTGCTGCCCCGCAGGCGGTAGCGCCCCTCGGGCAGGGGCTCCAGCTGCACGCCGTCCTGGGCCTCGGTGTTCCAGACGCCAAACAAGTGCCCGACGTGCACGTCGGCGGCCCAGCGGCGGATTTGCTCGGGCCGGCCGTAGCGTTGCAGCAGCTGCAAGGCGTTGGCGTGGCCCTCAAATACGCGGCCTACTGCCAGGTTGCCCCGGCCAATGTGCTTGAGCGTGCGCAGCAGCGCCAGGGTATGCGCCGGCACCATCAGATCGGCGCCGCCCAGCGCCGAGGCCAGGGGCGCGGCCAGCAAGCCCGCCGCCCGCAGCCACTGAAACTCCTGCGTCGGGAAGCCGCCTTCCTGGTCGGTGGCGGCGGCCTGCGCGGCCAGGCGACCGGCCAGGCGGGCCGCCGCCGCTTCGGGAGCCTCGGCCAAAGCCGGAGAAAAATCGGCCGGGGCGGGCATGGTGGCGTCGTAAACAGCCATAAAGTACGGGGGTAGAAAAAAGACGAAATGGGTGGCCCGGCGGCCGGGCCGGCGCCAATAAGCGCCGCCGTACTACCTACGGCTGCGGCGGCCAAATAGATCAGCATAACAATTCGGTAACACGCCCGGTTGGCTCGACGCGGGCGGGCGGGTTACCTTCGCGCCGTCAATCGTTCAGACCAAACCCTTTCTTACTATGTCGCAGCCCATTCGCTCCGCCCTCGTTTCCGTCTATTACAAAGACCGTTTGGAGCCGCTGGTGGCGCTTCTGAAAGAGCACGGAGTGAAGCTGTACTCGACGGGCGGCACGCTGAAGTTTATTCAGGATCTGGGCACTGAGGTAACCGCCGTGGAAAGCCTGACGGGTTTCCCGGAAGTGTTCGGCGGCCGGGTTAAAACCTTGCACCCGAAGGTGTTCGGCGGCATCCTGCACCGCCGCCACGAGGCCAGTGACCTGGCCCAGGCCGAGCAGCACGACATTCCGCCCATCGACCTGGTGATTGTGGACTTGTACCCCTTCGAGGAAACCGTGGCCTCGGGCGCCGACGAAGCCGATGTCATCGAGAAAATTGACATTGGCGGCATTTCCCTGCTGCGGGCTGCGGCCAAAAACTACCGCGACGTGCTGGTTGTCAGCAGCCGCAACCAGTACGAGGCCGTGACGGAGCTGCTGCGCGAGAAAAACGGCGCCACCGACTTGGCGGACCGCCGCCACTACGCCGCCGCCGCCTTCGAGGCCACGTCCCACTACGACACCCATATTTTCAACTACCTCAGCCAGGGTACGGCCGTGGCCGGCACCGCCCTGAAAGTCAGTGAGAAGCCCGCCACCAGCCTGCGCTACGGCGAAAACCCCCACCAGGCCGGCACCTTCTACGGCGACCTGTCGGCCCTGTTCGACCAGCTCCACGGTAAGCAGCTCAGCTACAACAACCTCGTGGACGTGGACGCGGCGGTGCTGCTGATGCAGGAGTTTCAGGACGGGCAGCCCGCCTGCGCCATCCTCAAGCACACCAACGCCTGCGGCATTGCCCAGGCCGGCACGCTGCACGAAGCCTACGTCAACGCCCTGGCCTGCGACCCGGTATCGGCTTTCGGCGGGGTGATTATCGTGAACCAGCCCGTAGACGCGGCCACCGCCGAGGAGCTCAACAAGCTGTTCTTCGAAGTGCTGATTGCCCCGGAGTTTGCCCCCGAGGCTCTGCCCATTCTGCAAAGCAAGAAAAACCGCATTCTGCTGCGCCAGAAGCCGGTGGAGTTTCCCAAAAAGCAGGTAAAAACGCTGCTCAACGGCGTTATTGAGCAGGACTTCGACCGGCAGACCGAAACGGCGGCCGACTTTAAAGTCGTAACCCAGTCGGTGCCCACGGCCGAGGAAACCGAGGCGCTGGTCTTCGCCGCCAAGGTCTGCAAGCACACCAAGAGCAACACCATCGTGCTGGCCCGGGCCGGGCAGCTGCTGGCTTCGGGCGTGGGCCAGACCTCCCGCGTGGATGCCCTGCGCCAGGCCATTGAGAAAGCCAAGTCCTTCGGCTTCGACCTACAAGGTGCCGTTATGGCCTCCGACGCCTTTTTCCCTTTCCCCGACTGCGTCGAAATTGCCGGTGCCGCCGGTATTCGGGCCGTGGTGCAGCCCGGCGGCTCCATCAAGGATGCCGACAGCATTGCCGCCTGCGACCAGCTCGGCATGGCCATGGTCATGACCGGCGTGCGCCATTTCAAGCATTAGTTTTCTAATGTGCGAATGTGGTTGAATGTGCTGATGTGCTAAGGTTCGGCTCCTGGCATTGCGAGTAGCGCGAAGCCATCCGTCTTCTGCGCAGTACGACCTGACCTTTACCCAGAAAGCCCTTTCCCGCGCGAGTAGGAAAGGGCTTTGTGCTGTAACGCGAAGTTCCACTTCGCGAGGCGTTGAACGACAGTCATTGTAACGGCTTCAGCGCCTCGCGAAGTGGAACTTCGCGTTACCCGTTGTTCAACCAGTTGCCGACAAAAAATAAGCTTCGCCGCAATGTTTTTGTTGTAGTATCGTTTGGGGCCTTTCAAGGTTCGGGCGGTGGGCCGGTAGAACGGCAAACGCCTCCGGCTCTGCGCGCCAGCCCGCCGCCGATGCCATGATTATACCGGTGGCGCTTCGCTGAAACTTGTGTACTTTTGCGCCCACTTTGCACGGAGCTAACCTGTGCATTCTCTTTTAATTGCCGCTACTCAATGGGTTTCTTCAACTTCCTTACCAGCGACATCGCCATTGACCTGGGGACGGCCAATACGCTCATTATCCACAACGATATCATCGTGGTGGATGAGCCGAGCATCATCGCCAAAGACCGTACAACCAATAAAGTAATTGCCGTGGGCCGGCAAGCGCAGCAAATGCACGAAAAGACCCACGACAACATCAAAACCATCCGGCCCCTGAAGGACGGCGTCATTGCCGACTTCCACGCCGCCGAGGAAATGATTAAGGGCATGATTAAGATGATTGACACCCGTCGTCGTCTGTTTCAGCCCTCACACCGCATGGTTATCTGCATTCCTTCGGGCATCACCGAGGTAGAGAAACGCGCCGTGCGTGACTCCGCCGAGCACGCCGGGGCCAAGGAGGTGTGGATGATTCAGGAGCCCATGGCCGCCGCCATCGGCATCGGCATCGACGTGGAGCAGCCCATCGGCTCGATGATTATCGACATCGGGGGCGGCACCACCGAAATTGCGGTTATTGCCCTGTCGGGTATCGTCTGCGACCAGTCCATCAAAACGGCCGGGGACGTGTTCAACCAGGACATTCTGGACTACATGCGCCGGCAGCACAACCTGCTGATTGGCGAACGGAGCGCCGAGCGGATCAAAATCGAAGTCGGCGCGGCCCTGACCGAGCTCGACGTGACCCCGCCCGACTTCGAAGTGCGCGGCCGGGACCTGATGACCGGCATTCCCAAGGTTATCAAGGTCACGTCCTCGGAAATTGCCATTGCCCTGGATAAGTCGGTAGCCAAAATCGAGGAAGCCGTCCTGAAAGCCCTGGAGATTTCGCCGCCCGAATTGTCGGCCGACATCTACGAAAACGGCATTCATCTGACCGGCGGCGGGGCCCTGCTGCGCGGCCTCGACAAGCGCCTGGCCGTAAAAACCAAGCTGCCGATTCACATTGCCGAAGACCCCTTGCGCGCCGTGGTGCGCGGTACGGGCAAGGCCATCAAGGACATTCAGGCCTTCAAAGGCGTACTCTTAACGTAAGGTTGAATGCTGATTGTTGATTGTTGATAAAGCGGATTATGCCTGCGCGGTTCGCCGATAAGCCTGCATCGGGTTATTCAGCAATCAACAATTAACAATCAACATTTCTGCATGAACAACCTGCTCAACTTCCTTTTCCGCTACCGGGGCATCCTGGTGTTCGGACTATTGGAGGTGCTGAGCCTGTACTTGTACGTGCGCAACAGCTCGTACCAGAAAGCGGCGTTTTTCAACTCGGCCAATGCCTACACCGGCGAAGTGCTGGCCGCCCGGACCCGCGTGTATGACTATTTCCGGCTGTTTGAAGTAAACCAGAGCTTGGTGGCCGAAAATGCCCGCCTGCGCCAACAGCTCTACCGCCCCGACGTGGCCGGCCGCGAAGCTGACACCCTGCCCGTGGCCCAGGACAGCGTAAGCCAGGCCCGCCTCCAAAAGCTGGCCCGGCCCGACTCGCTGCTGCTCGGTTTGCGTCAGCTGCCGGCCCTCGACCCGGATTATCCACTGATTCCGGCCCGAGTTATCAACAATTCGCTCCGAAAAGTGGATAACTACCTTACCCTGAACGTGGGTAGCCTCGACGGGGTGAAGCCCGGCATGGGCGTGCTGGCCGCCGCCGGCGTGGTGGGCCGCGTGAAAGTGACCAGTGAGCATTACGCCACCGTCACGTCGGTGCTGCACTCCAAAACCTCGATTTCGGCCAAGCTACAGCGCGACGGGACCTTCGGCACCATCAAGTGGCTCGGCGACGACCCCACGCAGGTGCTGCTCGACTACATTCCGCGGCAAAACAAGCTGGTGCGCGGCGACACGGTCGTCACGTCGGGCTACAACGCCATTTTCCCCGAGGGCGTCATGATTGGCCGGGTCGAGTCGTTTGTGAAGGAACCCGACAAAAACTTCTGGACCGTGCGCGTGCGCCTGGCCGTCGATTTTACCAAGCTTACCTACGTGTACGTCATCAGCGCCCGGCCCAAGGCCGAGCGCGACACGGTGGAAGTCCGCTCGGGTATTAAACTGGAAGAGGAGGACAAGCCGTGAGGGGAATAGGCGACATCATCATTCAGCTGCTGCGCTTCGTGCTGTACGTGGGCCTGTACGTGTTCCTGATCAGCGGCACCGACTTCGTGCTGTTCGACCTGGGCTGGTGCATTCTCTACATTGGCTTTCTGCTGTTTCTGCCCATCAGCACGCCCATCGTGGTGCAGCTGCTGCTGGGCTTCGGCGTGGGCTTCGTCGTCGATTTGTTTTTCGACACCGGCGGGCTGCACGCCGCCGCCGCGCTGGTGCTGGCCTACTGCCGGCCCTGGGTGCTGCGCTTGCTCACCCCGCGCGACGGCTACGATTCCAGCGACTCGGCCAGCATCCACCAGATGGGCTGGCAGTGGTTCGTGGTGTACCTGGGTCTGCTGGTTTTAATTCACCACACCGCGTTTTTCCTGCTGGAGCTGGGGAGCTTCCACTTTGTTGGCCTCACGCTGGCCAAAATCCTCATCAGCACGCTCTACACCAGCCTCACGCTGCTCATCACCCAGTTGGTGTTTTTTCCCACGCGCCGCCGCAGCCGCTAAGCCTTGCTGGTGCAACAACCGGAGTGCCGGGCCGAAACGAAGCCGCCGGCTACCACTTTTCGCCCCCGTGTAGCAGAGGCAGAAAGCAGTAGCCGGCGGCCGGCATTCAGGGGCTTACGTCGGGTAGGCTAGTGGCCTACTACGTCGTCGTGCATCTTGTCGATGATGGCGTACAGAGCAGCCTTATCGGTTTCCGATACTTTGTTGGTATTCAGCGACTTTTCCAGCTGGGCGCGCCACACCGTAAACTCGGTGTGCGTCACGGCCATGCCTTTGTGGGCCGTCAGCATGCTCAGGCCTTTGTACTTCAGCGGGCCGCCGGTGGCTTCGCCTACCTGGTCAATGAAGTTGTTGCGCAGGCGCTGCAGGCGCGTCGGGTCGGCGCCGCTGTTTACCGCGTCGAGCATCGGCTTGTGCGAGCGGAGCATCACTGAGTTCGTCATCTGGGTTTCGGTGCCCACGTTGGCAATCAGGCCGTCCACGATTTTGGCGATGCCCTCGGTTTTGCCCAGCCGGTCGTAGAGGGTAGGCGCGGGGGCCTCTTCGGCGTCGTTTTTACCGCAGGAGCTAACAAACAGGCTGCCGGCCAGCATGGCCACGATAAGTAAGGAGTGTTTCATCAGGTAAGGTGTAGGGTAAAAGGGAGGTAAGCTGAAGGTGAGAGGAGGAAAGTAGATTATACCACCACGAATAGCCGCCGCAGGTTCAGGGCAAAGCGCAGGTGCTCTAGGGCTATGACGTAGCCCGCCGGCACCGGGCACTGCCGCACCGTGGGGTCGGGGGCGGCTGCGGGCAAGGCGCGCAAACCCAGAGCCCGCCCAGCCTGGTCGGCCGTGAGCTTATCCGGGTTGAAGGCCAGCAGCAGGATGTGCCTATCGGGGCGCAGGGCGCAGGCCGTGACGCCGGGCAAGGCCTGCGCCCGGGCCTGTAGCTGGGCCGCGGCCGGTGCGGGCAGCTGGGCAGGTGTCGCCAGGCTGAGGAATTCCACGGGTGGGGCGTACTCGTGCAAATCAGGCTCTTCCCAGCTGCTCCAAACGAATACGGACACCACGAGCAGGGCCAGCACGACTTGCCAGGGACGAAAACGAAACGAACGGTTCACGAGGGTGCTTAGATCTGAGGCTTGATGGTGAAGTTGCGGGCTACCGTGAAGCCGAAGTACAGGTCGCCGTCGAAGAACTTGCCGGTCGTCTCGGGCACGAAGAACTTTTCGGTCATGCCCAGCGAGTTGGTCACGTGCAGCTGGAATACGTGGCCCCCGGTTTCAATATCCACGCCCAGGCCCAGGGCATTGCGGAAATTATCGGCCGTATTGCCCGGCAGCAGGTAGTAGTAATCCGCCGTCAGCACCGTGCGCTTCGTGATTTTCTGGCGCAGCGCGCCGCCCAGGGCGTACACGTCGTTCTGCTCGGAGGGAGTGGCCACGAAGTTGCGGTGAATCATCGTGGGCATCAGCTGCACCGACAGCTCGGGGCTGAACTTGCGGGCAATCAGGGCCTGGTAGGCGTAAGTCATGCGCGAAGACATGTTGCGCTCCGAAGGCGTGTTGAATTTGAGCGTAGTAATGGCCGAGGAGGCAAACAGCGTCACGGAAACCGGCACGGCGCGGGCCCCGGTCGTTTGCCGGATGGCGCGGTACTTCAGAAAGCCGTCAAACGTCTTTTCCTGGGAGCTGCGGCCCACACCGGCGGTCAGCCGGCTGGTCAGGCCGTACTCGAAGCTCAGGCGCAACACGGCCTGGTCGAGGCCGAAGAAGTTGTAGGCCCCGCTGTTGAGCGTGCCGAAGCGGTGCTGAATCAGGAAGGCCATGGTGCCCTTGCCCGGCGTTTCCACCGACTGCGAGTTGATGATGTGGGTACCCTTGAAGGTAGCCGTCACCACTTCCCGCTTGCCGGGGTCGGCGGTGGCTTTTTCGAGTTGCCCCAGCAGGTCGTCCTGGGCTTGTGCGGCCGGCGCGAAGGCCAGCAGCGCCACTAGTAAGCTGAAAAGAAACGGAACAGCGTGTCGAGGTGATTTCATATGGGTAAACGCTTCGTAGAAACTTAGTTAGGGGAAGTAGAGCGCGTAACGGGGGCCGCCGCGCCACCGACCGGGTCGCAGGTCAGGCCCACGCGGATGCTCACGATTTTGGCGATGTTCTCGCGCACCAGCAGCGGAATCTCAATGTTGTAATCGGCCGGGGCCACGCTGAACAAGGCAAAAGCGGCCAGCTGGTTGTTTTTCAGCTCCAGCGTGGCCGGCACCGTCAGGTGGTGGGTCACGCCGTGAATCGTCAGGTCGCCTTCCACCTTGACGCTGTGCGTGCCGGGGTCGTTTAGCGCCGCCACGTCCAGGCCGATGAAATGCCCGGAGAACGTGGCCTTCGGGTACTTGTTCGACTCCATGTAGTTCTCGTTGAAGTGCTCCTGCATCAGGGTGCGCTTAAACACAAACTCCTGAACGGGCACGCTGAACGCCAGTTGGCCGCCGGCCAGGTCGAGCACCGCCGCCGTGGCCGTATTGCGGGCTTCGATATCCTCCAGAATAGAGGTGGAAAAAAAGGTAACGCGACCCGTTTTGGTCATGAATTTACCCTGCGCCTGCCCGGTCCGGGAGGCCGTCAGCAGCAAGGGTATAAGCAATAAGGACAACAGCCTCTTCATGAAGGGGTGCGTAAGGGGAATGAACGAACGGCACCGGCCGAGCAAGAGCCGGAGAAGGAAAGACGCGGGCCGCGCTAGTTGTTGGGCTGGCCCGCCTCAATCCAGGTTTTGATGTGCTCTATGTCGCAGGCCGAGAGCTTGGCTTCGCCTTTGGGCATGGGGGCGAAGCCAGCCTCGTGCTGCACCGAGCCTAGCAGCAGCCGGCTCGATTGGCGCTTGATGCCTTCGTAGGTGCTGTAATCGTTGCCGCCACCCAGCGTCACGTACACGTCGGCGCCGTGGCACTTGCGGCAGCTAGCGTCGAAAATGGGTGATATCGTCTTGGCGTAGGTAACGGGCGTCGGGTCGTTGCAGGGGCTGGGCTCAGTACCCTTCGAGTAGGTGCAGGCCGAGGCAAAAGACAGCAAGGACAAGGCAACCCCGGCCAATGCCCGGGTTGGTAGTAAGCGTAAAAATTTGTGCATTAGGTAGAGCGCAGAGCTGAAGAAAGACGCCGTCGGCGCAAAATGGCGCGACGAATGATTCTTTGGGGGTGAAAAGGTAAAGTGAAACGCTGGCTATCTATATTAATATTCGTTGAAACTCCGGAAACGCTCGGTCAAGGCTAGGTTGCCCTCTGTAGGCGGGAACTCAGCTTCATGGCATGTCATATTTATTGCTCCGTCGATAAGATTTTGGACTGCTGGGCCCAAAAAGTCACGAATACTCGAATAATTATACTATTCTGTGTTGCGCACTCTATTGCCGGGTTAGCGGGCAGGCGGAAAGGCACTATCCGGCTATTGCATGTAGGCGTCGCCGCGCCGCGTGACCTGGCCAGCCCGCTTGCCAGCCCGCTTGATCTTGGAGTTGGGGTCGCGCTCCAGCACCAGCGTAGGCAGCTTGCAATCGTTGAGCGGCACCAGGCGGGTGGTATAACCGGCTGCTTCTACCGCTAGCACCTGTTTCTGGTACACCGGGGCGGTAAGCTGAAAACGGCCCTCATTATCAGTGATGTAGGCGTTTTGGGTGCCTTTTACCAGCAAGGTTGCGCCAATCAGGGGCTGGCCTTCGGCGTCCGTTACTAAGCCCACCAACGGCGTGCAGGCCAGGCGCATGGGCGTTACGGGCGTGGCGGCATGGCCGCTGCTTTCCTCGGCCAGGGCCAGGCGCTGTTGCGTGTCGGAAGACTGGGCAAACGTCTGGAAGCTGAGCAGCAGAGCGAAAGTGAGCAGGGAGGAAGTAAAGTTGCGCATAGGGCAGGGGCAGTTGAGGGCAAGCAAAAGGGGCAATGGGTACTAGGGGTTGGGCGGCTCCGCAAGCAGAGCAGGACGGGCCAAGCAATCCTGAAAAGGATTGGTCTGGCACTATACGTCGTCACTTGTCAGGTAGGTTTGGCTGGGCCGAAGAAACTAGCTCGGACCTCCAGGCCGTCGGGCAACGGGCATCTAACTGCTTCTTTTGCCACAATGTTTAACCTTGTTTAGAAGGAATAGGACATTCACTCGGTATATGGAGTATTCTGCTATCTGAATGGCTGGTTTTACCAGATGAATATTTTTTGCTGATGAGCTTACCGGTTCATCAAATCTTCATGTGTGCATTGCGGCACTTCAGTCCCGAAACTGAACTAGAACGGCCTTTTTACCATTTGAAAGAATCCCCATCTCCCCGTCGTATCTTTGTGAATCCGGCCGGTGGGCGGGAAGTTGTTTACCCTCAGTTTCTTTCGCTTTGCAATACCTCGAAGGCCGCAAATACGTCGTTCAGGCCTTATTCCTGGTCGTGGCGCTGGTATTTGGGGCCCGACTCTTTTACATTCAGGTGCTCGATGGCAGCTACAAGCTGGCCGCCGACCGCAACACGCTGCAGCGCATCGTGCAGGTGCCTTACCGCGGCCTGATTTATGACCGCAACGGGCAGCTGCTGGTGCAGAATACACCCGTGTATGACCTGATGGTGGTGCCGCGCGAGGTCAAGCAGCTCGATACGCTGCGGTTCTGTGAGCTGCTGCAGCTGCCCATCGAGGAAGTGCGCGAAGGGCTACGGACCGCCCGCGCCTACTCCCGCGTCAAGGCCTCGCCGCTGGTGCAGAACCTGAGCACGCCCGAGCTGGCCACGATTCAGGACAACCTCATCGACTTTCCCGGCTTCAGCATCAAGGCCCGGATGGCGCGCTCCTACAAAACCGAAAACATGGCCCACGCCCTGGGCTACGTGGGCGCCATTACGCCGGCCTTCCTGGAAAAGCCCAAATACGCCAAGTACCTGCCCGGCGACAACCTGGGCATCACCGGCCTGGAGTCGTTCTACGAGTCGGTGCTGATGGGGCGGCGCGGCGTGCAATACCGCATGGTGAACGTGCGCGGCATCGAGAAAGGCTCGTTCCGCAACGGGGAGTTCGACACGCTGTCGGTGGCGGGGCAGGATTTGCACACCAGCATCGACATTGAGCTGCAGAAGTACGGCGAGAAGCTGATGCAGGGCAAGCGCGGCTCCATCGTGGCCCTCGACCCCAAAACCGGGGAAATCCTGGCGCTGGTGTCGGCGCCCATGTACGAGCCTTCCATCCTGACCGGTAAGGGCATGGGCAACCGCTACATGGAGCTGCTCAACAACCCCGAGCGGCCCCTGTTCAACCGCCCCCTGATGGCCACGTATCCGCCCGGCTCGGTATTCAAGATGGTGAACGAGCTGGTGGCCCTGCAAATGGGCGTCGTGACGCCCGACACGCCCTTCGACTGCAACTGGAAGCTGGTGCGCTGCACCCACCGCCACGAGGCGCCCCGCAACGTGACCATTGCCATCAAGAACAGCTGTAACCCGTATTTCTACCAGGTGATGCGGGCCAGCGTGCTGCGGGGCCGCTCCACCAACCGCTTCGAGGACGCCCGCCTGGGGTTGGGCGAGTGGCGGCGGCAGGTGATGTCGTTCGGGCTCGGTGAAAAGCTGGGCGTGGATATGGCCAGCGAGAAAAAGGGCCTGATTCCGTCGCCCGAGTTCTACGACAAGGCCTACGGCTACCACCGCTGGGGCTACAAAACGGTGTACTCGCTCAGCATCGGGCAGGGCGAAATCGGCATTACCGGCCTGCAGATGGCCAACATCATGGCCACCATTGCCAACCGCGGCTACTACTACACCCCGCATTTCGTGCGCGGCATCGGGCAGGGCGGCCCCCGCCCCGAGTATTTGCAGCGCCACGTCACCAGCGTCGACCCGAAGTACTTCGAAACGGTGATTCCGGGCATGCAGGCCGTGGTGGATGGGCGCGGGGGCACGGGCAGCTTCGCCAGCCTGGCGCAGTTCGGCATTTCGGTGGCGGGCAAAACCGGCACCGTGCAAAACCCCCACGGCGAAGACCACGCCACGTTTGCCGCCTTTGCCCCGGCCGAAGACCCCAAGATTGCCATTGCCGTGTTTATCGAAAACGCGGGCTTCGGCGGCACCTCGGCCGCGCCCCTGGCCTCGCTCATGATTGAGAAATACCTGCGCGGCAAAGTGGTGCGCACCAACTGGGAAACCTGGCTGCAGGGCAGCGCCGACAAATTCATCAAACGCCGTTAATCATGGCCTTACCCGCCCGCTATAGCCGCAGCATCGACTGGGTTACCGTGCTTATCTACGCCCTGATGGTGGGCCTGGGCTGGCTCGCGGTGTATGCGGCCAGCTACTCGCCCGATGTGCCCACCAATGGCAGCCTGTTTGGTAATCTGAGCTTCCAGCAGCTCATGGCTTTCGACTGGTTCAAGCAAATCCTGTGGATTGGTACCGCCGTGGTGCTCATCGTGGTGCTCGTCGTTATCGACTACAAGGCCTACGACACGTTTGCCTTCGTGCTCTACGGCGGCATGATCCTGCTGCTCATCATCACGCCGTTTATTGCCCGGCCCATCGGCGGGTCGCGCTCCTGGCTTGAGCTGGGGCCGATGCGAATCCAGCCGGCCGAGTTTGCCAAGTTTATTACCGCCCTGGCCGTATCGCGCTACATGGCCAGCATCAACCTGCGCCAGCAGAACTTCCGCGACCAGGCCGTGCTGGCCGGCCTCACGCTGCTGCCGCCGGTGCTGATTCTGGCTGCCAACGAAACCGGGCAGGCCCTGGTGTTTGCGGCCTTCCTGCTGGCCTATTTCCGCGAGGGAATGTCGCCGCTGATACTGGTGATTCTGGCCGCCGCCGCCATCATTCTGATTCTGGCGCTGCTGGTGCCCAAGCTGTGGCTGGTGGGGGCGTTTACCGTCATTCTGGGGGCGGTGCTGGCCTTCAATAGCAAAGTGCTGCGCCACCACTTGCCGGTTTCGGTAGCGGTGTGGGCGGTGGTGGTGGGCATGGTGTTCGGGGTGGATTTTTTCTTCAACAACGTGCTGCAGCCCCACCAGCGCAAGCGCATCGAGGTGCTCATCAACCCCTCAGCCGACCCGCTGGGCGTGGGCTGGAACGTGACGCAGAGCAAGATTGCCATTGGCTCGGGCGGCTTTGCCGGTAAAGGCTTTTTGCAGGGCACCCAAACCAAGTTCGACTTTGTGCCGGCCCAAAGCACCGACTTCATTTTCTGTACCATCGGCGAAGAATGGGGCTGGTTGGGTACTGCGGTGGTCATTGTGCTGTTCATGGCGCTGCTGGGCCGGGTGCTCTACGTGGCCGAGCGCCAGAAATCGGTGTTTGGGCGCACCTACGGCTACTGCGTGGCCAGCATTCTGTTCTTCCACTTCGCCATCAACATCGGCATGACCATCGGGCTGGCCCCGGTGGTGGGCATTCCGCTGCCGCTGTTCAGCTACGGCGGCTCCTCGCTGTGGTCGTTTACCACCCTGCTGTTTATCTTGCTGGCCATTGATGCCTACCGCAAGCAGGATCTGGTGCGGTAATCTGACGCTCGATAATTCTGAATGTTGAATTATGAATTCTGAATTCCGTTCGGGTCCAGGTCGGCTGCGCCAATTCATAATTCAACATTCAGAATTCATAATTGTCAGCCTGCTGACCGGGCTGTGCCTGTGGCTGGGCACCGCCAACTCGACACTGGACGCGTGGTACTACGCGGCCTGCGCGCGCCACGGCCACGAGCTGCTGCTGCCCCACCATTTGCTCTACAACGCGGTAGGCTGGCTGTGGGCCGAAGCGTGGGCGCGGTTCTGGTGGAGCTTCGATTCGCCCCTGTGGGCCTGGGACGCGCTGTTTGCGCTGAAAAGACTGAATGCCCTGGCCGCCGGGGCCAGCCTGCTGGTGCTGCGCCAGCTGCTGCGCCTGGTGCTGCCGGCCGGCAAAAACGTGTGGCCCTGGCTGCTGCTGGCCGGCGCCAGCTTTGGCGTGCTGCGCTTCGCCACCGAAAACGAAGCCTACATTCAGCCCGTTCTGCTGTCCTTACTGGGCAGCCTGGCCTGGGCACGCTACCAGCTGGAGGGGCAAAAAGCGCGGCACCTGGTGTGGGCCGGGTGCTGGGCGGCGCTGGCCTGCCTGTTTCACCAGATTCACTTTTGCTGGTGGCTGGGTTTGCTGCTGAGCACCGGGTGGTATGCCGGCGGCCATAAGCTCCGGGCGCTGCTGCTCTATAGTCTGCCAGCCTTGCTGGTGCCGGCGGCCTACGTGGCAGCCTTGCCCTATTGGCACCAGCCCCTGACGCTGCCCGCGCTGTGGCGTTTCGTGTTCCACGACTACTACGCGGGCACGGCTACTGGCAGCGTGTCGGGGCACGGGATGCTGCTGTCGGTTGTGAATCTGGGGCGCACGTTCGTGCAGGTGCACGGCTCCACGCTGGCCTTGCTGCGGCTGTATCCGGGGCTGTGGCTGGTGGTGGTGGCTTTTCTGGGCTTGCTGGCCTACGCCGGCGGGCTGGTGGGGCAAGGCTGGCGGCAGCGGTCCGCCCCGGCGACTCAGCCGGTGCGGGGAGCGGTGCCCGTGGTGCGCGCCCACCTGCTGATTCTGGGGTTGCAGCTGCTGTTTGCCGTGTATTCGGAGGGAAACGCAGAGTTTATGGTGATGGTGCCCGCGCTGCTGACGGTGGTCGCCGGGGCTGGCCTGCCGTGGCTGCCCGCCCGAGCCGTGGCCACGCTGGGCCTGGCGCTGTTGGGCTGGAACCTGGCGTTTGGACTCGTACCCAGCCACTACCTGCGCTTTACCAATACCGGCATTCAGCCCAACAGCCCCCTGCTCCGGCAGATTCTACTAGAGCCCAACAGCTGGTTTCTGCTCGACAACCATAACCTGACGCTCAACCAGCTGCACTACCGCACCGGCCGGGCCGCGGGGGCACCCAATGTGCTGCCCGCGCCCACGCTGCTGGTGCAGCGCCCGGGCCAGTCGCCGGCCCGGCTGCGGCAGTGGCTGCGCGCCCAGCTGCAAACCGGCCACCGCGTGTTCACCACCGGCCTCGGCGGCCCGCAGCTGCTCGACCGGGCGCAGCTGGTGTATGGCAACCAGAACGCCGAGCTGCTGCGCGGCTTCCGCACGGAAAAGGTTGATTCCTTTCCCACTGCCTTTGGCCCGTACTACCTCACGGAAATCCGTTGAGCAAACAGCTAAAGCACGCGCGGCCGGGCCGCTACTTGCCCCAGTCAGGTAGAAGCCCCCGGTAAAATTCGTGAGGGATTCTACCTGGTAGGTAGAAGCCCCAGGAAAAATCGGGCAGGGCTTCTACCTGGCTGGAGCTTGGCTGTTGCGGCTGGCTGCCTGGTTGAAGAAGCGTAAACGACCCGCTAAGCGGTTGGCGGGGAGGGCGGCGTAGACCACAGCCACTGGAACAGCGGGAGCCGGGTTAGCAGCAGCGAAAAGGCCCCGGCAAACACCGGCGCGGCCAGGTAGCCCATGCGGCCCAGGTCGCCGGAGAGCAGCATGTGCACCAGCACTACGGCCAGCAACGCCACGGCGCTGCCCCCCAGCGGCCGGGCCCAGAGCCGGTGGCTGCGCCACCCCGCCAGCAACGCCAGCCAGAAGAACCCGAAGATGCTGAAGATTTCCCCTGCCCCCTTCACCGACAGCAGCCGCCGCAACGAGTACGTCAGGTTGTGCACGTGGTCCAGGGCATTGTGCAGGCTGGCCTGGGGCGGGGCGCCCACCTGCGCGTCTATCCAGTGGCGCACGGCGTAGGCCAGGGCCCCCGACAACGCCAGTAGCGCCAGCTGCCGGGGCCAGGGCATGGCCCGGCGGCCAAACCACAGCAGCCACGGCGCCAGAAATACGAACGACTCCTTGGCGTGCGGGCCCAGCAGAATGCAGGCGGCTACGGCCACCCACGAGCCACTCCGAACCCCGTAAAAGGCCAGGGCAAAGACGAGCAGGTACAGACTATCGACCAGCGGCAGCCCGGCCGTGTACACGGCCCAGCGGCTGGTCAGCACGGCCAGCATGGCCAGCACAGCGGCCCCCGGCGAAGCTCCGTAGAGCAGGCAGCCGCGAAACATCAGCAGGCCCGCCCCGGCTAGCACCAGGGTATTCACCAGGTAGAAAGCCAGCCGCAGCGGCCAGTCGGTGGTGGCGCGCTGGGGCCAGATACGGGCGTACACTTGCTCGACGGGCCAGGCCACGGCGCCGGCTACGGCCGGCACCAGCACCCGGTAGCGGCGCGTGATGCTGACGCCCCGGAACTCGCCCCGGGCCATGCTCAGGTAGCTGCGCGTGTCGAGGGAGTGGGAGAAGTCGTAGTGCACGTACATGGTGTAGGCGCTGCCGGCCAGCACGCCCAGGGCCAGCACGTACACCAGCAGCAGCTGCCGCCAGCCTGTCACCACCCCGGAAATCAGCTTGGCTGCCACTGGCTGCACGTTCCGGCGGGCTTAGGCAAACTTGCGGTCCAGCAGCTTGAGCAGCTTGTTGATGTGCTCATCCTTGCGCACCCAGCCGTATTTCTGGGCCAGGTCCTCCGTCACGTAACGCTTGGCCACGTCGGCGCTGGGCAGCGTGTCGAGGTGCTGAATGGCGGTGTGATACTCCATGTTTTCCCCGTTGAACAGCTCGTTGATAAAGCTGAAGCGCTGGTTGATGGAAATGGCCTCCCGCAACGACTCCACCTTGGGCGCCGACTTCTCGGCCAGCGTCGCGCTGGGCCGCTCCCCGCGCAGGGTTTCGCTGAGCGGGGCCGAGGTGGGCTGCTCGGCTTTCAGCTTTTCGTAGAGGGGCACGCCGGCCGCGGCAACGGTTTCGGCCAGGGGCCGCCGGGGCGCTTCCGCTTCCTGAGCCGGGGCCGGGGTGGGAGCCGGGGCAGCGGGCGGGGCCACAAACGTCGGTGGTGTCGGCTCCGGTTTCTCGGCGGCCGGGGCTTTTTCCGGTGCTGATGCCGGTATTGGCGCGGCAGCTTCCACGGGCTTACTGATGGGCGGGGCAGGCGCTACGGCCGCCGCTTCAACTTTGGGCGCTGGCGCGGCTTCCCGCAAATCAGCTACCGAGAGGGGCAGCAGGGCCGCAAACTCGGCTACGACCTTCTCCAGCGGCGTGTGGTTCTTATAGTTGGCTTCCTGATACAGGCGGAAGCGGTTCAGCACGAAGTCGCGCTCCAGCGGGGCGCCCGGCGTCAGGGTATCAATAAAGCCCTGAAACAGCACCTTATCCAGATCCAGGTAGCGCAGCGCGTCGCGCAGCTGCTCGGCCGTGGTAGTGGGCTGGCTGCCCAGCAGCTTCTGCTCGAAGGTCAGCTGCGGATCGGTGGCCACGGCCAGCGTGTCGCTGATGGCCCGGGCCAGCAGGGGCTCGAAGGCGGCCCGGCTCAGCTTGATGCGGCGCGACAGTACGTTCATAAACTGGGTGAGAGCCTGCCGCACGTCGGGGGCCTCGAAGTCGAAGTAGGGGCTGCGCAGGCGGGCCATTTCTCCGGTCCACTGGGCCAGCAGCTGTTGCACCACAAACAGGTTTACCTGCCGGATGGGCGTGAAGCGCAGCACGGCCGGGCCGTCAAGCGCGGCGGCGGGAGCAGCGCCAAAGTGCTGGTCACAGAGCTGGGCGGCCAGGCGCTGGCCGTATTGTTCGCGGTTGGCGGAGCTATATTTGTCGTTCATCGAAAGCCTGGTTCAACGGGCAATTTACGCAAAGATGCCCACTCTAACCGTGCAAAACCTGCCTGGCGGCGTAGTTTCCGTGCCCGCCGGCGCTACTCTTCTCTCGGCCCTGCAAGCCGCCGGCCACGACTGGATGCACGCCTGCGGGGCGAAAGGCCGCTGCACGACCTGCCGCCTGGAAGTGGTAGAGGGCCTGGAGCTGCTAACGCCGCCCACCGATGCCGAGCTGCGCTACCGCGCGGCCGGCCGCCTGCTGCCCCACGAGCGGCTCACCTGCCAGACGCGCCTGGCGGAGGGCCTGGTGACGGGCCGCGTGCCGGAAGCCACCAAGCTGCCCCACGTAACGTACGACGAAGGCCGCCGGTAGCCGGGCCGCGCTGGCGCAAGACCGGCGCGGCGGCCGGAAAAAGGCAGCGCGGCTGCGCTGCGCTATTTTACAGAGGCTGAGCCGGTAAGCCTGGCTCAGGGCCGCCGGGCCACCGGTGGCCGGGGTCATTGCCGGTGAAGTTGGTTGTGGCTATCCGGAAGCAAACCCGTAATTTCGGTACTTGGCTGGCCCGGCCGGCCGGCTTGCTGCCCTATTTGCCCATCTTCTTACGCTCCCAAGTCTGTGTTCATCGAACCCCGCGTCGGCACCAGCCGCGACACGCCCCGCCGGGGCTGGATTGAAGTTGTTTGCGGCTCCATGTTTTCGGGCAAAACTGAGGAGCTGATCCGGCGCCTGAACCGGGCCAAAATTGCCCGCCAGCGGGTGGAAATCTTCAAGCCCGCCCTCGACACGCGCTACCACGAGCACGACGTGGTGTCGCACAATTCCAACAGCATCCGCTCGACGCCCGTGGCTCTGGCCCAGGAAATGCTGCTGCTGGCCGGCTCCTGCGACGTGGTGGGCGTCGATGAGGCGCAGTTTTTCGACGAGTCGTTGGTGGAAGTGTGCACCCAGCTGGCCAACCGCGGCACCCGCGTCATCGTGGCCGGCCTCGACATGGACTTTATGGGCAAGCCCTTCGGCCCCATGCCCACGCTGATGGCCATTGCCGAGTTCGTGACCAAAGTGCACGCCGTGTGCGTGTGCTGCGGCGAGCTGGCCACCTATTCTTTCCGCATTGCCGCCTCCGACGACAAGATTCTGCTGGGCGAAACCGACTCGTACGAAGCCCGCTGCCGGGCCTGCTTTCAGGAAGGCATGAAGGAAAAAAGCACCGAGCCCACGGCCGCGGCCACCAAGCACTAAACTGAGCCGGGCGGCGTTATGCCAGCTGAAGCTATCTTGTGGGTTCTTATTCCCTGCCAATGAATCGTTTGCTACGCGCCTGCCGGTGGTCCGGTCTTGTATTGCTCCTGTTTTTTCTGAGTGGCGGCAGTGCCGCCCTGGCCCAGGGCACGGCCGGCTACGGCGACTGGCAGCTGCACCTGCCCAACAACCGCGCCCGCGCCCTGGCCGAAGCCGGCAACCGTATTTACGTCGCCACCGAAGATGCCTTTTTCTTCTACGACAAGGAGCTGAACACCACTCAGTTGCTGTCTCGCCGCGACGGCCTGCACGATGTGGGCGTGAGTGCCCTGGGCTACGACCCTACCACCAAGCAGGTGCTGGTGGCCTACCGCAACGGCAACCTCGACGTGCTGGCCGCCGATGGCTCCATCATCAACATCAGCGACATTGCCCGCAAGCCCATTACCGGTGGCAAGACCATCAGTCACATCAGCTTTAGCCGGGGCCGGGCGTACCTGAGCTGCAGCTTCGGGCTGGTGGTGGTGGATATGGCCAAGCGCGAAATCCGGGATACGTATGGCAACATCGGCCCCAACGGCGTGCCCGCCACAATCTTTGCCACGGCCGTGCTCGACAATACCTTGTTTGCCGCTACCTCCATGGGGCTGATGCGCGGCCAGCTGACCGACAACCTGCTCGACTACCGCCGCTGGACCATTGACTTTGCCGCTTCCTCGGGCTCAACGCCCTACCGGACGCTGGCAACCCAGGGCAAAAACGTGTATGCCGGCCGTGACGGGGGCGCGGTGCTGTGCTACAACTGTGGCTCGCAGCCCTGGCAGCCTATTCCCAGCACCTACGCCGGTCAGTATGTATCCCTGAGCGGGGCCGCCGCCGGCCTGCTGATTATCGGCGAGCAAAAAGTGCTGCTGCGCAAATCCGACAACAGCGTAACCCAGCTGCTGACCACCGCCCAGGTACCGTTTGCGCAGGCGGCGCTGCAGAGCACGGAAGGAGCCTACTACGTGGCCGACCTGGTGAAGGGGCTGGTGAAAACCGCCGATGGCCGGCAGGCCGAAAGTTTCATGACCAACGCTCCGGCCTACGCCCGGGCCTTCAGCGTGCTGGCCGACGCGCGCACCAACACCGTGGACATCTTCGGCGGCGGCTACTTCGACCGGTACGTGCAGCAGGACTGGCTCGGGGGCTTCTCCGAGTACAAGGACGGGCGCTGGACCAGCTTCACCAACGACAACGTGCCGCCCACGCCGGGGCTGCCGCGCTTTAAGGACATCACCCGGGGCGTGCGCACGCCCGATGGCACGCTCTATATTGCCACCTACGGCAACGGGCTGCTGCAGTGGCAGGGCCCCGACAACTACAAGCAGTTCACCCAGGGCACGCCGGGCAGCCCGCTGAAAAGCGCCATTCTCGCCGCCCCCAACTATACCCGCATCACGGATCTGGCTACCGACGCCGACGGCAACGTCTGGGTCGTGAACCGGCACCCGGAGCTCAAAAGCACCTCGGGCCTGCACCAGTACGCGCCGGCGTCCAACACCTGGCGCACCATGCCCTACTTCGCGGGCTTCGAGAATCTGGACCGTATCGTAATCGACAACAACGGCTTTGTGTGGGCTTCCCAGTCGCGCAAAGATGGTATCGGCCTGGTGGCCTACGACCCCAAGGACCAGAACATCCGCTACTTCTCGACCGGCAACAGCGAACTGCCCGCCGACGAAATCTACGACCTGGCCAAAGACCGCAAAGGCGACATCTGGGTGGCCACGGCCAAGGGCATTGCTTACTTCAGCGACCCGAGCTCGGTGTTTGGGGGCAACAGCTACAACTTTCAGCAGCCCATCATCCGGCGCGGTATCAGCAGCGGCTACCGGGCTTTGCTGAACGAGGTGGTGAAAACCGTGGCCGTGGATGGGGCCAACCGCAAGTGGTTCGGCACCGAGCGGGGCCTGTGGCTCTTCAGCGAGGACGCCGACGAGGGCCTGCTGCACTTCACCACCGAGAACAGCCCGCTGCCCTCCAATAACATCGTCGACGTGGAAGTGAACGACCGCACGGGCGACGTGTTCGTCATTACCGACGCGGGCGTGCTCTCGTACCGCGGGTCGGCCTCGGTGACGGAAGGCAAGCCGGACTGCGCCAAAGTATCACCCAACCCGGTGCGCACCGATTTCACCGGGCAGGTGGGTATCAGCGGCTTGGCTAACAACGGCGTGGTGAAAATCACGGACGTGACGGGCAAGCTCGTGTACCAGACCAAGGCCAACGGCGGCACCGTCGTCTGGGACCTGGCCGACTACAACGGCCGCAAGGTGCAGTCGGGGGTGTACCTGGTATTATCGGCCGACGCGGATGGCAAGAACGGCTGCGTCAGCAAAATTGCCGTAGTGGAAAAATAACCGGCCGGGCCCGGCGGCGGGAGTTATTCGCCGCCGCCTCGTGTTCTATTGCAGCGTTGCGCCTGGCGCCACTACCCGCTTTTTCTTATGCTGATCAAGACCCGGGGCATTGTCCTGAACTATATCAAGTACCGCGAAACGTCCATTATTGCCCGCATCTACACCGAGCGGCTGGGCTTGCAGACCTACATCATCAACGGAGTGCGCAAGGCCAAGCCGCCGGGGCGCATTGCCCTGTTTCAGCCCTTCACCCTGCTCGATCTGGTGGCCTATACCTCGCGGCAGGGCGGCATCACGCGCTTGTCGGAGTACCGGTGCGCGGTGCCCTTCAGCACCCTGCCCTACGACGTGCACAAGAGCAGCGTGGTGCTGTTTCTGTCGGAAGTGGTGAGCCGCACCCTGCTCGAAGAAGAGGAAAACGAGCCCCTGTTCGAGTTTCTCTACGACTCCATCACGCGTTTCGACCAGCAGAAAGCCGGCTTCGAGAACTTCGCCCTGATTTTCCTGCTGCAGTTTGCCAGCTACCTGGGCTTCGGCATCGAGTCGGGGGAGGAGCTGACCAGCCAGGTGGCGTTTGCCTCGGCAGCCCCGGCTACGGCCAACGCCACCGGCCCAGCCGCGCTGCGCTTCCGCGAGTTCGACCAGTATTTCGACGAGCTGCTGCACACCCCCGACCAGGTCACGATTCCCAACGGCCGGGTGCGCCGCGAGCTGCTCGACGTGGTGGTGCGCTACTACCAGCTGCACATCGAAAAGCTGGGCGAGATTCGCTCCCTGGATATTCTGTCGGAAGTACTGGCCGAGTAGGTACCCCCCTGGCTAAAAACAAAGAGCGCCTGCCGGAATCGGCAGGCGCTCTTCGTTTCGGATTGGCCGGGAATTAGCGGACCTTCACCACCTCCAGCTCGAAAATCAGATTCGTGTCGGGCGGCACGGTAAACTGGGTGTCGTCGTCGGGGTTGCGGACGCCGGTGCTGCCGTAGGCCAGCGCGGCCGGTATCCAGACGCGGGCCCGGCTGCCGGCGGGCAGCAGCGGCAGTATCTCATCCCAACCCGGAATAACGTCGCCGGTGCCCACCTTCAGGCGCAGCGGCCGGCCCTGCGCCACCGACGAGTCGAAGATGTGGCCGTCGGGCAGAAAGCCCGTGTAGTGCACCAGCATCCGGTCGCCGGTTTGGGCTTTGGCACCGGTGCCCAGCTGCCGGATGGTGTAGCGCACGCCACTGGCCGTTTTCTGCTGCAGCGCAGTATCGGCCACGGCCGGCCGCTGCTGCGCGTGCCCGGCCAGCGGGCCGCTCAGCAGCACCAGCAGGTACAGAAACAGGTGCCGGACGCGCGTTAGGGTCATCTGGTACTGGGGTGCTTACTTGACGTTGGCAATTTCCATGTCGAACTGCAGGGGCTCGTCGCCGGGAATCGGGTTCTTGCCGTACTGCCCGTAGGCCAGGTAGGAGGGAATAAACACGCGCTTCTGGTCGCCGGGCTTCATGCGGAGCAACACTTTTTCCCAACCCTGGATAACGTTGTTGCTGCCCACGATGACCTCGGTGCACTCGCAGATGGTGCGGTTGCCGTAGGATTTGTCGAATACCACGTCCTCGTATTCCTTCTTAATGTACTTGCCGATGTACTTCACCTGCACCGTGTTGCCTTTCACGATGAGGTTGCCGGCGCCTTCCTTCACGTTGATGATGTAGAGGCCCTCGTCGGTGCGCTGGTAGTTGCTGCTGGTGATGCCGTGCCGCGTGAAGTAGTCCTGAATCAGGGCGTCATCAATCTTTTTGTACTCTTCTTCGTGCTCCCGGGCTTGTTTTACGGCGTCGGTTTCCGTGTTGCAGGCCGAAAATACGGGCGCTACTGCCAGGAGCAGAACAGTCAGCCGCGTAACGAGCGAGTGCGACAGTAAATTTTTCATCTCTTTCACCTTGGTCTTTGTATTGAAAAAAAGGAGTGCCGGCTCCGGGTCTTATTGCACGTCTACCAGCTCCACGTCGAAGCGGGTCACGCTGTTGGCCGGAATGGGGCCGGCGGCCTGCGAGCCGTAGCCCAGGGCCGAGGGTACCAGCAGCATGGCTTTGCTGCCCTTGGTCATCAGCCCGATGCCTTCGTCCCAGCCTTTGATTACCTGGCCCTTGCCCAGCTCAAACTGGAAAGGCGCGCCGTAGTTGTGCCGGGCGGAGGCATCGAAGATGGTTCCGTTGAGCAGGTAGCCCGTGTATTTTACGGAGACAGTTTGCCCCCTCTTCGGTTGCACGCCGGTCGTGGTGGTGGTCGGAACAAAGTACAGGCCGGAGGACTGGCGCTGCGCGTCGGTCAGCTTGTTGTCGGCCACGTACTGCTTGATGATTCCCTCGTCGATTTGAGTGTAGTCCTTCTCGTCGTCCTTCTGGCAGGCGGCAAGCAGGCTGAGCGCGCCCAGGGCGGCCACCAGAAGCTGGCGGGCGGGGCGGCGGAAAGAAATGAGCTGAAGCATAAGCCAGTGCCGAATAAAAAAGCCGCCGCGCCCGGCCCCAGGGCGCAAGCACGGCGGCTCGGGTACGTAACGCAGGGTTACCTACTTAACATCCACGAGTTCCACGTCGAAACGCAGGGGCGCGTCGGCCGGAATGTCGGCGCCGGCGCCGCGCTGCCCGTAGGCCAGCGACGAAGGAATCAGCAGGGTAGCCTTGGCGCCCTTGTTGAGCAGGGCAATGCCCTTGTCCCAGCCCGGAATCACCTGGCCGACGCCCAGCGGAAACTCGATTGGCTTATTGCCCATTTTTTCCGACGAGTCGAACACCTTGCCGTCGAGCAGCGTGCCCTTGTAAAGCACCGAAACCGTCTGGCCGGAGGTGGGCTTAGCGCCGGCGCCGGGTTTGGTTATCACATAGTACACGCCCGACGGGTCTTTCTGGGCCGTCAGGTTGTTTTTCTTGATGTACTCCTGCAGAATCACGTCGTCCTTCTTGAGCTGCTGCTCGGCGTAGGCCATCATTTTCTTCTGCTGGGCTTCCATCTCCGTCTGCTGGGCGGCTTTGGCCTCCTCTTCAGTCTGGAGCTTTTCGGCCTTCACGTACATGGTCATCGTGTTGCCGGCCTTCTTCATGAACGGCGGCACGGGCTGCTTGAACGACTTGGCGAAGATGGTGTCCACGTTGAACTTGAACACGGCCGAGTCGCCGGGCTGGAGCAGGGCCAGGGCTTCTTCAATGCCACCCTTGGTGGTTACTTCCTGCAGCTTGATGCGCATCGGGATGCCCTGCTGCTTGCGCGAGTTGAACAGCACCGAGTCCTTGGCCGTGCGGTATTCCACGTTCAGCGCCAGAATCTTGCCCAACCGGTCTTTGTAAGTAGCGTCGCCCTCGGCGGCTACCGACCGGTCGCTGTACTTGCCACCTTCGTTTTTGAAGACTTTGTACTCGATGCCCGATTTGGTTTTGGTAAAGTCACCGCCGCCCTTGTTGCAGGAGGCCAGGCCCAGAACGCCGGCAGCAAGGGCCAGGCTCAGAAAATTGCGTTGAAGAAACATGAAAAGGGAAGGGTTGGAAAAATTGAATGTGGGGCAAGTTACACCGAAGGGGGCGCAACCGCCAAGGGGGCCGTCACAAGCTGGGTCTGATACTGGGGCAGCAGCGAGAGAAAACGCTGCACCGTGGGCTCCAGGGCCTCGTAGCTGATGCCACCGGCCGCATTATGATGGCCGCCGCCGTTGAAATTCTTGCGGGCAAACTCGTTCACGGAGAAGTCGCCGACGGAGCGGAAGGAAATCTTCACGGCCTGGCCCCGGTCGATGAGCACGGCGGCAAACACGACGCCCTCGATGCTGAGCGCGAAGTTGACCAGGCCCTCGGTATCCCCGGTTTTGGACTGGTACTGGCGCAGCTCGTCCTGGGTAATGGCAATGTAGGCCGTGTTGTACTCGCGCAGCACCACCAGCTTATCCTTGAGCACGAAGCCCAGGAAGCGCAGGCGCATTTCGGAGTGCGAGTCGTAGATGCGGCGGTGTACCGACGAGAGGTCGATGCCGGCGTTGAGCAGCTCGGCAATAATGAGGTGCACGTTGCGCGAGGTGCTGGGGTGGCGAAACGAGCCCGTGTCGGTCATAATACCGGCGTAGAGGCTCTCGCCGATGCCCACGTCAATCATGTCCTGGTCGCCCAGGTCCCGGATTACCTCGAACACCAGCTCGGCCGTCGCGGCGGCCTTAGGGTTCGAGAAGTCGAGGTCGGCAAACTGCTCGGGCTCCAGGTGATGGTCGATCAGCACCTTGGTGCCGGGCGCGGTGCGGATGTACTCGCCCATCTCGTTGATGCGGCCCAGGCAGCTGAAGTCGAGGCAGAAAATGACTTCGGCCGTGCCGATAATCTCGCGGACCTGCGCGTCGTTCTGCCGGGCGTCGTACACGATTACCTCGTCGTTGCCCGGCATCCAGGCCAGGAAGCTCGGGTAGTCGGAAGGCGTGACGACGGTGACGTGGTGTCCCTTTTTGCGGAGGTAGCCCGCCAGACCCAGGGAAGAGCCCAGCGCGTCGGCATCGGGCTTGTGGTGCGTGGTGATGAAAATCTGCCGGGGCTGCGCGAGCAGCTCCTTCAGGTCGCTGATAGTGGACATTGCCTACTGATAGGTGGCTGAAATTCGGCGGTTTAGGCCGGAAGCAAGGCGGCAAAAGTCGGAAATATTCCGCAGATAATCGCCGAGGCCCTAACAAAGCTTGCCGGGCTTTGGGTTCGTTGAGGCCCGAACGAGGCAACCTAATGGGGGATAAGTCGTAGCGGCCGAGCCCGATAAAAGAGCGTTGGCGGGCGTTTAAGCCTCATTCGGTTCCGGTGAAAGAGACCAGCGAGACCGAAAGAAAAGTCGGAACCAACTGGCCCGGGGGGCTTCGGCGGCGGCTGTAATTTGCGGAGTATTGTACTGAACTGGGAAGATTCGGCTACTTTTGCGGCCGTTATCTGCCCGGCGGCTAGCTCGGCATTTCCTTGCTTTCAACTTTCACAACTTCATAAAAATCTCCCGAATGGCAACTAACCGCACGTTCACGATGATTAAGCCCGACGCGGTGCAGGACAACCACATTGGTGGCATCCTGCAGATGATCGAAGAGGGTGGCTTCCGCATCGTATCCCTGAAAAAAGTCCAGCTGAGCGCCGAACGCGCCGGCGAATTCTACGCCGTGCACAAGGAGCGCCCCTTCTACGGCGACCTGGTGAAGTACATGTCGTCGGGCCCCATCGTAGCCGCCATCCTGGAGAAGGACAACGCCGTGGCTGATTTCCGCACCCTGATTGGCGCCACCAACCCCGCCCAGGCCGCCGAAGGCACCATCCGGAAGAAATACGCCAAGAGCATCGAAGCCAACGCCGTACACGGCTCGGACTCGGACGAAAACGCTCAGATCGAAGGCGACTTCTACTTCTCGGCCGACGAGCAGTTCTAAGCGGCCAAGCCTGATTAACGCTAAAAAACCCGCTCGGCAGCCTGCCGAGCGGGTTTTTTCATATACCAGTTTTAAACTGATTATATACTGACTTTGTGCCTTTCCGGCCGATGCAGCCGCGGGGGCTAGGCATTTTCCACCGTCAGCAGGGGCTCGGTGTGCGGCTCCTGCACGGCGTGCGGGTCGTGCTTGTGCTTGAAGATGAGCACGAACAGCACCGCAATAACCAGCGCGTAGAGGGCAAAGGCCAGCCAGATGCTGTGCCAGTCCTTGGTGACGCCATCGGCGGCCGTGAAGTACTGCTCGATGACGATGCCGCTGACGGAGCTGCCCAGTACGGCCCCGAAGCCGTTGGTCATCATCATGAACAGACCCTGAGCGCTGGCCCGGATGGAGGGCGCCGTCTGGGTTTCGACGAACAGCGAGCCGGAGATGTTGAAGAAGTCGAAGGCCATGCCGTAGACGATGCAGGACAGGATAATCATCCAGAGGCCCCCGCCGGGGTTGCCGTAGGCGAACAGGCCAAAGCGCAGCACCCAGGCTATCATGCTGAAAAACATTACCTGCTTGATGCCGAAGCGGCGCAGGAAGAAGGGAATAGCCAGAATAAACAGCGTCTCCGAAATCTGGGAAAGCGACATGATGATGGCCGGATACTTCACCGTCAGGGTGTCCTGGTACAGCGGGTTCTTATCGAAATCGTGCAGGAAGGTGTCGCCGTAGGCGTTGGTCAGCTGCAGGGCCGCGCCCAGCAAGAGGGCAAACAGGAAGAAGGTCAGCATCTTCGGGTCGCGCAGAATGGCAAACGACTTCAGGCCCAATACTTCCATCAGGCTTTGGCTGGAGGTGTTGGTAGACTGGGGCGGGCAGGCGGGCAGCGTGAAGGAATACAAGCCCAGCAGAATGGCCGCGCCGGCCGCCACGTAGAACTGGCTGGCCGATTTCTCGAAGCCCAGCAGGCTCACCGTCCACATGGCCACGATGAAGCCGATGGTGCCCCACACCCGGATGGGTGGGTAGGCCTTTACCACGTCGAAGCCTTCTTTTTTCAGCACCGAGTAGGATACGGCAATGGAAAGGGCCAGCGTGGGCATGTAGAAAATCATGTTCAGCAGCATCACCCAGAACATGGTGCCGGGGTCGGTGACCAGCGGCACGGCGCAGAGCACGATGCCGCCCAGGATGTGCAGGCCCCCGTACAGCTTTTCGGCATTGACCCACTTATCGGCCACGATACCCATCAGGGAGGGCATAAAAATCGACGCAATGCCCATGGTCGAGAAAATGGCCCCAAACTGGGCCCCCGACCACTGCTTGGTCTGGAACCAGTACGCGCCAATGGTTATCAGCCACGAGCCCCAGATAAAAAACTGTAAGAAGCTCAGGATAGTGAGACGCAACTTCGTACTCATGCAATTCAATGAAAAAGGGGAGGGAAGGAATTTTTGCTCCTAAATATACAAGATTTCCTCCCCGGCTACGGAAGCGGCAACGTCGGGCCCTCCGGCGGAAAGGCGGCAGCTAAACCGGCCGTGGCCGTAGCCGGCGCCGCGCTACCAGGCCGCCGCACTGGTTGCGGCCGGCTAGTGCAGCAGGCATCCCGGTTGAAAAACAACTATTTGCGGAGCATTAGGGCGTCACTCTGGAAAAAAAAAGTTTGTGGCGTAGTATGGTTTATAATGTAAACTAGTTTATGTTTGCATCGTTCAAACACTCATCCACAACCCCAAAACCTTACTGCCATGTCAACCGCCCATGCTTCCGCCGCCGCCCAACTCTCTTCCGCTGCTCAGCCCCTGGCTGCCACCCCGCAGGAACTAACCACCAATGCCGCCGACTACTTGCTGTGGGGTACGGCCGTGGGCGGGGCGGCTCTGGTGCAGGCCGTAGTTCCCACGCTGCATGGTCTGCCGTTTTCGGTGGCCATAGCCGGCGCGGGCCTCACGGCTTTTGGCTTCCATTTCTACCGGGGCTGGAGCCAGTCGGTGCGCTCGGGGCAGGGCGAGGCCGTGCGGTTGCTGCGGTTGGCTACGTGGGTGGTGCTGGCCGTGCTGCCGGCCTTGGTGCCGCAGCTGGGCTGGGCCACGGTGCTGCCGCTGATGCTGTTTGCCCTGGGTACCCGCACGTTTGTAGCCGGCGGCATCCTGCAGCTGCGCACCCTGATTTTCGGGGGCGCGGCCGCCTGGGTCGGCGGGGCGCTGGCCCTGCGCTTTCAGGCCCCGGCCGACCAGATGATTCTGCTGCTGGCCAGCGTGGCGGCGGCTTTGCTGGTACCCGGGGCCGTGCTGCGGGCAGCGGCCCGCCGCTAAGCCTTGCTCCGGCCTTACCTCCCTGCTATTACCTTGCTGCCATGCTACCCGTTGCTTCTGCTGCCGAGTTGCCCCGCCCCATTCGTGCGGCCCGCCGCCTTTCTCTCGCCATCGGGCTAGCGGGGGCAGTGCTGGGCCTGCTGGGACTCCTGCTGCCGGTGCCCCTGCCCGTGCTGGCCCTCGGAGTGGCGGGGGGGCTGAGTCTGCCGTTGGCGCTGGGCTGGCTGCTCGAGGGAAAGCGGCAACCCCAACCGCCGGCTGGGCCCGAGTTGCGGCCGGCCGGCCCGAGCCGGCCCTGCGTGTCCGCACCCTGTCAACCCCAGGAAATTCGCTGTAACCCGTTTTTCGAGCTGCTCTCCCCATCTTCCCTGTAATATTACGTTCGCCTTTCTCGCCCAACTTTTATGGAACCCACTGACAAACCGCTGACCGGTCCGGAAAGCCTGCACCTGATTCACGAGATGATTCAGGCGGCCAAGCAGGACCTGAGCGACAATTCGTTTGACCTGCTGCTCTGGGGCTGGCTGGTGCTGGGAGCGGCCCTGGCCCACTACGGCCTGTTGCAGGCTGGCTACGGCAAGCCCTGGCTGGCCTGGCCCATCCTGATGGGCCTGGGCTCGGTCGTGGCCTTCGTGCATGGGGTGCGCCGGAAGCGTCGCGAGCGGGTGCGCACGGCCCAGGGCGACTTTATGGTGTACTTGTGGTCGGGCTTCGGGGTGCTGATGCTGATGCTGGTTGGGGTGGGTATCGTGTCGGGCTGGAAAATCGCCTACCCGCTTATCATTGGCCTCTACGGTCTCAGCACGTTTGCCACGGGCGGCGCCCTGCGGTTCCGGCCCCTGGTATACGGCGGCGCCGCCTGCTGGCTGCTGGCGGCCGTAGCCTTTCGGGTCGGGTTCGATACGCAGTTGCTGCTGATTGCGGCGGCCGTACTGGTGGCGTATGTAGTACCTGGGCACCTGCTCAAAAATCAGCACCGCCGTGGCCGCGCCGTTTGAGGAACTCGACCCGCTGCTGCACTCCCAGCTGCGGCTGGCGGTCATGTCGCTCTTGCTGAGCGTGCGCGAGGCCGAGTTTACGTTTCTGAAGGAAAAAACCGGGGCCACGGCCGGCAACCTGAGCGTGCAGATCGGCAAGCTGAAAGAGGCCGGCTACCTGACCATGACCAAGGAGTTCAGCGGCAGCTACCCGCTCACCCGCTGCGCCATTACGCCCCAGGGCGTGGCCGCCTTCGAAGCCTACGTGCAGGCCCTGCAACGCTACCTCAAGCCCCCGGATTCGGCGTGAAAACCTTTTGGCAATAACACAGAAAAAGCCCGCCCCAGGATCTGGAGCGGGCTTTTTGCTGGTTCGCAGACTAGCTACACCTAGCCAGCTTCGCTGAAACGACGGTTTACCTCGTCCCAGTTGATGGCGTTGTAGAAGGCCGCAATGTAGTCGGGGCGGCGGTTCTGGTACTTGAGGTAGTAGGCGTGCTCCCACACGTCGAGGCCCAGCACCGGGGTGCCTTTGCAGCCGGTGTCGGGCATCAGCGGGTTGTCCTGGTTGGGCGTCGAGCAGATCTGCACCGAGCCGTCGGCCTGCTTGCACAGCCACGCCCAGCCCGAGCCGAAGCGCGTGGTAGCGGCCTTGGTGAATTCTTCCTTGAACTTCTCGTACGAGCTGAAAGCCTTAGTAATGGCTTCGCCGACGGCACCGGTGGGCTCACCGCCGCCGTTCGGGCCCAGAATGGTCCAGAACAGGGAGTGGTTCCAGTGGCCGCCGCCGTTGTTGCGCACGGCCGCCGGGGCCGAGGCGATGTTGTGCATCAGCTCTTCCAGCGTCTTGCCTTCCATATCGGTGCCGGCAATGGCGTTGTTGAGGTTGGTAACGTAGGCCTGATGGTGCTTGCCGTGGTGAATCTCCATCGTTTGCGCGTCGATATAGGGCTCTAGCGCGTCGTAGGCGTAGGGAAGCTGGGGCAGTTCGAAAGCCATAAAAGTAGGGTGTAAGGAGGGTGAATGAATGGTGGAAGAGGCCAGGTAATAACTCCGATAAGGCAGATATGGTTATACCCGCCCCGCACCGGTGGCGGCCAAAAGTAGATTATTTACGGCGTTGCGCGAAAAACTCCCGCATCAGCTCCGCGGCTTCGTCGCCCAGGATGCCTGCCACCAACTCGGTGCGGGGGTGCAAAAGGTTGCCGTGCCGCCGGAAGCCGCGTTTCTCCTCGGGCGCGCCGTACACCACGCGCTTCACCTGGGCCCAGAACGAGGCCCCGGCGCACATCACGCAGGGCTCCACCGTGACGTAGAGCGTGCAGTCGGCCAGGTACTTGTTGCCCACGTAGTTGGCCGCCGCCGTGAGGGCCAGCATTTCGGCGTGGGCTGTCACGTCGCGCAGCTTCTCGGTCTGGTTGTAGGCCCGGGCAATGATCTGCTTGTCCATCACGACCACCGCCCCAATCGGAATTTCCTCCTCCTGCAGGGCGTAGCGCGCCTGCTTCAGCGCCTCCCGCATGTACTGCTCGTCGGAATACAGGGTTAATGTGCTCAAGTGCTAAGGCGGTTAAATGTGCTGATGAGGAATGTGGGCCGAAGGTGGAAAATGTGCCTGAATGTGTCATTGGGAGGCGTAGTCGAAGCCATCCGTCCGCCGTGAAGGTAGTCACGGTCTTTTACCAGAAAGCCCTTTCCCGTAGCTAACGGAAAAGGGCTTTTCAGTTTAGAATGCTCCGCGCAGAGGACGGATGGCTTCGCTCTGCTCGCCATGACAGAACAACTCATTTCTCACATTAGCACCTGAGCACATTAACCATTAGCACATTACTTTATCGTAATCGTCTGCATCAGGGCCTGGGCGGTGGGGCGCCACTGGGGCTGCTCCTCGGCGGGGCAGTTGAAGGTGAAAACCAGCAGCTGGTCGCCCTGAATGGCGTATTGCACGAACTGGTAGCGCCGAATGGGGGAGAGGTTGCTGCCGCGCTTGTTGTCGGCCACCGACGAGACGAACTCCAGGGCAATAAAGTCGCGCTTGTTGATGGTGCGGATGTCTTCGCTCAGAAACTCGACTTTCGAGTACATATTCTGAATGCTGGACTTGTAGATCTTCAGCAGCAGGCCGTAGTCCCGGTCGGTGAAAGTAGTGGGCTTCTGGGCCACGCTCAGGTCGACGCGGCCGCTGGGGTTGGTGAACACGGCCAGGGGCTTGCGCGGAGCCGGGTACTTGGCCGCAATGCCGTCGTCGGGCAGGGCCGAGAAGCCTTGCGGCACCCCGATGGTAATGTTTTTGCCGACCGTGGTTTTGGTTAGCTTGGGGCCGGCAAACGCGGTCAGCAGCACCAGCGCCAGCAGCAGGGACGCGAGGCGCCCGGAAAAGGGGAAAGTTTTCATAAGTCAGCAGCAAGGTAGCCGGGGAATGGGAAATGCGCGCCGCGCCCGCCCGTTCCGGCCCGCGGCAAAAGTAAAACGCCCCCGGAACCAGAACGATTCCGGAGGCGAAGAATGCCGGTCAGGGAAGTCTACCGACGCTTCTTGGTCGATACCGGGGCCGAAGGATACTTGATGCGCACCTTCTTCCAGTACACGTAGTTGCCGGTTTTGGCTTCGACCAGGTAAGTGCCGGCCGGGATGCGGCCCAGATCTACGGGGGCGCCGGTGTTGTTGGTGGGGTCCAGCTCGGTCGAATAAATCGGCTTGTTCTTGTAGTCGGTCATCACCAGCGTGCCGGGCTTGGTAAACTGCTGGGTGAAGCTGAGCATGATGGTTTGCCCGCCCGAGGCCGGGAATACGTCGATGCCCGACAGGGTTTCTACCCGCTTGATGGGGCCGTTCAGGGTTACGGGCTCGGCGTCGGTTTCCGTTTTGGTTTTAACTGAAGCGCCGGTTTCTGATTTCGACTTGGTTTTAATCTTGGTCGGCGACGACGTCTGGGCCTGGGCGGTAGATAAGGCCAGCAGGGCGGCAGCGGCGAAGAGAACGGTACGTTTCATAGAGAGAAGGAGGGAAGAAAGCAGTGTCGGGAAGGCGCATTGCAGATTCCGGGCCAAAATTGCGGCCCCGGGCCGGGCGGCCCTTGCAGCTGCGAAGGTAGCAAAGCTGCGGGTTGCCGGCCGGCCGCAGCCGACAGATTAGATTTCGGAATGTGGCGCACGCGGCCATGAATCCTATCTTTGCGCCGAGCGGCCCGCTTCTTTCATTTAGAATACCCTTCGACTATGCTCCGTACGCACACTTGCGGCGAACTTCGCCCCGACCATATTGGCCAAACCGTAACCCTGACCGGCTGGGTGCAGCGCACCCGCGACAAAGGCGGCATCCTCTGGATTGACCTGCGCGACCGGTACGGCCTCACGCAGCTGGCCCTGGAAGAAGGCGTGGAAACCGAGGAAGTGCGCGCCCAGGCCCGGGAGCTGGGCCGCGAGTTTGTGCTCAGCGTGACGGGCAAAGTGGCCGAGCGCCACTCCAAAAACGACAAGATGCCCACCGGCGGCATCGAAATCCGGGTCGAAAAACTGGAAGTGCTCAACGCGGCCAAGCTGCCGCCCTTCCTGATTGAGGACGAAACCGACGGCGGCGACGACCTGCGGATGAAGTACCGCTACCTCGACCTGCGCCGCAACCCGGTGCGCCGCAACCTCGAATTGCGCCACCGCGTGGCCCAGGCCACCCGCCGCTTCCTCGACGGCCAGCAGTTTATCGAAGTGGAAACCCCGGTGCTGATCAAGAGCACGCCCGAAGGCGCCCGCGACTTCGTGGTGCCCTCGCGCATGAACCCCGGCGAGTTTTACGCCCTGCCCCAGTCGCCCCAGACGTTTAAGCAGCTCCTGATGGTGTCGGGCTTCGACCGGTACTTCCAGATCGTGAAGTGCTTCCGCGACGAAGACCTGCGCGCCGACCGCCAGCCGGAGTTCACCCAGATCGACTGCGAAATGTCGTTCGTGACCCAGGAAGACATCCTGAACACGTTCGAAAAGCTGGTGCAGTACCTGTTTAAGGAAGTGAAAGGCCTGGAAATCGGGGAGCTGCCCCGCATGACCTACGCCGACGCCATGCGCTACTATGGCAACGACAAGCCCGACACCCGCTTCGAAATGAAGTTCGTGGAGCTCAACGACGTGGTCAAAGGCCAGGGCTTCCCCGTGTTCGACGCGGCCGGTTTGGTGGTCGGCATCAACGCCCATAACTCGGCCATGTACACCCGCAAGCAGCTCGACGAGCTGACCGAGTTTGTGAAGCGGCCCCAGGTGGGCGCCACCGGCCTGGTGTACGCCCGCGTGGAAGCCGACGGCAGCGTGAAGTCGTCAGTCGACAAGTTCTACGCCCAGGACGAGCTGCAGAAGTGGAAAGCGGCTTTCAATGCCCAGCCCGGCGACCTGCTGCTGATTTTGGCCGGGGAGCCGAACAAAACCCGCAAGGCCCTGAGCGAGCTGCGCCTGGAAATGGGCCAGCGCATGGGTCTGCGCGACAAAGACACCTTCTCGCCCCTGTGGGTCGTGGATTTTCCGCTGCTGGAGTACATCGAGGAGGAAGGCCGCTACTTCGCCATGCACCACCCCTTCACTTCGCCCAAGCCCGAAGACGTGGCCCTGCTCGACTCGCCCGACACCATCGGCGAGGTGCGGGCCAATGCCTACGATATGGTGATTAACGGCGTGGAAGTGGGCGGCGGCTCCATCCGCATCCACGACCGGGCCGTGCAGGCGCGCATGTTCAGCCTGCTCGGCTTCTCGGACGAAGAGGCCAAGGCCCAGTTCGGCTTCCTGCTCGACGCCTTCGAGTACGGCGCCCCGCCCCACGGCGGCATTGCCTTCGGCTTCGACCGGCTCTGCAGCCTCTTCGGCGGCGCCGACTCCATCCGGGACTTCATTGCCTTCCCCAAAAACAACTCCGGCCGCGACGTGATGATTGACTCGCCTTCGCCCATTTCCGGCGCGCAGCTCAAGGAGCTGAGCATTGCTACGGCGGTGGAGAAGAAGTAGAGGTAGGAGCATTGTAACGCGAAGTTCCACTTCGCGAGGCGTTGAACGATGGTCGTGCGAACGGCGCGGACGCCTCGCGAAGTGGAACTTCGCGTTACAAGCAATGCTGCGTTATATTGAATCATGAATCCTCATGATTATCGTCGCAATCTGCCGCACCTGTTGCCGCCAGGCGAAACGGTCTTTGTTACGTTTCGGCTGGCTGATTCCTTGCCGGATGGTGTTCTGGAACAGCTACGCGAAGAATACCAGCACCAAGAGCCAAACGAAGAAGCCTCTTACGTGCGACAAAAGCGGTATTTCGGTAAGTTCGATGCCTTACTTGATCATACTGCCAGTGGTCCAATGTGGCTGCGGGAAGCCGCTATTGGCCAGCTAGTTGCTAAGGCGCTGCACTTCTTCAACGGTCGGGCTTACTCACTTATTTGCTATTGCGTCATGCCCAACCATGTACATCTGGTAGCGACAATAGCAGAGGCTGGAGTGCCTATGCTGCGGGCTTTACAGTCTATAAAAGCTTACACGGCCCGGAGAGCTAATAAACACCTGAATCGGACGGGGCAGTTTTGGCATCGGGAGAGCTACGACCATGTTGTGCGCAATGTCCCAGAAATGCAACATATCATTGTCTACACGCTGGAAAACCCGGTGCGCGCTGGCCTGACGGATGCCTGGCAGCAATGGCCTTATTCGTATTGGATAGGATAAGTTCAGTAGTTTTCCACATACAGTACAGAAGTGGCCCCTGATTCCTCAGGGGCCGCTTCTGGTTTACACCCACGCCATATTCTCCCGAAACTCCACCGGGTACATGTTCAAATACTGCACGATGCGCGGATACGTGCCGCGGTTGGGGCTGCTGCCGTGGGGCAGCAAGTGGTGCCAGATGACGAAGTCGCCGGCCTGGGCGGCAATGGGCACGGCCTGCGCGTCGAGGTTCACGCGGCGCGGGTCGGTGCCGGCGGGCAGCTCGGCCAGCCAGCTTTCCAGCGTACGGTGAAAGCCGGGCACGCAGCAGAATGCCCCTTGCTCGGCGGGCGTGTCGCAGAGGTAGAGCAGGCCCTGGGTGCCAAAGTGGAAAGGCTGCTGCAAACTCACGTCCCAGTGCAGGCGCGGGCCCTGAAACGGAAACCCCGGCGTTTCGGGCGGATTGAAGCTGGTCCGGTCGGTGGTGGTCCACAAATCCGGCGTTTGCCAGAGCTGGGCAAAGGCTTTCTGAATCCGCAGCACCCGCCGGTTGGCCGCCAGCGTCGGGTGGTGGTAGAAATCCATCATAATGCCCTTGCCGATGGGCAGGGTATACCAGGAAGCCGGGTTGTCGGGCTGCATGCCCAGGGCTCCCCACACGGCCTGCTCGGTGGCCATGGCCTGCGCCCGGGGAATGGCCCCGCGCACGACGACGTAGCCGTGCTGCTGCCAGAAGCGCAGGTCCTCCGCGCTCAGCACGTCGGGGTAAGCTTCGATTTCGCGCAGGTGGGCCCGCAAGGCCGGGCCGTAGGGCTGGCCGGAGAAGATGCTGTTGAGCCGCTCGACCTGCTGGGGGGCAAGCTGGCCGTAATTTTTGGCCATCACCCATTGCTCAAACTCGTCGAAGGTCGGGGCGGTGCCGTGCAGGTACTGGATGGTTTCTTCCAGCGGCAGGCCCAGCCCGTTGAGCAGCAGGTTGTCGTAGCGCCAGTCCTGCTCGGTCAGGGCCACCGGCTGGCCCCGCCGCTTGGCCTGGGTTAGCGCCCAGAAGCGCTTTAAGTGCTGGACGTTCAGCTGCCCGGTTTCGGCGGAGCTGGGGTGGGGTAGCAGTTCAGACATATCCTGAGGATAGATGATAAGCTGCCTTGCGGCGGCGGCAAAACAGGCCGGCCAAGTTACCGAAACCCCGGAATTGAAACCGGCATTCTCCCCGGCCCGGCCGGGACTGGCCGGGAATTGGGCAAACGGCCGGAAATCCCTAGGTTGCAGCCCGAACTAGTCGGGCACTGGCTCGGGGATAAGCGGCTTGCGTATGACCTATTTTTATGCGGCATGGTGGCGAATGGCACTGCTCGGGGTGCTCCTCCTGGGCCTGGCGGTGGCCGCCCCCGCCCAACCGAGCCCCGCCCTGACGTTTCGCACCCTCACCGCGGCGCAGGGCCTGTCGGAAAACAGCGTGTACAGCATCGTGCAGGACCGGCAGGGCTTCCTCTGGTTTGGCACCCAGGATGGCCTGAGCCGCTACGACGGCGTCGAGTTTCGGGTGTTTCGCAACGACCCCCAGCGGGCCGGTAGCCTGAGCAGCAACTTTATCTTGTCGTTGGCCGAAGACCAGCAGGGCCGCCTGTGGGTGGGCACCGGCGGGGGCGGCCTGTGCCGCTACAACCCCGTGACCGGGCGGTTTCAGGCCTTCGAGTACGAGCAGAACGACGTGAACGGCCTGGCCGACAACTTCGTGCGGGTGGTGTTCTGCGACCCGCAGGGCCAGGTGTGGGCCGGCACCGAGGGCGGGCTGCACCGCTTCGTGCCCGCCAAAAAGCATTTTCAGCGCTTCGTGCACGCCGTGGCCACCGAGGAAAACCTGCGGCGCAATTCGGTGCGGGCCATTACCCAAACGCCCAACGGCACGCTGTGGGTGGGCACCGGGGAAGGCCGGATCAGCTTTCTGAACCGGCGCACCGGCCATCTGCAGCCCGACCCGCGCTGGGCCGCCGCCAGTGCCGTAACGTGCCTGCAGCCCGACGCCCGGGGTGGCCTCTGGATTGGTACCGAAACCGACGGGCTCTGGTATTTGCCCGCTACGGGCCCGGCCCGGGCCATCGGCCGGCGCCCCGATGGGCCGGGCGAGGCCATCCGGGCCCTGTTTCTGGACCGCCAGCACGAGTTGTGGGTGGGTACCAACAAGGGGCTGGTGCACTACCAGCCCGCCACCGACTCGTTTCGCACCTACCAGCACCAACCTAACGCCCCGCATTCCCTGCCCGACAACGTGGTGCTGTCCGTGTTTCAGGACCGCTCGGGTCTGCTCTGGACCGGTACCGAGGCCGGCATTAGCAGCTTCGAGGGCCGGCCCAGCGCCTTTGCCGCTTACCCCGAGCCCAAAGGCCCCGTGTGGGCCGTGGGCGAAGATGGCGCCGGGCGCGTGTGGGTGGGCACCGAAAGCACGGGCCTGATCTGCTACGACGCCACCACCGGCCAGCGCCGCACGTTCCGCCACGACCCCCGGGACCCCGGCAGCCTGAGCGAGGATTTTATCCGGGCCGTGTGCATCGACACGCGCGGCCGGCTCTGGGTCGGCACCCAGAGCCAGGGGCTCGACTGCCTGGAGCCCGGCGCCACCCGCTTCGTGCACTACCGCCACGACCCGGCCGTGCCGGGCAGCCTGAGCGAGGACTTCGTGCGCACCGTGTACCAGGACCCCAAGGGCCGGCTCTGGGTGGGCACCGAAGGCGGCCTGAACCGGTACAATCCCGCTACCAACGACTTCACGGCCTTCCGCCACGACCCCCAGGACCCGCACAGCCTGAGCAATAACTTCGTGCGGGTAGTGCACCAGGACCGCACCGGCCTGGTGTGGGTAGGCACCGGCGGGGGCGGCCTGTGCCGCTACAACCCCGTTACCCGGCAGTTCGTGGCCTTTCGCGCCGACGACCACAACCCGCGCAGCCTGAGCAGCAACTTCGTGCGCTCCATCTTGGAAGATCATACCGGCCGCCTGTGGGTGGGCACGGAAGGGGGCGGCCTGTGCCGCGTCGACGATGCGGCGCGCGGGTGGTTTACTACCTTCCGGGAGCCCCAGGGCCTGCCCAACGACGTGGTGTACGGCATTCTGGAAGATGCGGCCCGCAACCTCTGGCTCTCGACCAACAAGGGCCTGGCCCGCTTTACGCCGACCAACAGCCAGTTCTACACCTTCGACACCCGCGACGGGCTGCCGTTCGACGAGTTCAACGCCGGCGGTTACTACCGGGGGCGGGGCGGGCGGCTCTACTTCGGGGGCGTGCAGGGCCTGGTGAGCTTCGTGCCCGCCGCCGTGCGCACCAACGCGGTGCCCCCGCCGGTGGTCCTGACCGGGTTCCGCAAGTTCAACCAGCCCGTCGAGCTGGACACCAGCATCACCGTGCGCCGCCGCATCGAGCTGGCCCCGAGCGACTATTTCTTCTCCTTGGAGTTTGCCGCCCTCAACTTCCGCTTGCCCGAGAAGAACCGCTACGCCTACATGCTCGAAAACTTCGACCCCGACTGGGTGCAGGCCGGCACCAAGCGCGAAGCTACCTACACCAACCTCGACCCGGGCACCTACACCTTCCGGGTGCGGGCCACCAACAACGACGGTATCTGGAACCCGACCGGTACGGCCCTGACCATCGTGGTAAAGCCCCACTGGTACAGCACCTGGTGGTTTCGGGTGCTGATTAGCTGGGTGCTGTTTGGCCTCTTGTTTCTGGCCTACCGCCTGCGGGTGCGCCAGCTGCTGGCCCTCGAGCGGGTGCGCCACAACATTGCCCGCGACCTGCACGACGACATGGGCTCCACGCTCAGCAGCATTTCCATCCTGAGCCAGATTGCCCGCACCCACCAGCACAACCAGCGCACCGAGCAGGCCACCGCCCTGCTCGACCAGATCGGGGACAGCTCCCGCCGCATGCTCGACGCCATGGACGACATCGTCTGGACCATCAACCCAGCCCACGACTCGATGGAAGACGTGGTGGCCCGCATGCGCAGCTTCGCCTCCGACGTGCTCGAAGCCCGCGGCATTGATTTCACGTTCCGCGTCGACCAGTCGGTAGCGGGCCTGCGCCTGAACATGCGGGCCCGCCGCGAGTTTTTCCTGCTCTTCAAGGAAGCCGTAAACAACCTGGCCAAGTACGCGCAGTGCCAGCAGGCCGCTATTGCCCTGGTCTACGAGCACCACCGGCTGGTGCTGACCGTGGAAGACGACGGCATCGGGTTCGACCCCGCCGCCCCGGCCCAGGGCGGCGGCAATGGCCTGACCAACATGCGCAGCCGGGCCGCGGCCATGAAGGGCGTGCTGGAAATCCGGACGGCCCCGGGCAAGGGCACGGTGCTGCGCCTGAACGTGCCGCTAAGGTCCTGAGGCAGAAGCAGGCGCCGGCCGCTACCGATGCGTTCAAAACCCGGCTCACATTATCATGTAGGCGCTACTGTGGTGGTGGGCGCCGTATCTTCACGGTCGCAAAACACACCTAGTACTACGCCATGGAAACTCCCACCCGCGTTCTGATTTACGAAGACAACTCTGACCTGCGGGCCAGCCTGAGCCAGCTGCTCGCCGGCTCCCAGGGCCTGGAGCTGGTGGGGGCGCTGGGCAACTGCACCCAAGCCACGGCCGACGTGGCCCGGCTCACGCCCGACGTGATTCTGATGGACATCGACATGCCCGGCATCAACGGCATCGAGGGCCTGAAGCGCATCAAGAAAGCCGCGCCCCAGGTCAACGTGGTGATGCTCACCGTATTCGAGGATAACGACCGGGTGTTTGAGGCCATCTGCGCCGGCGCCGACGGCTACCTGCTCAAGAAAACGCCCCCCGTGAAGCTGCTCGACGCCATCGGGGAGGTGCGGCTGGGCGGGGCCCCGATGACGCCCGCCATTGCCCGGCAGGTGCTGCGCCTGTTTCCGCGCTCCAAGCCGCCGGTGGCCCCGGCCGAGGAGTCGCCGGCCAACCTCAGCGCCCGCGAGCAGGAAATTCTGGGCTTGCTGGTGGAAGGCTACAGCTACAAGATGATAGCCGCCGACCGCGGCATCAGCATCGACACGGTGCGCTCCCACATCAAGAAAATCTACGAAAAGCTCCACGTGCGCTCCATGACCGAGGCCGTCTCGAAAGCCCTGCGCCAGGGCCTGACCTGAGCTGCCCGGCCCCGGCTCACATATTCATGTGATTGACTCGGGCGCCGGAAAACCGCATCTTCAACCCGACCAATGACCCCGACAAATCTGCTGCGGCGGAAGGCAAGCGGGGCCACTGGATAGGGTGCCTAAACTGTCGGTTGCCATGCCTAAACCACGTCGCCAAGTGCTGATTGTTCTGCTGGGTCTCTGGCTTACGGGCCGTCCGGCGCTGGCCTGAGGCCAGCTGGTGGCGCTTCCTCCGCGCGCTCCTACCCCCGACATCCGCCGCCCGAGTTCCGGTTCACACACCGCCGGAACCCGGGCGGCGTAGCGTTGGCCCGGAGCCAGACCGCCGTTTTTCTGCTAATTCTGACGATAAGCGGCGTGTGGATGCATTCGAAAGGTCTATCTTCGGTTTGGATTCCTTTCGTTATTGCTTATGAATGCTTTGCGCCACGTCGATTTAACCCGCGTTTTTATCGTTGATATTGAAACCGTGCCCGGTCAGAAATGTCACGCCGACTTAGAGCCCGAACACCAGGCGCTGTGGGACAAATTCTGCCTTAAACGCCACCACAAAGAGGTAGCCGAAGGCCATACTACCGACACGCTGTTCGCCAATGCGGGCCTGTACGCGGAGTTTGGCAAGATTGTCTGCATCTCCGTCGGCTACTTTCGGATGCTGCCCGATGAAACCCTGGAGTTTCGGGTGAAGTCGTTTGCCGATGACGACGAGTGCGCAGTGCTGCGGGGCTTCGCCAACCTGTTGGGCGAGCGTGCCCCGTATGGGTCGAAGCTGCCGGGCTCGACCACGCAAAAGGATAAGGGCTACTTCCTCTGCGCCCATAATGGCCGCGAGTTTGACTACGCGTATTTGGGCCGGCGGATGATTATCTGCGGTATTCCGCTGCCGCCCATGCTCAACATCGCCACCTATAAGCCCTGGGATTTGCCCCACCTGCTGGACACGATGGATATGTGGAAGTTTGGTGACAACAAGGGTTTCATTTCATTGGCTCTGCTGGCGGGCTTATTCGGCATTCCTTCCCCCAAAAATGATATTGATGGCTCGCACGTAGGCGACGTGTACTGGCAGGATCAGGACTTGGGCCGCATTGTTACCTATTGCCAGAAAGACGTGGAAACGACGGCCCGCGTGCTGCTGCATTTCTATGGGCAAAAGGATTTGTGGCCCCTGGTTCAGGTAACGCACACACCTTGGTCTGGTGCGACTGTTATGCGGCCTGTTTAGGTTGCCTGCGGCCGGCATGGCTGCCCGATTGTTTTGGTGAGGGAAGCGCTAATAATGGGGCGAGCTTTATCGTGAAGCGCGTATAAAATTCTGGTTCAGCTCTGCGCAAAAGTCAGCGTCGTTTCTCTTCGGAAATGACGCTGACTTTTGCGTGTATGCTGTTTAACGCGAGTAATGGGTTGTCTGGCAGAGCATTACGATGGAACCGTGTCTGGTAGTATTTAAATAAAAATTAGTACTATTAACTATCGTACACGTCAAACCTCTACAGTGATGCAACAGAACCTACTGGAAGAAGTCGAAACGTACTTTACGGGCAATACCGTAAGCCAGACCAGCGTAGTGGTAGGCGAGAGTGAGGAGGGGGTTCGGAAGGCTTTAGGCAAAATTACCCCGCTTGTTCTCAGTAGTTTCATCGGTCGCGCCGAGCGGCCGGGTGGTCCGGAAACCCTCTGGACCCTGACCCACGAAGCCGCCGAATCGGGCGTGCTGCCCAACCTGCTCACGGCCGACACCCTGCAGCGCCGCTCCGACCTGATGCGCGCCTTGCTGGGCGAGGCCTACGGGGCCACCGTAGCCCGCATCAGCAACGCCACGGCCGTTAAGCCATCTTCGGTAGAAACCCTGCTGGCCATCGTGGCCCAGGCCGTGCTGCACCGGCTGGCCAGCTACGCCGCCCTGCACGACTTAGACCCGGACGGGCTGTTCAATTTCCTGAAAAGTCAGCGTGCTCAGGTGCTGGAAGCCATGATGCCGGGCAGCAGCGCCGCATCGTTGCTGACCGAGCCGGCAGTGCCCGTTGGCGCGCCGGTGCCGGCACTGGCTTCTGCCGAACCCGCCGCCCCGGGCCCCGGCGCCTGGGCCGCCGTGGGCGGCGGGCACACCTACAGCGCCCCCGTAGCGGCTGCCCCCGCACCGGAGCCCATTGTCACGAGTACCGGCACCAGCCGTTGGCCCTGGGTGCTGGCGCTGGTCGTACTGGGGGCGCTGGCCGAGTACTTCTTCATGCGGGGCCAGTTTCAGACCAAGACCAATGAAACGGCGGACAGTACCCGGGCTCTGGCTGCTCCCTCGACCAATAACCTACCCGAAGCAGACGCCTCGGAAAACGGGGCGGGCCATTACGACGCGGCCCTGGATACCTACATCTACGACCCCGGCCGCGCCATCACGCTGACGATGCTGGACGGCAGCACCCAAACGGTCGGGGTGAACTCCACCGAAAACCGGCTCTATACTTTCCTGGCCGACCCGGCCCTGCAGGTAGACCCAGTGAACCGGACGAAAGGCTGGATCAACTTCGACCGGGTGTATTTCGACACCAAAAAAGCCACGCTGACCGATGAGTCGAAGCAGCAGCTGCGCAACGTGGCCAGCATCCTGAAAAGCTTCCCGCTGGCCCACGTCAAGATCGGGGGCTACACCGACACGACCGGCAACTGGATGGCCAACCTCAAACTCAGTGAGGAGCGCGCCAACGCGGCCATGTCGGAACTGGTGGGAATGGGCATTGCCGTGAGTCGGCTGGAGGCCAAGGGCTACGGCGGCAAGCACGGCATTGCCAACAACGACACGCCCGTGGGCCGCGCCCTGAACCGGCGCATCAGTATCCGGGTGACGAAAAAGTAACGGCTCGGCCGGCATACCAACAAAAAAGAGCGGCTCCGTCGGGGCCGCTCTTTTTCCTTATCTGTACCGGGTCCGTAAAGGCCGGGCTGCCTAGAATACTTCGCTGAGCAGACCGGGCAGCACGCCCAGCACTACCGTAATCAACGCCAGCAGCACCAGCACGGCCGATTGGAAACCACCCACTACGATGGGCTCGGCGGTTTCATCGTCGGCGGGCTGCATGTACATGGCAATGATGGGACGCAAGTAGTAGTAAATGCTCACCATCGACATTACCACGGCAAACACCACCAGCCAGATGTAGCCCCGGTCGATGGCCGCGCCGAAGGTGAAGAACTTTCCGAAGAAGCCGCCGGTGAGCGGAATACCCGCCAACGACAGCATGGCCACGGTCATCACGAAGGCCAGCAGCGGGTTAGTTTTGGCCAGGCCGTTGAAGCTGGCGTAGTCTTCGCGCTGCCGCTGATCCGACACCAGCTTGAGCACGGCAAAGGCTGCTACCGTGGCAATGGAGTAAGCCAGGGAATAGAAGAAAATAGCGTTGGCCGAAAGCTTGCCGTTCACGGCCACCAGGCCGATAAACAGGTAGCCCGCGTGCGAAATGCTGGAGTAGGCCAGCATCCGCTTGATGCTGGACTGCGCCACGGCGCCGACGTTGCCGATGAGCAGCGTCAGGACGGTGATGGCCATGATGGTGGGCACCCAGAAGCCCTGGGCGGCGAAGAAGGCCGCCAGCAGCAGCTTGAAGAAGGCGGCAAAACCGGCCGTTTTCACCACGGTGCTCATAAAGGCTGTGAAGAACGTGGGCGTGCCTTCGTACACGTCGGGCGTCCAGTAGTGGAAGGGCGCGGCCGATACTTTGAAGCTGATACCGATAAACATCAGCAGCATGCCGATGTAGAGCATGGGCTGCAGCGAGGCATTGGCCGGATTCACGATGCCGGCGTTGATCTGGGCCAGCTCGAACGTGCCGGTGGCGCCGTACACCAGGGCAATGCCGAAGAGCAGGATGCCGGTGGCAAACGAGCCCATCAGGAAGTACTTCAGGGCCGCCTCGTTGGAGCGCACGTTGCGCTTGTCGGAACCGGCTACCACGTACATGGCCACGCTCAGGATTTCAATGCCCACGAACAGCATCAGCAGGTTGTTGTAGCTCACCATCATGATGGCGCCAACCAAGGCAAAGAGCAGCAGCGAGTAGTATTCGGCCAGGTTTTCCTGCCCGTCGCGCACGTATTTCTCCGAGAAGGGAATCAGTAGCAGCGTCGTCAGGACCACGATGCCGGTGAAGGCCACCGAGTACCGGTCGATGGTCAGCATGTTGTTGAAGTACGACTCGGAAGCCGCGTTCCAATCGAGCAGGTTGGCGCCGAACACCAGGGCCAGGATGACCATGGCCGCCGGCAGCAGGATTTTGTTGGACTTCAGGAACCCGAAGAACAGGTTAACGATGCCGAGAACGGAGAGCAGAATGATGGAGGTCATGTCGTCGGAATCAGGGCTTAGCGGTTAACCAGCGTAAGAATCTGCAGTACGGCAGGCTCCGAGATGCGCAGGAAGGTATTGGGGAACAGGCCAATCCAGAACACGAGCACAATCAGGGGCACCAGCACGGCCAATTCGCTGCCGGTCAGGTCCTGAATGGTGGAGGTAAAGGACGTTTCGGGGCCCAGCATCACGCGCTGGAACATGCGCAGCAAATACACGGCGGCCAGGATGATGGTCACGCCGGCCACGGCGCCCAGCCACATGTTGTACTGGTACACGCCGGCCAGCAGCAGGAACTCGCCCACGAAACCGTTGGTGAGCGGCAGGGCCACCGTGCCCAGCAGTAGCACCAGGAAGCAGACCGACAAAAGCGGCGTGTGCTTGGTCAGGCCGCCCAGCTCCGAAATCTGGCGGGTACCGGTGCGGCGCTGGATAACGTCGCCGATAAAGAACATGCCGACGACGTTTACGCCGTGGGCCAGCATCTGAATCACGGCGCCTTGCAGGCCCATGAAGGTGAGGGAGAACACGCCGGCGGCCATCAGCCCCACGTGCGACAACGACGAATAGGCAATGAGCCGCTTCATGTCGCGCTGGCGGATGGCGATGATAGCGCCATAAATGATACCGATAACGGCCAGAATCATCACCAGCTTACCCCACTGGCTGGTGCCCAGCGGCACCACCGGCAGCAGCCAGCGCAGCGTGCCGTAGATGCCCATCTTCAGCATGATGCCCGAGAGCAGCATGGTGGCGGGCACGGGGCTTTCGGTGTAGGTGTCGGGCTGCCAGGTGTGGAAGGGGAAAATCGGCATCTTCACGGCGAAGGCAATGAAGATCAGCCAGAACACCCAGGCCTGCTGCGAAGCCGTAAGGCTCAGGCTGTAGAAAGCGGCAATGTCGGACGACCGAACCGCGCCGTTGGCGCCGGTCTGGAAGTAGAGGTACACGAAGGCGGCCAACATGAAGAGCGAGCCAATGATGGTGTACAGGAAAAACTTGAAGGTGACGGCAATGCGGCGCTCCGAGCCCCAGACGCCGGCCAGGAAGTAAATCGGAATCAGGGCCACTTCCCAGAAGAAGTAGAATAGGAAGGCATCCAGGGACACGAACACCCCGATCAGGCCGGTCTGCATGAACAGAATCAGGGCGTAGAAGGCCGAGGCGTTGGGGTAGTCGTGGCGGAAGGAAGCCAGGATGATGAGCGGCACCAAAAAGGTGGTCAGCAGCACCAGCAGCAGGCTCAGCCCATCCATGCCGATGTGGAAGTTGATGCCGGCCGAGGCTATCCAGGGCAGATTGATGGAAAACGTGGAATAGGCGGCCTCGCTGTTGCCGGGCGCCATGTTCAGCGTGGCCGACACGGCGGCAAACACCGCCACGGCAAATTCCAGAAGGGCGGCCCCCAGGGCCAGCACCCGCGCCGCATTGCCCTTGGCAAAGTGCAGCAGAAGCGCCGCCGCTACGGGGAAGAAAAGTAAAAAGGCAGTCAGCATACTTTATTCAGATGCAGATGAAGCCGGGGAAATCTTCCACGCCGGCCGTCCAGAGGAAAGCGTTAGAATTGGAAGACGTTCAAAGCCAGAATTAGCACGATGCCCACCACCATCAGAATCAGGTAGAGGCCCACGTAGCCGGTTTGCACGTGGCGCAGGAGCTGCCCGCCGCCGAGCGTAACCCGGCCGAAGCCGTTCACGATGGGGTCGATAATGCCTTGCTCCACGAAGCGGTACAGGCCTTTTGAGAGGCCCATCACCGGCTTCACGAAGATGGTGTCATACAGCTCGTCGATGTAATATTTGTGGTACACCAGGCTTTCCGGAGCCGAGCGTTGGGCGTCGTCTTCGGCCGGGCGCACCCGGCGGCTCACGTACTGCACGTAGGCCAGCAGGATGCCCAGCACGCCGGCCGCTACCGACAGGCCGATGAGCATCAGCTCGGTGCCGTGGTCCAGCTCGCCGGCAAAGGCTTCGGGGTTGAGGCGCTGCGAGTAGGTGAACAGCGGGGCCAGATACTCGGCCAGGTAGTGCTTGCCCACGAACATCGGGGCGCCCATGAAACCTCCTACGGCGGCCAGAATGGCCAGCACAACGAGCGGCAGCGTCATCGAAGCCGGCGACTCGTGCAGGTGGTGCTTCTGCTCCTCAGTGCCGCGGAACTCGCCGAAGAAGGTCAGGAACAGCAGGCGGAACATGTAGAAGGCCGTCAGGAAGGCCGTGACCATGCCGATGCCCCAGAGAATCTTGTTGTGCTGGTAGACGTGCTCCAGGATTTCGTCTTTGGAGAAGAAGCCCGAGAACGGCGGAATGCCCGAAATGGCCAGGCAGCCGATGAGGAAGGTGATAAACGTAATCGGCAGGGCCTTGCGCAGGCCGCCCATGCGGCGAATGTCCTGCTCGTTGCTCATGGCGTGAATCACGGAGCCCGCACCCAGGAACATCAGGGCCTTGAAGAAAGCGTGGGTCAGGACGTGAAACAGCGAGGTGCTGTAGCCCATAACGCCCAGGGCCAGAAACATGTAGCCCAGCTGGGACACCGTGGAGTAAGCCAGTACTTTCTTGATGTCGTTCTGGGCCAGACCGATGGTAGCGGCAAACAGCGCCGTGAGGCCGCCAATCCAGGCTACCACGTGGAGCGTGTCGGGGGCCAGGGTGAAGAGCACGTTCGAGCGCAGCACCATGTAGATACCGGCCGTAACCATGGTCGCGGCGTGAATCAGGGCCGAAACCGGGGTGGGGCCGGCCATGGCGTCGGGTAGCCAGGTGTAGAGCGGCAGCTGGGCCGACTTACCCATCGCCCCCACGAAGAGCAGCAGCGTAATGGCCGTCACCACGCCCGTGCCGATTTGCAGGGTCGAGGCTTTCTGGAACACCTCGGCGTACTGCACCGAGTCGAAGGTGAGGTAAATCAGGAAGATGCCGAGCAGGAAGCCCAGGTCACCGACGCGGTTGATGATGAAGGCCTTCTTGGCAGCGTTGTTGTTGGGCGTTTCCTTGTTCCAGAAGCCGATGAGCAGGTAGGAGCAGAGGCCTACGCCTTCCCAGCCGATGAACAGAATCACGAAGTTGGCCCCCAGCACCAGCACCAGCATGCTGAACACGAACAGGTTCAGGAAGGCGAAAAACTTGCCCACGTTCTCGTCGTGGTGCATGTAGCCGATGCTGTAAACGTGAATCAGGAAGCCCACGCCCGTCACGAGCAGCAGCATGATCAGGCTGAGCTGGTCGATCTGGTAGGTGAAGGGAATCTGCATCGAGCCGACCGAAATCCAGTCGAAGAGCGTCACCGTGTACTGGTACTGAAAGTTCAGGAACAGCGTCACCGAAATCAGGAACGAGCCCAGCACCATGAGGCTGCCGATGGCGCCGGCCACCGTGCCCGAAAGCTTCTTGTTCAGCAGCCCGTTAATGAGAAAACCCAGAAATGGCAGCAGCGGAATCAGGACGTACAGCAGCGTGGGGTAAGGGGCGCTGGCCGCGGGTAGAACAGTTTCTTGCATAGGAGTATGCAGAAACCCCTCCCCAACCCCTCCCCCCTGGGAGAGGGGCTTTAGCAACTAGCTTCTATACTAGAACTAAAGCCCCTCTCCCGGAGGGGAGGGGTTGGGGGAGGGGTCACCACTTAAGACGGTTAAGCAGATTGACGTCGGTATTCTGGAAGTTGCGGTATATCATCACGATAATGCCCAGGCCCACCGACACTTCGGCGGCGGCCACGGCCATGATGAAGAACACGAAGATTTGCCCGTTGGGGTCGGAGCGGTAGGCCGAGAAGGCCGTCAGCAGCACGTTTACGGCGTTGAGCATCAGCTCCACGCACATAAAGATGATAATGGCATTGCGCCGGGTTAGCACGCCCGTTACGCCGATGGCAAATAGCGCCGTGGCGAAGTATATATAATACTCAAGCGGGACGGTGCGAATGACTTCCGGGATGGTCTGTTCCATGCAGTGGGGTCAGCGGACAAGGCAAAGAGGCCCAACCAGGGGCTGGTTGGGGTGAAATAGCAGGCAAAGGTAGCCGCTAAATCGGGAAATACACAGGGAAAAGTACAGTTGCGGCCGTTGCGGCAAGCCGGCAAGGGCTACCAGGCAGGAATTAGAAACATTTAATTCGCCGGTCATGTCGAGCAAGGCGAGACATCTCGCGTGCTGATGTTGGATTAGTAGTCTAACATCAGCACGCGAGATTCCTCGGCAAGCTCGGAATGACATTCTTGTTATTCCTCGCCCCGCTATATATTCCGCAAAATATTCTCGGCCCGATAAAGTATTTTTCTGCCCTCCGCGTCTGCTTGTTCAGAATGGACGCACTTGCACTAAACGCCTTACCCGCAGGCACGATGAGAGGACAGGACCGGCAGATTCAGGAGGCCGTGCAGGAACAGCGCGGCCGGCTGCTGGCTTTCATCCGCCGCCGCGTGCCCGATCCGGCCGACGCCGAAGATATCCTGCAGGATGTCTTCGGGGAGCTGGTCGAAAGCTACCGGATGCTCAAACCCGTGGAAAAAGTGGCCTCCTGGCTGTTCCGCGTGGCCCGCAACCGCATCACCGACCTCTACCGCAAAAAGAAAACCGCGTCGCTGGAAGAGGAAATGCTCCGCTACGCCGACGACAACGAGGAAGGCTCCCTGCTGCTAGCCGACGTGCTGCCCGCCGACGACGATGCCCCCGAAAACCGCCTGCTCCGCGAAACCCTGATGGAAGCCCTGGCCGAAGCCCTGGACGAATTGCCCAAAAACCAGCGCGACGTCTTCGTGTGGCACGAGCTGGAGGGCAAGAGCTTCAAGGAGCTGGCCGAGGAAACCGGCGTGCCGCTCAAAACCCTGATTTCGCGCAAGCACTACGCCGTGCAGCACCTGCGCCAGCGCCTGCAAGTGCTCTACACCAACTTGTTCACCGATTAAAAACCAATGTGCTAATGATTAATGTGCTCATGTGCTAGTTGCAGGCGGCCCGCGCAGGGCAGCATATTGCGAAGCACAACTCCGACCACCTTAGCACCTTAGCACCTTCCCACATTAGCACATTAAGCTCATGAATCCGAAACCCTGGCCGCTGCGCGTCCTCAAATTCATTCTCCTCGGCATCCTGTTCGTGGCCGCTATGGGCTACGCTACGATGAGCCTGTGGAACTGGCTGGTACCCGAGCTGTTCCACGGCCCCGTCATCAGCTTCTGGCAAACCCTGGGCTTGCTGCTGCTCACCCGCCTGCTCACCGGCTTTAAGGGCGGTGGCGGCCGGCCCGGTTTCAGCCGCAAGTGGCAGCAGCACAAAAACGACTGGAAGCAGAAAATGGAGTCCCGCATGGCCGGCATGACCCCGGAGGAGCAGGAGAAATTCCGCCAGAAAATGCGCGCCAGCTGCGGCCCGCCCTGGATGCGGCGCTCGGCCCCCGAAACGACTTTTAACACGCAAGCCGAGTAAAACGAGAAGCGGCTCCTGAAGAATCAGGAGCCGCTTTTTTGTCAGACTAAAGAGGTGCGGGCCGGGTTTAGGTAATCGAATTTAGCGTCCTCAAATAAGCCTTCTAATGCTTCATATCCTTTCTCGACTTTGAAGTCCCTTTCCGACTCGGTAATCGGAATAAGCCAGTAGCAATGAGTCGTTACGTCGTTGTGCTGTAACAGCTCTAGATCTTCGCTATCGAAGTAAGGTAAGGATATGAAAGCATGGTCGCACTGTGAATCGTCGAGCCATGGCTGACCGATGTTTACCGTGTGATGCAGATTCAAGGGTAGCACGTTCCTGTGGTAATAAGCACAAACCGTCATCAACTCGACCAAGGAGTCATCTTGGTGGGGAGAGTAAACAAAAAGCTCAATCAGATTATCATCTCCCCGGTCTAAGGACATTCCAACCGTGCAGTAAATCCAGAAGTCGTACACCTGTTCTGGAGGAAACTCTAGAACAAAGAAAGCCGGGTGCAGCTTCTCCCGTGGACCAGCTTCTAAGTGTCTCATGGCGCTCTTAGGTCCAAAGAAACTTTCAAAATGCTTTCGACACTTAGCAGTGTATTCCATTGTCAGGATTGAGAATCGAATAGGGATAGAGTAATCATAGAAAAGCGGCGCCTGATGCTTCAGACGCCGCTTTTGGTACTATAAGAAGCTGCCGGAACCTAGAAGTTCCGCTCTCCAACTTCGCGCTTGGCCAGCATGACCGCGCCCACCATGGCCACCAGAAACAGCACCGAGGCCAGCTCGAAGGGCAGCAGGTATTTGGTGTACAATACCATGCCCAGCTGGCTGACCATGCCAATCTGGGAGTTGAACGTGGCAGCGGTAAAGGTCGTGCCGGTTTGCACGTCGCGCAGCCCGGCCACGATTACCACCAGCAGCAGTCCGCCGGCCACCGCCGCCGCTACTTTCGACAGCGCTGATTTATGGGGTTCCGTGTCGGCGTTCAGGTTCAGGAACATCATCACGAACAGGAACAGCACCATGATGGCCCCGGCATACACGATAATGTTGACGGCGGCCAGAAACTGGGCGTTCAAAATCAGGTAGTGCCCCGAAAGCGAGAAGAACGTCAGAATCAGGAACAGCACGCTGTGCACCGGGTTTTTGGCCAGCACTACGCCCAGGGCCGCAAACAAGGCCACAAACGACAGGAAGAAAAACAGGGAAGAAGAGGCCATTGGCGGAAAGCTGAAGCTAAAAAAGCTAGGTAAGCTAGAAAACTAGTTCCCCTCCTCAGATAAGGAGGGGCTAGGGGTGGTTGAAACGGCAGAACGATGGCTGAAGCTACTGCTAGAAGTCGTTCAACGATTGACCACCCCGTCCTTCGGGCACCCCTCCTCCAAAAAAGGAGGGAAATTACCGTTCTACTGGGCCATGCGCTGGGCCAGCGCGTCGGCCTGCTCGGGCGTGAGCTGAATACCACGAATGCTACGGGCACTGGGGTCTACGGGCTCGACCAGGCGGTCTTTGCCGTAGATAAACTCGTCGCGCTCGAAGCGCGGGGGCGCCATCTTATCGGGCTGCAGGTAGACGGCCGCTTTCGGGCAGGCTTCCTCGCAAAGGCCGCAGAAGATGCAGCGCAGCATGTTCACCTCGTAGCTGACGGCGTACTTCTCCTCGCGGTAGAGGTTTTCCTCGCCTTTTTTCCGCTCGCCGGCCACCATCGTAATGGCTTCGGCGGGGCAGGCTACAGCGCAGAGGCCGCAGGCGGTGCACCGCTCCCGGCCTACTTCGTCGCGCTTGAGCACGTGCAGGCCGCGGAAGATGGGGGAGAAGGGCCGCTTTTCCTCGGGGTAACGCACCGTCACCTGCTTCTTGGTCGCGGCCCGGAAGAAGTGCCGCATCGTGATGCTCAGGCCCTGAAAGATAGCCGGCAGGTAGGCCCGCTCGGCCAGCGTCATAGGCTTGGCCTCCAGCTTTTTCGCTCTATTGCTTAAGGACTGCATAGGTTCTGTTACTTAATGATACCGCCCAGAATCAGGCCGCCGGTGAGCAGGATGTTGAAGATGGCCAGCGGAATCAGGATGGTCCAGCCCAGGCGCATCAGCTGGTCGTAGCGGAAGCGGGGCAGCGTCCAGCGCACCCACATGAAGAAGAAGATGAAGGCGAAGATTTTGCCGAACAAGCCCAGCAGGCCGAGTACGGAAATCAGGTTTTGGGCCGACATCAGCTCCCACCCCTGGCTGTTCACGAACCAGTCGCGCAGCTCGTACTGGAAGGGGAAGTTGAAGCCGCCGAAGTACAGCACGCTCATCACGGCCGAGGCCACGAAGACGTTGACGTACTCGGCAAACAGGTACAAACCCATTTTCATGGAGCTATACTCGGTGTGGTAGCCGCCCACCAGCTCGGTTTCGCACTCGGGCAAGTCGAAGGGCGTGCGGTTGGTTTCGGCAAAGGCGCAGACCAGGAAAATGATGAAGCCCAGGGGCTGCTTGACGATATTCCAGAAGTGCCACTCACCGGCCACCGATTGCTGTAGCGTGATTTCGCGCAGCGACAAAGTGCCCGAAATCATCAGCACGGCAATCAGAGCCATGCCCATCGCCAGCTCGTAGCTGATGTTCTGGGAGCCGGCGCGGATGGCGCCGAGCAGGGAAAACTTGTTGTTGGAAGCCCAGCCGCCAATCATGACGCCATACACACCCAACGACACGATGCCGAACACCCACAGCATGCCGATGTTGACTTCGATACCCTGCAGGTTGAACACGTTGTTGCCGAACTGAATCACGTTGCCGAACGGAATGACCGCCGACGACATCAGGGCCGTAATCATGGCCAGGCAGGGACCCATAATGAACAGGGCCTTGTTGGCACCGGCCGGGAAGAATTCCTCCTTGGTAAACAGCTTCACGGCATCGGCCAGCGGCTGAAGCAGACCAAACGGCCCGGCCCGGTCCGGGCCCACGCGGTCCTGTAGAAACGCGGCAATAACGCGCTCCGCGTAGGTGCAGTAGGTGGCAATGAGCAGCGAAACGCCGAACACGACGAGGATAACAATGGATTGCCAGCCGAGGGTTGGTAGTTCAATCATTTTTAGTGCTTGGTGCTTAGTTGTTGGTGCTTAGTAAGGAAGGGCTGGTGCCTGGTGCTTGATTTCGTTGAACGATCCAAGCACCAGGCACCAGGCACTAGGCACTAATTCCCCAAACGCATGGGAGGGTTCTGTTCCAGGTCGCGCATCGAGCTTTCGGGCAGGTCGGCTACCACGGAGGCGTTGAGCACGGGCAGCTCGTAGTGGTTGGCCGAAATGACCGACGACCGGTCGATGTGGGCGGGGCCTTCCAGCGTCCAGTCGGCGGTTTCCTTTTTGTCGAAGCGGCAGGTGTTGCAGATCCACTCCTTTACCTCGCCGTACTGGTCCTTGCGGGCCGTTACGCGCAGCACGTCCTTGCCCTTATACCAGAGCACCACTTTGCCGCAGCACTTGGGGTTTTCGCACTGGCGGTGGGCGTTTACCGGCTTCGTAAACCACACGCGCTGCTTGAAGCGGAAGGTTTTGTCGGTCAGCGCGCCCACCGGGCACACGTCGATGACGTTGCCGCTGAACTCGTTGTCGATGATGTTCTCAATGTAGGTGCCGATTTCGGCGGCGTCGCCGCGGCCCAGTACGCCGTGCACGCGCTTCTCGGTGAGCTGGTCGGCGGTGTACACGCAGCGGTAGCACAGGATGCAGCGCGTCATGTGCAGCTGAATCAGCGGCCCGATGTCGATTTTCTCGAAGGTGCGGCGTTCCTCCTCGTAGCGGGTGGTGCTCACGCCGTGCTCGAAGGCGAAGTTCTGCAAATCACACTCCCCGGCCTGGTCGCACACGGGGCAGTCCAGCGGGTGGTTGATGAGCAGCATCTCCACAATGCCCTTGCGTACGTTGAGCACCTGCTCGGAAGTCGTATTCTCGACCACCATGCCGTCCTGCACCGGCGTCACGCACGAAGCCACGAGCTTGGGCATGGGGCGCGGGTCTTTGGCCGAGCCGGCCGCCACGCGCACCAGGCAGGCGCGGCACTTGCCGCCCGAGCCTTTCAGCGGCGTGTAGTAGCACATGGCCGGGGGCACGATGCTGCCGCCGATGGTGCGGGCCGCATTGAGGATGGTGGTTCCGTCCGGAACTTCCACCTCGATGCCGTCGAAAGTTATTTTAGCCATTTAGGTTTTGCTCTTTAATGTCGTCTGTCATGCTGAGCGAAGCCGAAGCATCTCGCGTGCTGACGTATGATTAGTAATCTGACGAGGCCAAGCGAGATGCTTCGGCTTCGCTCTGCTACGCTCAGCATGACGTTCTTTTTTACAGAACGGGCTGATCTAAGCTAGCACCGCTTTGCCCGGATACACCGCGCCGGGGCGGGTGGCTTCCTGGGGGTGGCGGATGTGCCACTCGAACTCGTCGCGGAAGTGGCGGATGGCGGCCGAAACCGGCCAGGCCGCTGCTTCGCCCAGCGGGCAGATGGTGTTGCCCTCGATCTGCTTGGCCACGCTGGCCAGCACGTCGATGTCGCGCTCCGTACCGTGGCCGTGCTCGATGCGGTGCAGGATTTTCTCCAGCCAGCCCGTACCCTCGCGGCAGGGCGAGCATTGCCCGCATGACTCGTGGTGGTAGAAGCGGCTGAAGTTCCAGGTGTTGCGCACGATGCAGGTCGTCTCGTCCATGGCGATGAAGCCACCGGAGCCCAGCATGGTGCCCGTCACGAACCCGCCGTCCGACAACGACTCGTAGGTCATTAGGCGGGGCTCGCCGGCGGCGGTTTTCAGGATCAGCTCCTTGGGCAGAATCGGCACTGACGAACCACCAGCTACTACGGCCTTCAGGTCGCGGCCTTTCCAGATGCCGCCGCAGTACTCGTCGGAGTAGATGAACTCCTCGACCGGCACGCCCAGCTCGATTTCGTAGATGCCGGGCTTGTTGAGGTGGCCGCAGGCCGAAATCAGCTTGGTGCCGGTGCTCCGGCCGATGCCGATTTTGGCGTACTCATCACCACCGTCATTCACAATAACTGGTACCGCGGCAATGGACTCCACGTTGTTAACCACCGTGGGGCGGGCGTAGAGGCCCTGCACGGCGGGAAACGGAGGCTTGTTGCGCGGGTTGCCCCGCTTGCCTTCGAGTGATTCCAGCAGGGCAGTTTCCTCGCCGCAGATGTAGGCGCCGCCACCGGGGTGCACGTACAAATCCAGGTCGTAGCCCGAGCCTAGGATGTTCTTACCCAGGAAACCGGCCGCGTAGGCTTCGGCAATGGCCTTTTCCAGGATGCGCAGCACGTAGAGCAGCTCCCCGCGGATGTAGATGTACGAGGTATTCGCGCCCAGCGCGTAGGAGCTCGTAATCATGCCCTCGATGAGCAGGTGGGGCAGCTTCGACATCAGCTGCCGGTCCTTGAAGGTGCCCGGCTCCGACTCGTCGGCGTTGCAGACCAGGTAGCGCGGCACGCCCTCGGGCTTGGCCAAGAAGCTCCATTTCATGCCCGTGGGGAAGCCGGCGCCGCCGCGGCCCCGCAGGCCCGACTTCTTCACCTCTTCCACCACCTCGTCGGGGGTCATGGTTTTGATGGCCTTCTCCACCGAGCGGTAGCCGCCGTGCTTGCGGTACACCTCGATGGTGTCGATGCCTTCAACGTTGATATGTTCGGTCAGCAGTTTGCGTCCCATAGTGTCTGAGCGGTTAGCTGAAAGCGGTTAATTGTTGGCTACGGCGTTGGGCAGGCCGGTTTCCTCCCAGGGCAGGGCGGGGCGGTGCACCATGTTGCGCAGCTCCGAGAGCATGGCATTCACCGAAGCTTCGGTATCCAGCTGCTCGTAGTATTTCTCGCGCACCTGCACCACGGGGGCGAAGCCGCAGGCGGCCAGGCACTCCACCTCTTTCAGCGTGAACAGGCCGTCGGCCGAAGGCCCTTCGCCGACTTTGGCGCCGGTGATGCGCTCCAGCTCCATGGTAAGCTCGTCGGAACCGCGCAGCTGGCAGGGGCCGGTGCGGCAGATTTCCAGCACGTGCTTGCCCACCGGCTTGAGGTTGAACATGGTGTAGAAGGTTGAAACTTCGTACACCTCGATGGGCTTCACGCCCAGTACCTCGGCCACCAGGTCCTGCACCTCGGGCGCCACCCAGCCGCCGAATTCAGCCTGGGCAATGTGCAGCACCGGCAGCATGGCCGACTTGCGGCGCTCCGCCGGGTACTGCTTGCAGATACGGTCTATTTCAGCCTTGGCCGCCTCCGAGAACTGGGGCTTAGCGGGCGCGTTTGTCGGTTCCATAAGTCAAATTCAGCAAAAAACTACGCGTCCAGCTCGCCGGCAATAACGTTCATCGACGACAGGGTCACGATGGCGTCGGAAAGGCTGCTGCCCACCACCATTTCGGGGTAGGCCTGGTAGTAAATGAAGCAAGGGCGGCGGAAGTGCAGGCGGTAGGGGGTGCGGCCCCCGTCCGAGACGAGGTAGAAGCCCAGCTCGCCGTTGCCGCCTTCCACAGAGTGGTATACCTCGCCCACCGGGGCCTCAATCTCGCCCATGATGATCTTGAAGTGGTAGATCAGGGCCTCCATGTTCTTGTACACGGCCTGCTTGGGGGGCAGGTAGTAGTGCGGGGCATCGGCGTGGAAAGGGCCTTCGGGCAGGTTTTCCAGGGCCTGGTTGATGATGCGCAGGCTCTGCCAGATTTCCTCGTTGCGCACCATGAACCGGTCGTAGGTGTCGCCCTTGGTGCCGATGGGAATTTCGAAGTCGAAGTCCTCGTAGGAAGAGTAGGGGTTCATGGCCCGCACGTCGTAGTCGACGCCGGCAGCGCGCAGGTTGGGGCCGGTGAAGCCGTAGTTCAGGGCGCGCTCCGCGGTAATCGGGCCCACGTTCACCACGCGGTCCATGAAGATGCGGTTGCGGTTGAACATCGACTCGAACTCCTTCATCACCGCGGGGAAAGTCTTCAGCCAGTCGCGCAGCTTCTGGATGGCCACGTCGGAGAAGTCGCGCTCCATGCCGCCCACGCGCCCCATGTTGGTCGTGAGACGGGCGCCGCAGATTTCCTCGTAAATCTCGTAGACCTTCTCGCGCTCCTGGAACACGTAGAGGAAGCCAGTGAAGGCCCCGGTGTCCACGCCCAGAATCGAGTTGCAGATCAAATGGTCGGTGATGCGGGCCAGTTCCATGGCAATGACGCGCATGTACTGGGCGCGCTTGGGCACCGTTACGCCGAGCAACTTTTCTACCGTCATGTGCCAGCCCATGTTGTTGATGGGCGACGAACAGTAGTTCATCCGGTCCGTCAGGGGCGTGATCTGGTAGAAGGGCCGGCGCTCGGCAATCTTCTCGAAAGCCCGGTGGATGTAGCCGATGGTGGGCACGCCCGAGATGATCCGCTCCCCATCCATTTGCAGGATGTTCTGGAAAATGCCGTGCGTGGCCGGGTGCGTCGGACCCAGGTTCAGGGTCGTCAACTCCTGCGAGAAGTCGTTGAGCGTCGGAACCAGGTTGCTGAGGTTCTGCTGCTCCTGCGCCGACTCAACTATTTTGCGGGTGCCTTCCAGCGTGTCGTTTACTGCCATAGCGAAATTGTCATCCTGAGCTGGCGAAGGACCTTATCACGTCCGCGCCGCATTAATTAGAAAACCTGACAAAAGCAGCGGTGATAAGATGCTTCCTTCGTCAGCATGACAAATGGTTATCGTCCGAAGAAAAGGTCGGTTTTGTCTTCGCGGGTACCATCCTCCAGCGCGTATTCCTTGCGCATGGGGTGGTAGTCCATGTCTTCCACATTCAGGATGCGGATCAGGTTGGGGTGGCCCGTGAAGATGATGCCGTAGAAGTCGTAGGCCTCGCGCTCCATCCAGTTGGCCGTGGCGTAGAGGTCGGTCAGCGTGGGTACTACCGGGTCGGCAATGGGGAAGAAGATCTTCAGGCGCAGGCGCAGGTTGTTGACCAGGCTATGCACGTGGTAGATCATACCCAGTTCCTTACCCTCGTTTTCGGGGTAGTGAATGCCGCACATCGTGGTCAGGAAGTTCATCTGCAACTCCTGGTCCTGCTGCAAGCCGGCAATGATTTCGTGAATCCGCTCCCGGGTGGTGGTCACCGTCAGCAGGCCGTACGGCTCCTCGACGTCCGTGAACGTGTCGGCACCGAACAGCCGCTGTAGCAGCGCTAGCAGCTGGGCGTTCTTGGCCGCCTGCGGGTCTTGCGGGGCCGCCGCGTCCTGGGATGCTGCCGCAGATTCTGGAGTATTTTCAGCCATTCCTGTAAGAGAAGCTAAGAGGTAGAAACGGGCCCATTCGGCGAACTGCCGAAAGGGCCCGCGTCCGCACTACTTGATGTTATAAGAAGCCAGCAGCGCCTGATACTCGGGCGCGTTGCGGCGGCGAATCGATTCGGTGCGGGCCAGGTCTTGGACGCGCATCAGGCCGTCGAGCACCTGCTCGGGGCGGGGCGGGCAGCCGGGCACATACACGTCGACGGGGATGATCCGGTCGATGCCCTGGAGCACGGAGTAGGAGTCGAAGATGCCGCCGGAGCAGGCGCAGGCGCCCATGGCCAGCACCCAGCGGGGCTCAGCCATCTGCTCGTACACCTGCTTCACGATGGGCGCCATTTTCTTGGCAATGGTGCCCATCACCATCAGCAAATCGGCCTGCCGGGGCGAGAAGCTGGGGCGCTCCGAACCGAAGCGGGAAATGTCGTAGTGGGAGCCCATGGTGGCCATGAACTCGATGCCGCAGCAGGAAGTAGCGAAGGGCAAAGGCCACAGGGAGTTGGCCCGGGCCATGCCCACCACCGACTCCAGGGACGTGGCAAAGAAGCCCGCGCCTTCTACGCCGTCGGGCGCATCCACCATCTTTATTTCAGGAACACGAATATCACTCATCGGAAGTATCGTTTTGGAAGGGAAGATTTCCCTGTTTCCGAACACCGGCCAGCCGGCAAAGGTTTGGACAGATTGAACTTAGGCGTGGGTACCGGTCCACTTCAGAATGCCCTTCTTGATGACGTAGACGAAGCCGGCCATCAGCAAAGCCAGGAATACAATCATCTGCACGAAGCCGTCCCAGCCCAGCGAGCGGAAGTTCACGGCCCAGGGGTACATGAAGATAACCTCCACGTCGAAGAGCACGAACAGGATGGCGGTGAGGAAGTATTTGATGGAAATCGGGGTGCGGGCATTGCCCACCGACTCGATACCGCACTCAAAGGCTTCGTTTTTGACCTTGCTCTTGCGGTTGGGGCCCACCAGGTGCGACACAATCATGGCGAAGGCCACGAAGGCAATGGCCAGCGCGAATTGTACCACAATGGGCAGAAAATCAACCGGCTGGTAATTAGTGGTTACAGCGAGAAGCATACGATTCAGCAGTTAAAGGCCCATCGGAATGGGCGTTGGAGGGCAAAGGTAGGGCTTAGAGGCGTGGGAACAAAGGTTCGGCGGGGTGGGGTTTGGAATGGCGTATATTTGGACAAATTAGGTTTTAGCCATATGTCGCACACCCAGGCACCAACTAGGCGCTATACCGTGGAAGAGTACCAAGCCTTAGAGCAGGCTTCCGAGCAACGCCACGAGTATTTCGAGGGTGAGGTGTATACTATGTCGGGGGCCTCGGCCACGCACACCATCCGGCAGAATTGCGTCATTAGCTTACGCACGTCCTTACGCGGACGGGGCTGTAAGGTCTACGATGAGGGAATGCAACTGGCTGTGTCGGAAGGCCGCTACTACACTTATCCGGACGTATTCGTGACCTGCCATCCGCAGGATGTGAACGAAGAGCGCACCATGCGGCATCCGGTGCTCATCATCGAAATCCTGTCACCGTCCACCGCCGACCACGACCGGAGCTGGAAGTTCAACCAGTACAAGCAACTGCCTTCCTTGCAGCACTATGTACTGGTGTCGCAGCACACCTGCCTGGTGGAGTGGTTCCGGCGGGAGCCGAGCGGCGTGTGGTCTTTCACGCCCCTGGCAGAGCTAACCGACACGCTGGAACTGCCGGAGTTGGCCGCGACGCTGCGGGTGGCGGATGTATATGACGAAATCAGCATCACACCGATGCGGGCCCAACCGCCATTGTTATAAAACCGAAGTTCTATGAAGCAGCCTGCTGCTTAACCTCCCTATCATATCGTTCCTTACCTCACAACTATATCATTAGCATAGGTGTTGGAAAGTACCTAGTTAGGCTGTGAAGCTGTTCAGAGAGTAGAAAAGAAAGGCCATATCGACCAACGGGAGACATCTCACATACATTGCACGCTAGATGTCTCCCGTTGGTCGATATGGCCTTCAAGTAGGCTTCGAATGACTGCCTAAACAGCTTCCGTGTTATGTTTTCCTGTGTAAGTAATCAGTGTCGTGCGCAGTTCATCTTATAAGAGCCGCAGATCCTCAGTTGGCAGGTAAAAACCCTGTAACCGCTGAATACGGCCTCCGACCTGCAGAAGCATGTCACCTGCTCCCATCAGATCCTCGGCCCCACCTTCCTTCAGGATTACCCGGCTGTCAACATTGGACGCCAGGCGGAAGGCAACCCGGCAATCCAGGTTGTTTTTCAGATTTCCATAAATCACCTTTTTGTCAGGACGTTGGGTGGCTACGACCAAGTGAATGCCTACGTAGCGGGTGAGCCGGGCAATGCTGCCAAGCAGATTTTCGAAAATAGCCCGGTCGCCTTTGTTCATAGCTTCCAGAAACGTTTCCAACTCGTCGATAATTACCACGATAAGCGGCATGGATTCGGAGGGCTGTACTTTATGGTAATCCCGGATATTGAGGCACTGGTACTGGCGTAGCAAGTCGCGCCGCCGGATATACTCTTCATTCATGAGGGAAGACAACGCCTGAATAGCCGGCCCTGGCTCGTGTATGATTTCCGTCAAGAGGTGGGGCAACTGCTCGAAAAAGGAGAATTCTGCGCCTTTGGGGTCCACCAGTACCAGCTTTAGCCGGGTAGCCGGTTGGAGTTTCGAGAGAGAAACAATCAGGCTGTTCAGGAACATGGACTTGCCGGAGTTGGTAGTGCCGCCAACTAGCATGTGCGGCAAATCGGCAATAGTGAGCCATCGCTCAGTGCCATCGGGAGAAAGACCGGCCGGGAAAGAACCTGCTGGATGAATCGGCTGAGCAGCCTCGCGGGCCAGAACGGGTAACAAGGGTACTGGCTGCGGGTCGGGCCGGGGTATTTCCACCGAGAGAAAACCCGTGCCCGCCAGGTTTTCGATGCGTGGGAGGTAATGTAGTTGCATCCCGCGTTGGATATCAGAAGCGAGACTTTGTACGGCCCCACCCCGCTGTCCGCGGGCCAGTTCCACCTTAAACCGGATAAGGCTGGGGCCTACATCGGCCTTGTTGGGGTCAATGGGTCGGGCCGGCGTGATGTTGAAATCTTGAAGGGTAGCGTACAGGTCGCCGGCCATGCGGGCCAGGGCGGCTGGCCGGGCCGGCGGTGGGATAGTGAGAGGTGCCGGTGACGCAGGCACCGGGGGGAGCACCTGAGCCAAGGGAAGCGAGTCGATAACCGGTGCACCGCTGGAATCAGCAACTGGCTGTGGGGCCGGCTCCGGGCGCGTGGCCACAGGGGCAGGAGGAAAAACCGGACCTGATGCCGGAGCGGGGGGCACAGTATCTAGTGGCGTACCAGGGCTTGCAGCAGGCGGCGGCCCGGCAGGCGGCACGTCATTCAGATAAGCCTGAATATTTTTCTCGCCCAGCTTAATTCTACGGATGCTGGCTTGCTCGGCGATGGTAGGCCCATTTGGGTTGCCGGGAACCGGGCTTTCTGTCTGGTCAAAGTTTTTCCCTTTGATAATTTCTATCAGCAGCAGGTTAATTTCGGGCGGAGCCTGGCCGTCGAGGGCGGTGCTGATTTGGGTAACCCAGGCGGCCCACTCGGCCGGCTGCACGCCCGGCGGCAGGCTTAGCTGGCCTTCGTGGAAAATCTGTTCGCGCAGCAACTCGCGGCGGCAGTCGGTGAGCAGGTTGCCGCCGGTTTGGGTGATAATGGGCAATAAAGCCCGTGCGGCGGCCCGCAACTGCGGCCCCGGCTGACCGGGTGCGTCCAGGTCGCCCACAATTTCGTGCGACTTCACTTCGATGACGTCCAGGCTTAGTTGGCCGTTGGGCAGGCGGCGCAAACCCAGTAAGTCAGGGCGCAGGCCGGTTTCGCGCTGAGCCAGCCAATGGCTGGCCAGCACCGAGTCGCAACTAATGGTGAGGTGAAAAGGGTTGGCTGCTTCATCCTCGTACCAGCGCAACGCTACGGCTTGCCCAAGCTGCCCGCTTAATTCTGTAGGCAGGAAGCCTTGTTTGGCTTTTGAACTGCCGCTGATAGCCCGCAACAGGTTGGTGTGGCCCGTGGCTTCCAGCCGCCGGAGTAGCTTGGTTGCCCCCTGGTCGTTGAACTGGTAGTTTAGCTCACTGAGCACAGCGGCCCGCACACCCGCTACGTAACGCTTGTTCCAACGCGTGAGCACCGTGTCGCCGCTTAGGCCACCCTGGCGGGCCAGTACCAGCACGCGGTCAGGCTCGGTAGGCGTAGGAAGCTCGGCGGAAAGCAGCAATAGCACCGTGAGGGGGAGCAGCGCGGGCTGGGTGCCATCGGGGGCGGGCTTGGTAAGCGTGCCCGACCACTCGCGGCCGGGCTGCCCGGCTACCTCGGCGGCCAGCGTATGGAAGGAGGCAAACGGCTGCGCCAGGGCGGATTGAGCCGGGTCGGGCTGCTGGCCACGGGGGCGCAGCACCAGCGGGCTGCGCGGATTGAACTGGTCATACTCCAGCACCTGCGGCAAACTAAGTGGGTGCAGGTGCGTGGCTTCACGGCCAATAGGTAGCGGATGCAGATGGCGTTGGCCGGCCAGCACCAGCAGATGCACCGGCTGGTCGCGCAACCATTCGCTTACCTCATCGGTGCGCTCAACGGGCCGGGTTTCCAGCGTCAGCAGCCCGTTGTCGAGCAGGCCGTCGAGCGGGGCCAGCGGCACGGGCCGGCCGGGTAAGTGGCCAATCAGCAACTGAAACCGCTCGAACTGCACGCCGTCTTCCTTGTGGCGGAGCCGCAACTGCTCCAGCGCCTCCGCCACCGATTCCAGGTTATCGGGGTGGTACACAAACAAGCGCAGACAGCGGCGGACCGGCGGATATAGTACGGCCAGCTTGCGGGCCGCTTCTACCAGCAATTTTTCCTCAACCGTAACGCGCACCAGCCCCGTTGGCCGATACACGGGCCACGACGCGCCCAGATGACCCGCCTGGGCCAGCGCAACGGTCGGGAAGTTTGCTTCAGCCGGCAGCACCAGTGCCCGCAGAGGTTCCCGTAGTAGCCCGTACTGGCCTAGTACTTCGAGCAGTTCCCGGGCCTGCTCGGGGCCGGCGAGCAGCGAAGGTAGTAGTTCCAGGTACTTCCAAAGTACGAGCGGATGCAGGGGCGTAAGCAGCGCGGCGCGATGCGCCGTACCGGCCCGCACTTCCACCACATCCAGGCAGAGCAGCAGCCCCGCAATACGCTGGCCGGCACTGTTGTGGCGTTGCAGGTCGGCGTAATGACGGGCCACGGTGCCGAGTAACTGGTTGTAGGCCACAATAGCCTGCCCGATGGCCTCCCGCAACTCTTCATCGAGCAACACGGCGCTTAGCGGGGCCGAAGTCAGCAGCGCAGCGTGCGGTAGCAGCGCTTCGCGGGCCGCCAAGTACGTATGTAAGGCCGTTTCGCTGGTCAGGCCGGGCACCAATCCATCGGCGGTGCGCAGATAGCGCCGCAACTCAGCCAGCCAGGGCGCATCCAAGGCGGGTGCGGCGGGCGGCAACTGGTCGGCTGGCAATGATGCCAGGGCTTCCTCCACGTTGGGTATGTGGGGTAAGGCCAGCACGCCGCCCAACCGTTCTGCACCCAGCAGACCGTTGGTGAGGGCCAGGGCCAGGGCATTGGTACGGTGCAGCACCTGCACCCGATCAGCCTCCAGGGGCTTGCTTTCGTCGGGCGTTTTATCCAGCCGCTTCCGCAACTGCGCGAGCAATTTACCGGCCGTATGCTGCCAGGTGGAAGTCACGCCGGGTACGTCGCCAGCCGCCAGATGCACTAGTGCATTGTCAAGGCCAGCCGTGTACTTTTTTTTGAAGCTGGTGCCGAGTCGGTTACCGCTGGCGTCGCCGGAACGCCCGCCGGTAGGGACGGGGCCAAACGTATCCGTAGGGTTAGTGAAATCGTCGGAATCGTCGGCGGCTTCTTCGCCGTAGTCCGGCCGTTCCCCTTCTCCGGCCTGGTTGTCGTCATCTGCGGGGTCGAGCGGGTCGGGGTCCGGAACGAGTGGGACGGTAGGGCTGGCCGGTGGGGCGCCAGCGGGGGCAGCCTTGGGCAGGGGGCCGCCCAGCAACTGGCGGACAAGCGCCACATCCAGCGTTTGCAACTGCGGGGGCAGCGGGGCGGCCGGGTCCATCGCCCGAAAGGTAGCGGCGGCGGCCCGTAGCCGTTCGGCCAGCGCGGTATCGAGGGTAGTGGCGGCCCGGTACTGTTTGTAGGCCGTTTCTTCGTCGGCCGGGTCTCCGAGCAGCAGGCGCTGGGTGAGGTCGGCGTTTTCCGCCAGCCGGGTACGTATGCTGCGAGCGGTAGCCGGGTGGTCGAACAAGGAAGGATCGGGCAGTAAATCCAGGCGGTGCAACTCGGCGCGGGGATTGGGCGGGTCGTTGGGCCGGGTAACGGCCTGATAGAAATTCAGGAACGCCAGCAGCGCCACCGGTGGATGGCCCTCGGCCAGGCTTTGCCACATATGCTGCTGGGGCGCGGGAATGCCAGTCGCCGCCTGCCGCAAGGCCAACTGCCGCACCACGTTGGCGGGGCTGATGGTAACGTAGTTGCGCTGCCGTAGCGACTGCAACCGCGCCTCGGGCCGCAGCATCACCACTACACGCCGGGCCGTGGGCGGTAGGTCCAGCGCGTTGCGCACGGCCACGGCGTGGGTGGCTCCCAGGTCGAAGCGCAAGCCATTGGGCTGGGGCAAGGTAGCTTTGGTAGCGGCATCGGCACCGGCTACGCTCACGTAATACCGGTCATCGTCGGCTAGTGTGGCCAGCAGGCGGGGCAGCCAGCCCGTCAACTCAGTTGGCATTCCGGCCAGGACAACACCGGGATGCGTAGCGGCAAATTCAGCGTCAAGCGTGGCCAGCAGCGCCTCGTCAAATAGGGTAGCAATCGACATAGAAACTTTTTCTGAAGCAGGAAAGAACGGTAGCGGTTCCAAAGGCTTTACCAACTGGCGCTGATGAGCGTTACCTCGTCGGCGTAGGTGCGGGCGTAGCCCAGGTGGCGCAACTCGTCGAGCACGGCACGGGCGTTGGCCTGCAAATCGGCCAACGACGCGTTGCGGATGCCCACACTGGCCAACCGGGCTTGGTCGTCGGGGAGAACTGCTCCGCAAAGCAGACCGAACCGTTCATAGGCTAATTGCCAAAAATCCTCGGCGGGCAATACCTCACCCGGAGCCAGCAAGCCGCTTACCAGGGCATCGTACACGGCCGCCACCGGGGCCAGATAAGGCTTGCCACTGCCCTGCCGGCGGGGCCACTGCAACCCCAGCCGCTGACCCAGACTGGAGGCGCAGCTTTCTGCCGACTTGGAGCCAGCCGCTTTCAGGCCAGGCCCGGTGAGGGCCCGCACCGCCGCCTCAAAATCGGAGAGGCCCGCCTCAATCTGCTGCGTGAATTCGTCGAGGTACTGGGCGCGTTCTTTTTCGAGCAGCCGGGTGTCGGCCCAGGCTTCGTATTCGGCGGTAGTGCGGTGCTGGTCGCCCCGTTTTTCCAGTTCGGCCCGCAGCGCGTCGCGAAAAGCCCCGCGCAACCGCCTACGCGCCAGTGCCAGGGAATGCCGGCCAATTTCGCGAATGGATGGCGTCGGATGGTCGGCGCACAGGAATAAAGGTTGGCAACCAGTACCAGGGCTGCTATTGTAGAGATGCAGCAGCAAGCCTATTCCGGCGAGGCTTACCGCCCGCTGCAAAAAGGCCGTTTTTTCCAGCGGGGCTTGGCCTGCTGCCGGATGGGTGTAGTGCTCGGTGAGCGTTGCAAAGCAGGTTTGCCAGTTTGGCAATACGCATGAGGCGGCCAACCGGGCGCGTACAGCCGCCGTGGCCTGGCCCGCAAATGTGCCCAAACTGCCCGTACCGGGCGTCAGCAGCGGCTGCGTGAGGCGATATACGGTGTTATCGGGGGTGTCGAGGGCCTGCCGCACTGCGGCAACCGCCGGCTGGCCGGGAGCATCCAGCAGCACTTGCGCCAGCAGACTGCCCGCGCCTTGGTCGTAGGTATCGTTGGTTAAGTGCTGGCGGTGGGTGAGCGTAAGGGTAGAATTACGAGCCGCTGCGTAAAAAGCGCCGTCCTGATGCAACACTTCATCCAGCGCCTGCCGCAGGCGCTCCGTGGCTTGTTCGGCTGCTTTGCTGGCTTCAGGGGCCTCTATTACTTGCCGAAAGGCTGGCATCCGCAGAATGTCAGTGGAACTACGCGGTGAATTTCCGCGCCGGCTCGCTACCACGTCTTTCAAGAGTTTTACTTCGCTGGAACCACCATCACACAGATGGCGAAAAAAACCATTGGCCAGATGCACAGACTTAATGTCACGGTCGGGCCGGAATCCCCAAGCGGCTTGGATGGTCTGGTAGGCAATAGGATAGAGCGGATGCTTTTCAGCCATAATAACAGGTGCCTGCTCAGGCGTTCGGGTCAGCGAGAATATATTTTAGCTTGTTCGGAGCCTGGGTGTTGGCTTCGAGTTGGATGAGTTCGGCGCGGCCGGTGGCTACGTTCAACACCCATACTTCGGCGGTTGGGGTCTGGGGCAGGGCCGATGCCAGCGCCGCCAGGAACCGGCCCACCCGGCGGCTGGCTTGCTCGGGCCGACGCTCGGCGGGAGTGCCGCGCTGCACGCTGGCCAAATCGCGCCACAGTTCCAGGTCTATGCGCATGGCCGGGCTTTGGGGCGTGGGCGGGTTGCCCCAGGCTAGGCGCACATGGTCGGGGGTGTAGTCGCCCAGCAGGTAATGCGCGGCCGGCAGCAACTCCGGCACCTGTACGGCCAACTCGTGGGCCGGCAACTTAGCTCCGGCTACCAATACCGTCGGGGGGCGGTCGGCATCATAGCGCAAGCCGCTCCACAGGTAAAGCGTATTGGCCGACAGGGCTCCCGGCTGCTGGCTGGCACGGCTGGCCGCGCCCGTTTGGTGGGCAAACCGGGCCAAGGCGGCCAGTATGGTGCGGCGGGCCGCGTCGGGCGCGTCGCGGGCCTGCTCCAGTAGTTTCTGAAACTGGCCCCGGTCGGGTGGCAATACGCGCAACACCTGGTCGCCAAGTTCATTCTCGAAATAAAACCGCTGCTTGATGCACCTGAATCGTTTCAGTGCTTCCGTGGCATCGGTGGCCAAACCGGGCGTATCGTCGTCGGTGGGTCGGCGGCCCGGCAGCCAGGTGCCCACCGGTACGGGGTCGTCCCAAAGATGGTGGGTGTCGAGGTGGGCGTGAGGCAGACTGGCCGGGTCCAACTCGGCCAACGTGGCGGCCAGCGGGTTTTCGGCCCGCCACTCAAAAGCGGTTTCATAGTAGGGCTTGTGTTGCCCGGCGCGTTCGGTAGTGGTATACACGCCCGTGAGCAGCCGGGCCAGCAACCCCAGCAACTGGTGCATGGTAACGTGCAGGCCGCCTTCGCGCACCACGGTCAGCAGTTCGTACAGCCGGTTTTGGACCAGGGATTGGGACAACGCCTGATAATTGGCCTGCACCATGGGCGGCGCACCGGTCCAGTCTACTTGATGGATGGCAACGCTCAGGGCTTGCTCCAGGAAACGGTGGGTGAGCACCTGCCGCTCACCTAGGTTCAGCAGCACGGCCGGCGGCACGTCTGGGGTGAGGTCGCGGGGTGTGGGAGGGATACCGGCCCCTACGTAGCCAAACGGCTGAGCGAGGCCGGCTTGCAGTACCGCATAATCGGGCAAATCGGGGGCGGCGGCCAGCAACTGCCGCAAGGGGCCTTCATTGATAGCCAGCAGCACCGGCCGGCCGGCGGCGGTGGCGGCCCGCAACTCGGCCAGCAACTCGCTTTGGTCGCGGGCACTGGCATCCAGTTCCAGCCACACGTTGAGCGCGACCAAGTCGCCGCGCATTTGCAGCCGCTGTATCAGGTGCGTCTTACCGTCGCCAGGGTTGTCCGTGAGGTATATACGGCAGCTTCAACAGTTGTTTAACTCTGCTGTCGTTCTAAAATGACAAGTGATGATTCAGCGTGATTTTCTCAGAATGCTGCTCAAATAGAAAAGACCGGCTACCAAAATCAAGCGGCGCATCACCTCTGTGAATAGCGCCATGATGATTAGGGCAAACCAGTATCATATTTTCGATTCCATCCGTGCCGCCCCGGCTCAGCCACTGAATATGATGCGCGTGGCACAAATTGAAGCCGTAGATGCTGAGTGGGTCCCACTGACAAATCTGGCAACGCCCCACGTATAAAAGCTGCAATTCTTCGGCGAACTGGCGGTTTCGTGCGGGAGCCTGCGTAAACAGATATTCCTGTTGTTTCGGGGACAAGCCAACAGCCTCCTCTTCTACCAAACTTTGAATATCCTGCGGCTTGCCATAGAGCAAAGCCCCTTCTAAGTTCTGCTCGGAAATCTTGTTGTCAGCTCGCTTTTCCAATCCGTAATCCCGGCTGGCTTCGAGGAGAATCAAATGGTCGGCGCGGGCCAGCCGGCGCACCGCCGCATAGCCTTGGAATGCCTGGCCTAAAAAGGTGGCGTTGGCTTTAATGGACGTAAGTGCCCGCACAATTGGCTCCGCGTCGGGTTGATTGTTGATATCAAAATAGCGTGATGCGGCTAGGCTGCCCCAAATCCGGTATTTCCCGTAACGGAAGCCTTCGGGGTTAAATGTTTTGGCTTTGATAACCAGTTCGGCAGCTAACACATAGCGCCCGGTTTTGCGGTTGCGGGTAATTGCCCACAAACTGTCGCCAACCTCAATCTCGTGTAATAGTGGATTCTTCTGGTTGAGGTGATAAGAGGCCCCAAAGTCCAGGTCGCGGTAATAATTCTCCGGCTTCCAATAGTATAAGAGCGGCATAGAGCGACTAGTTAGAAACTGATTTTACGCCGCCAGCAACCCAGCCAGCGTTTCGGCGCGCTTGCGGCGGAAAAGCGGGGTTTGGGCTTCGGCTACCAAGTCCAGGCCTTGCTTCTGCTGTTCGCGGCTGGCAAGAGGTAGCTGTTGGGCAGCGGTGCTGAGCCGGGCCAGGGCCGCCGGTGAGGGAGTGGTCAGGTCGGCCTCGGTCAGCACGCCTTCGGCCAGAAAGTCGAGGCAGTAGATTTCCCCGATGGCGCGGTCGAGTTCAGTGGTCAGGGCCCGTAGACGCGGGGCCGGGTCGGGGCAGTCGCGCAGAGCCTCCCAGGTCCAGCCGATGTACTCATCGCGCACGGTGAGTTGCACCACTGACGAGCCCAGCGCCCCGATGCCCATAATGGGGTGGCCAACTCTGGCCCGGTCGCGCACCAGGTAAAACATGCGTCGCCCCGGCTGCGTCTGGAAAGGCAGGCTCCAGGTGTGGCGGCAGTAGCGCCAGATGTCGAGCAGGGGCAGGCCGGTGTAGTCGTCCACGGCATCGGCGGTGGCGGATTGCAGGTAGGGCTGCACTAGGTTCAGCACCCGTTCATCGCGCAGTTCCGGGGTGGGAGCGGCCAGCGCGGTTTGCAGGTCAGCGGCCAGCAGCTTAGGGTCGGCCAGCAGGCTGCGCACACTCACCAAACGTCCCTGGTGGCGGCGGGGCCGTTCGAGACGACGGATGAAGCGTTGGACGGCCGGCTCGGCCAGTTGTTCGTCGCGGTGGGCCACCAGGGCCTGCTGGAGCTGCTTTTTTATCTCGCTCAACGCGGGGCGCGGGGCCTGCGAGGCGGGCCGGTTTTTCCATTCGGCCGTGTCGGGTGGGGTAGCCCCGAGGCGGGGTGGGCCACCCGGCAACACCGGGGCCACGGCCTCGAAGTGCCAGCCCTGGCCCGCCAGATCCAGCAGCACCCGCCCAAATACATGCAAACGCAGATACTCGGGCCGGGCCAGAGAAGGAACTTCGAGCCGGGTCTGATCCAGGGCCAGCGTGGGCAGCCAGTGGCCGCGCAGGTAGGCGGCCAGTTCGTTTGCTAACGGACGGGCAGCCAGGCAGGTCCAGAATTCGGTGGCTGCCGGGGCAGCAGGAAGAACAGGAGTTAGAATGTACACGGAATAAATGCCAGCACTTTTCGCCAAAAGACGAAGCTACGCCGGGAAAGGTAAGGGGCCAATAAAAATGATTTGCTCAGTCATAAAATCAAGCAAAACGCCGCTCCGGTTTTCCGAAACGGCGTTTTTTGTGCTAGCGGCGCAGATAGTGCGCCAAGCCGGAGCTTCGCGCTACAGGCCCTTGTCGCGGTTCAGATCCTCCTTGGGCTCGGAGCCCAGGAAGGGATACCGGTAATCCGTCACCGGCACGAAGGTTTCCTTGATGGCGCGCGGCGACACCCAACGCAGCAGGTTCAGCAGGGAGCCGGCCTTGTCGTTGGTACCGGAGGCGCGGGCCCCGCCGAAGGGCTGCTGGCCCACTACCGCGCCGGTGGGCTTGTCGTTGATGTAGAAGTTGCCGGCCGCGTGCACCAGCTTCTTCGAGGCGTGGTCGATGGCGTAGCGGTCCTGGGAGAAGATGGCGCCGGTGAGGGCGTAGGGCGAGGTCGTGTCCACCAGCTCCAGCACTTCTTCGAACTTGTCGGCGTCGTAGATGTGCACCGTCACCACGGGGCCGAACAGCTCCTCGCACATGGTCACGTACTTGGGGTCCTTGGTTACGATGACGGTGGGCTCGATGAAGTAGCCCTTCGACTTGTCGTAGCCGCCGCCGGCCACGATTTCGGCGTTGGCATCGGCCTTAGCGCCGTCGATGTACTTGGCGAGCTTATCGAAGGATTTCTCGTCGATAACGGCGTTGATGAAGTTGGAGAAGTCCTCCACGTCGCCCATTTTGAACGAGGCCAGGTCTTCCTTCACGTAGCCCAGGATTTCGTCGGCCAGGTTCGAGGGCAGGTACACTCGCGAGGCGGCCGAGCATTTCTGCCCTTGGTATTCAAACGCGCCCCGGCTGATGCCCACGGCCACGGCCTTGGCGTGCGCCGAGGGGTGGGCCAGGATGAAGTCCTTGCCGCCGGTTTCGCCCACGATGCGCGGGTAGCTCTTGTAGTTGCTGATGTTCTCGCCGATGGTTTTCCAGATGTTCTGGAACACGCCGGTGGAGCCGGTGAAGTGGATGCCGGCAAAGTCGCGGTGCTTGAAGATGACCTCGCCAGCGGTGGGGCCGTCCACGTACACCAGGTTGATAACGCCGTCGGGTACGCCGGCTTCCTTGAACAGCTCCATCAGCACCTGGGCCGAGTAGATCTGGGTGTTGGCTGGCTTCCACACCACCACGTTGCCCATCATGGCCACTGAGGCGGGCAGGTTGGCGGCAATGGAGGTGAAGTTGAAGGGCGTGAGGGCAAACACGAAGCCCTCCAGCGGGCGGTGCTCCAGGCGGTTCCACATACCGGGCAGGCTCTCGGGCTGCTGCTGGTAGATCTGCTGCATGAAGTGCACATTGAACCGGAAGAAGTCGATCAGCTCGCAGGCGGCGTCGATTTCGGCCTGGAAGGCATTCTTGCTCTGGCCCAGCATGGTGGCCGCGTTGATGCGCGCCCGGTAAGGGCCGGCCAGCAAATCGGCGGCTTTCAGGAAGATGGCGGCGCGGTGCTCCCAGGGCATTTCGGCCCACAGCGGGCGGGCAGCCAGGGCCGCGTCGATGGCCTGCTGCACGTGGCTGGCGTCGCCCTCGTGAAACTGGGCCAGCACGTGCTGGTGGTCGTGGGGCGGGGTGAGGCGCTGGGTCTTGCCGGTGCGCACTTCCTGGCCGCCGATGTGCATCGGAATGTCGCGCTCCTGCTGCTTGAGCTCCTTCAGCGTTTTGAGCAGCTCCACGCGCTCCGGCGAGTTGGGGGCATACCCTTTGACGGGTTCGTTGATCGGGGCAGGGACGTTGAAAAAGCCGTTAGCCATGGGTTGGGTGTTGGGTGTTGGTTTTTCGTTTCTGGGAAGGGACGCCGTAAAGGTACCGCCCAGAGTTGGGAATGTTGTCCTGTCGGCGGTGGGGGCGTCCGGCCACTGCCCACCGCGGGCTGCGGCCCGGCGAAAACCGGGGCCTCCGGGGCCGTTTTGGTATCGCCCCTTCAGCAAGAGCCGATTACTGCTTGAGCCAGCGGCCTGCCATTAATCAGGCGCTTCATCCTGCCAAAAGCGGGGTTGGTGTAATAAAGTTAGGTCCCAGGGGCCGGCTCGTCACCTTTATCCTGGCAATGGCCGGCACTGGTTGGTGCCGGCTGGCGCAGTTACTACCACACCTATTTTATTCTATTTTATGATGAAGAAAATTTTATCCATCGGATTACTATGTCTGGGCCTGTTCCAGACGCCCGCCGTGGCCCACAAGGAGTGGGTGCACCAGTACATGGTGAAGCAGTCGTACCTGTATCTGGAGCAGCAGATCGGGGCTATTCCGGCCCTGCGGGACGCCATCGGGCTCAATTATCACGGCAAGGGCAACGATGCCCAGCCCTTTAACAACAGCTACCCCATTGGCGTGGGTGCCTGGCGCGAAGACTCGGAAGACCCGATTTACCACTACGACCTGGGCCACGGGGGCTTTACGCCGTCCATCACCCACTTCTGGGATGCCGACAATCCGAACGAGAACTACGAGTCGGTGCCGCTCAACATCGGCTACACCTCGAAAGCGCCCAACGCCTGGGAAAAAGCCCGCGTGTACCTGTTCTGCCAGGACCGTAACGGGGCCCACGACGTTACTATTCCCTTCGTGATGCCCGGCGTAGGCTACCTGCGCAACTACATCATCACCTATACTTCCCTGCCCGAGCTTTACAAGGGCAACTACTACCTGGAAGGCATCAGCAATGCCGACGGGAGCGGCCGAATCAACTACTACCACCAGCCGCAGTTCAACCAGGCCTTCGGCAAGCCCGTGGCGCTCCAGATTCTGGGCCGCGTGGCCCACCTGCTCGGCGACATGAGCGTGCCGGCCCATACCCATTCGCATCTGCACCCGTGCCCGGCCAACCGCCCCGACCACTACGAGAATGATATGGGCAACACCTATTATTCGAACAACAACCTGAACAAGTGCGAGAAAGACCCCGGCGGAAGTTATCCGGCCTACAGCTGGACGGCTGCTACCGCCGCGCAGCAGGGTGGTCTGCTGACTGACATCCACTGTATGGCCAGTGCCCGGGACAAAGCCAAGTTCCTGTTCTACACGATGAACCAGCTGGCGGATTTCTTTCCCAGCGGGGTGAACTACAGCGACATGGGAACTTTCAGCCGTGGGGGCGACCAGTCTTTCCAGCGGGGTGATACCAATTTGTCGCAGGGCTCAAACGCCTACATCAACAGCATATACAGCTCCTTCGGCTGGACGTCGCCCGGCTCCATCAACACCGGCCAGATTGCCAACGTCAGCTTCAACTTCAGCATCCGGGCCGTGGCCACGCTCTTCCAGTGGTTTGCCTATGAGGCCGGCATCATTTCGGACCTGAAAAACCAGCAGATTGCCAACTACTCCGGCTCCGACCTGCTGTGCGGCGGGGCCAATGCCTTTCTCGATGCCACGTCGATTCCCGTGGGCACGAACGTTACGTGGTCTGTCGAGCCCAGCAGCCGGGCGACGGGCAGCTGGTTCCAGGGCCCCATGGGCCGGCCCATCTTCAACGTGACGGCCACGCCCGACGCGCAGGGCCCTTTCACGGTGAAGGCCACCTACTGGAGCACCGACGGCTGCTACGCCGGCCCCGTAACGCTGACCCACGAGATGTGGAACGGCGGCCCCGACGTGAACATCCTCTACGAAAGCGAGGTATACGGCGGCTTGGTGTGTCCGGGCTCCAACATAAACCTGGGCGCGGGTATTTCCCGGCCCGATCTGGAGGGTAACGTATCCTACGAGTGGACGGTGGACAATGCCACCTTTACCTACGGCTACGGTAGTGGCCCCGACGTCTCCATTACGGCCCCCGGCGGCTACAACCAGATGTTTACGGTGTGGTGCACGGCCACCAACGGCTGCCGCTCCACCACCACCGGCCGCACCTACATGACGGCCAACGAAAACGGCATCAACGGTATGGCCTGCGTGATGTACAAACCCGGCAAGGTTGCAACTGCCGGTTCCGCTGCCGCGCCGGCCAGTGCCGCGCTGGAAGTATTCCCCAACCCCAGCAATACGGGCTTCGAACTGGTAGTGCCAGCGGGGGCCCTGCTGCAAAAGACCGGCAGTACCGCGCCGGCTACCCTGGCCTACACCCTGCGCGACAACCTGGGCCGCGTTGTCGCCCAGGGCACCCGCCCGAATCCCAGTGCCAAAATTCAGATTGATACCCGCGAGCTGCCGGCCGGCGTGTATTCTCTGTCGTGCACCGTGGGTGGGCAAACGTTCCACAAGCGGGTGCAGGTGCTGCACTAACCAGCGGCTTCCGCTTTCCTTTTAGCACGCAAAAAGCCAGTCTGCCCGCGCAGACTGGCTTTTTTTCTGAGTTACCGCCGGGTAAAGCTACGGTAGCAGGGGCAGCACCAGCTGCTCTACCTGCCGGCGCAGCGCCTCGCGGCTGCCGGTATTGTGGAGCACCGTGGTAAACTGCTCGTAAGTGTCCATCACCGTTTCGCTGGGGTGGGTATCGTCGCGGGTTCCGTCGCCCTGCTGGCGGAGCGGGTCGCCTTCCACGCGCAGCATCAGGCCGCCCCGGTCCAGAATGGGCTGGGCCTCGTTGGGAAAGCGCACGTCGGGCACGAGCACGCACTGGCCGGGCGGCAGGCGGGCAAAAAAGGCTTTCACCCAGATTTCGTAGTCCCAGCCGCGCAGGGCGGCGCCCACCTGCTGCAGCATTTCGCCGCGGGTACGGCCGAAATCGGGCAGCAGCTCGGCCTTGCCCGTCTGGCTGTAGTAGGGGGCGGCGCCTTCGCCGGCCAGCGTGGCGCACACGGCCTTGATGGCGTCGCCAAAAGACAGAATCTGCCAGTGGCGCTCGGGCTGCAACTGCTGAATCAGGCGGGCCACGGTGTCTTTGCCGCTGCCGCGCTTGCCGGAAAGGCCGATAAGGTGAACCATGGAACGTGCTGGGGAAGGAGCCAAGGGAAAAAGCCGCAAGGTCCGGCGGTTTTTGCTGGCTTCCAACGATGTCCGGTGCTTTCCGCATCCTGGCGGCGGCGGCCCGCCCCGAGCAGCCGCCCCGGCCCGCTAAAAATGCGTAACCAGCGGTCCTAAATCTGCTGAAACCTACCTGATACGCTTTTTTGCTAGCAATGTTTTGTGCAATTTGTTGCTGACGAAATCCAGAGTTTTTTCAAAATGCTGGCAAAAGTCCAATCTTCCCTCTTTCCTGCACCACGCCACCGCCTAACACCCTTGCTATGATCCAACAGCTCTACCATTTCCACCCCCAGTTGATCTTACGCACCCCCGCCCAGCCCTTCGACAGCAACTTTGATGCCGCCACGCTGCAAAGCCGGCTCACGGATGCGGCCTTCATGGAGGCGCTGTACCTGGCCTCCCCGGATTTGTGCCAGGAATGCCAGAAATGGCAAAGCGGGGAGCTGACCGACCCCAAGAAAATCGAGAAGCTGCAGGGTACGCTGGCGCGCTACTACGCCCGCATGACGAGCCGCTGCACGCCGTTTGGCCTGTTTGCGGGCTGCTCGGTCGTGAACTGGGGCGAGGAAAGCCGCATTGAGCTGGCCAGCCAGCATAACACCCGCCATACCCGCCTGGATATGCACTACCTGTGCGCCCTAGCCTTCCAGCTGTCGGAAATGGACGTGGTGAAGCAGCGGATTCGCTATTTTCCCAATACCAGCCTGTACCAGATCGGGGAGGAAATCCGCTACATCGAATACCACTACCAGCAGGAGGAGCGCGTGCACCAGATCAGCTCGGCGGCGGCTTCCCCCTACATGCAGCAGGTTATCGACGGCTGCCAGGCTGGCCTCACGCGCCTGGCCATAGCCCACCTGCTAACCGACGACGACAACGAGCTGGCCGAGGCCCTGGAATACGTGGACGAGCTGATCCGGGCGCAGGTGCTGATCAGTGAGCTGGAGCCGACCGTCACGGGCCCCGAGTTTTACCACCACATTCAGGCCGTGCTCAGTCGCCTGAACGAGAGTGCGCCCGATGCCTCCCTGCAAGCCCTGCAACAGGTATTGCAACACGTGCAGGAGCATCTGGACGCGCTGGATCAGAACCCGGCCAACCCGGCCGCCGCGTACCAGCAAATCGTGCGGGTGCTGGAGCCGCTGGGCATTCCGATTCAGAAAAACAAGCTGTTCCAGACCGACTCCATCCGGGGCGTGACCAGCACCTCGGCGCTGGGCCGGCACGTGCAGCAGGAGCTGCTACAGGCGCTGGAGGTGCTGCGTCATATTACCTCGCCCTCCAAAAACGAGCGGCTGGAAAATTTCAAAGAGCGGTTTCACGCCCGCTACGAAGGGCAGGCGGTGCCGCTGCTCGAAGCTCTCGACAACGAAAGCGGCCTGCGCTACTCCGATTTTGGCAAAAGCACCTACTCGCCATTGGTGCACGACCTGGCCCTAGCCGCGCAGGGCGGCCCCGGGCGGGCCTTGCGCCAGAATGAGGTGCAGCATTTCATGTACCAGAAGCTGCGCGAAGCCGACCGTAACCGCCAGTACAGCGTGGCCATTACCCGGGACGAGGTGCGGCATTTTCCGCATTCGGCCGTGCCGCTGCCGCCCTCGGTGCCCATCATGTTCCGGGTGCTGGACGAAGGGCAGCTGCTGCTCGAAACCGTGGGGGGCTCCAGCGCCGTGAATCTGCTGGGCCGGTTTGCCCACGCTGACAGTGGTATTGAGCAGGTAATCCGGGATATAACCACCCAGGAGCAGGCCCAGAATCCCGCCGTCCGGTTTGCCGAAATCTGCCACCTGCCGGTGAGCCGCGTGGGCAACATTCTGATGCGGCCGGCTTTCCGGGAGCTGGAAATTCCGTACCTGGCCCAGTCGGGAGCCCCGGCCAGCGGCCAGGTTCGTCTGCAGGACCTGCTGCTCTCGATGCAGGGCAACCAGCTGGTGCTTCGTTCCCGGCTGACCAACCAGATCATCGTGCCCCGCCTGAGCACGGCCCACAACTACAGCAAGTATGCGCTGCCGGTCTACGAGTTTCTCTGCGACCTGCAAACCCAGGGCTTGCAACCCAGTCTGGGCTTTTCCTGGACTTCCGTGTCGCTATACGCCCGGTTTCTGCCCCGCCTCACCTACCAGAACGTCATCCTGCAGGCCGCGTCCTGGCAGTTCGACAAAGCGGACCTGGAGCCGCTGCTGGTGGCTTCGGCCGCCGAAGCTGCCCTACGCTTTCAGGAGTTTCGGAACCGCTGGCAGCTGCCGCGCTTTTTCACCCTGGCCGACGGCGACAATGAGCTGCTGGTCGACGCCGAAAACGACACCACCGTGCAGGTCTGGCTGGATGCTATCCGGCGCCGGCCCTCCATCAAGCTCAAGGAGTTTCTGCTGGCCACCGATACCAGTCCCGTGCGCGACGCGGCGGGCCGCGCCTACGCCCACCAGCTGGTAGCCCTGCTCGTGCGCGATGCTCCCTGCTACACCAGCCGCGGCAAAACCGACGTGGGCGAGCAGCCCGGCGTGGCGCGGGAGTTTTCCCTGGGTTCCGAATGGCTGTACTACAAGTTCTACTGCGGGCAGAAAGTGGCCGACCGCATCCTGACGGAGGTTATCCGGCCGCTGACGGAGGAGCTGCTAAGCCAGGGCCTGATCGACAAGTGGTTTTTCATCCGCTACGCCGACCCCGACAACCACATCCGGCTGCGCCTGCACCTGCCCGACGTGAAGCGCATCGGCGAAATCGTGTACCTGGTCAACACCTTCGTGCAGCCCTGCACCAACAACGGCTACATCTGGAAAACCCAGATCGATACCTACCGCCGGGAGCTGGAGCGCTACGGGCACCGCACGATGGAGCTGTCGGAGTCGCTGTTTTTTGAGGATAGCCGGGCCGTGCTGACAATTCTGGAAGAAGCCGGCAACGACGACAACGCCACGCCCTGGATCTGGGGGCTGCGGCAGATCAACGCCCTGCTCGACGCCTTCGACTGCACCCTGCCCCAGAAGCTGGCGCTGCTGCACGGGCTGAAGGAAAGCTTTGCCCAGGAATTCGGGATGGACAAAACCCTGAAGCTGCAGCTCGACGCCAAATACCGCAGCTTCCGCTCGGCTATTCAGCGCACCCTGCACGAAGAAGATTTTCTGGGGGCCGCCAACCGGCACATGCGCACCATTGCCTGCCAAATCAACGAGGTAGAGCGCCAAGGCGAGCTGGACGTGGACAAGGGCCAGCTGCTGGGGAGCTATATCCACATGCTGCTCAACCGGCTGATTCCGGTGGATGCCCGCCTGCACGAAATGGTGCTCTACGACTTCCTGCACCGGCAGTACCAGTCGCAGCAGGCCATGCAGAAAGTGGGGTAGGCCGCTACTTGCGGCCGCCCATCACTTTTTCCTGCAGCGCCTCGAAAAAGGCCGTGCGGTAGGTTTCGCCCAGCGGCACGTACGCTTTCATATCCTTGAACAGAATCTGGTTGCCATCCAGCGCCTTGATTTTGTTCAAGGATACGATGTAGGACTTGTGCACCCGCATGAAGTTTTTGGGCGGCAGGCGGTCCTCTAAGTCCTTGATGTTGAGTAGGGTAATGATGCGGTCCTCGGTGGTGTTGATGGAAACGTAGTTTTTCATGCCTTCCACGAACACGATTTCGTCGAAGTTCACCTTGGTCATCTTGCCCTTGCTTTCGGTCTTGACGAAGATGTAGTCGTCTTCCTTTTCGGCCGACTGCCAACGGGCGGTCGAGTCCATCGAGGTGTTTAGCGCCTTCTGGGCCGCTTTCAAGAAACGCTCGAAGGAAATAGGCTTCAGTAAGTAGTCGAGGGCATTCAGCTCGAAGCCGTCGAGGGCAAACTCGCTGTAGGCCGTGGTCAGAATCACGCGGCTCTTGCCGTCGAGCAGGCGCATAAAGTCGAGGCCGGAAATCTGGGGCATGTGAATGTCCAGAAAAATCAGGTCGATGGCCTGAGCCTGCACGATGCCCAGCGCCTCCAGCGGGTTGCTGGTGCTACCCGCCAGGGTCAGAAAGGGCGTCTTGTCGATGAACGTTTTGAGGATGTCAATGGCACCTTGTTCGTCATCTACTATCAGGCAGGAAATCATCTGGTTAGAGGTCAATGGTGAGTTGGCAGGTGTAGAACTCGGGCTCGTTGGTTACGGCCAGGGTATAACGGTCGGCATAAACAAGGTCTAACCTTTTCTGGGTATTCACAAGTCCGATACCGGTGGTCTTTTCCTTGGGGCCGTTGCGCTTTTTGTTGTGCGTCCGGAAGTACAGGCGGTTGTTTTCGGTGCGCACCTGGATGCGCAACGGGTTTTGCGGGTCGTGCAGTTCGCCATGCTTAAAACAGTTTTCCACGAAGGTGATCAGCACCAGCGGCAAAATCATCAGAAACTGCACGCTGCCGGCTACCTCAAATTCGATTTGCAGCCGATTGCTGAACCGCAGCTGATTTATCGCAATATAGTTATGTATGTGTTGAACCTCCTTTTCCAGCATCACCTTTCCGTTATTATCATCGTCCTTGAGGGCGTAGCGCATAATGTCGGACAAGAGCAGAATGCCCTTGGCGGTGCTTTCGGAGTGAGGATAGGCCTGCGCGTACAGGAAGTTCAGGGCATTGAAGAGAAAGTGCGGGTTGATCTGGCTTTTCAGGAAGGCCAGGTTGGCTTCCATCAGGCTGCGCTCAGTATTGCGCAGCTCCTGCTCCTGGGCGCGCTTCTGCTTTTCCAGTTGAATGGCATTGCGGGAAAACCAGTAGCCCAGACTAAGCAGGATAAAGTAGATGGCCCGGTACAATGCCACGCCCCAGAACAGCTTGGGCGTTGTAAAGGAATACACCAAGTTATCCGTCATCAGCGGTAGGAGGTAGACGGTAGCGCAGTAGCGCAACACGCCAAAAACGGCCATAAGCAGTACCAGGCTTACGGCATAGGTCAAGTAAGCCCGGCGGGCAAAGAAGCGGGGCAGTAATACTAAGCTGTTGACGTAGAACAGCATAGCCTGCAGCATGAAATGGATGCTGGATTCCCAGATATTAAGTCGTACATTATTGATGATAAATAGGAATATACCTTCATAGGCCAGGTAACCCGCCCAAATCAGGAAATGAATGATAATAGGTCTTAGGGAGCGTAAGCGGAATGGCAGAAGATGGGCCATAGGTAGTGGCAGCAAGTTTAAGTACCCGGACAGCGGCTAACCCAAAAGAGGCCGTCAGGCTTTGGGGAAGTAAGGTACCCCGAAAATTCAGCGTTGGTGTAGCGGAAGCCGGAGTTGGTGTAATATTTTACCAGCTCTGTAACCTTTCGCCGACGTTTGTATCACTTCAAGCACAGCACAATACAATCTGCCTCATCACACCGAACACTCTCACTCTCAAACACTCCTAACCTATGAAAACTACTGCTACCACCGCCAAATTCAGCTTCAAGAAAACTACTGTTACCGTATTCAACAAGCAGGTGTCGGGTCTGAAACGTTACACCGATGACGATACGACGACAACGATTATCAACACGCAGCAGACTTGGATTGATACCACGTCCGGGTTCGGTTTCTAAGCCGAAGCCGCCACGTCGGCGGAGCATGATAACCCCCGGGCAGGGCCTGACGGCTCGGCCCCGGGCGCTGAAAGCAGTCCTTGCGCGCCGGCGCAAGGACTCTTTCGCAACCAGTAAAACAACACCCTTATTCTGAAGGCAAGCAGTACGAAAAATCAACCACTGCTGCGCTTCTCATTAGTACAGTGCAATGGTTACGCCTTATCTATCGTCACTACATAAGGATAAGGACAGCCTTATTGCCAGCTGGCAGGCAGTGCACGGTGCTATTGCCGGCTCGCCGGGCCGGGGCGCCACCGTCGCCGATCTGCTGGGCTACTCCGTATATTACTACACCGTCTACCGGACATTCGGCCACGGCACCGACCTGGCGCTGAGCCGCGAGTTGCTGGGCCAGTTGTTGCAGCTGCTGGCCCAGACCACCCGGGCCGTCTGGACCACGACCCTGCTCGACCAGGTAACGGCGCTGGCGTGGCTGCAAGCCGAGCTGGCGCGCTACCCGGCGGCTACTGCCCGCCCCGCCGGCAGTGAGCTCGCGCAGCTGGATGCGGCCCTGCTGGCCGAAGCCGGGGCCTTGCAGGCCGCTGCCACGGCCGAAAGCCGGCCCCGGTTTCTGCGCATCATGCTGTATTTTTACCTGCGAAACCGCCAGCAGCTCCCGACCGGGCATTGGCCGCAGATGCTGACGATGCTCACGGCCCTGATCAACGCGCCGGATTCCGACTTCTGGTTTCCTTTTGGCGAAGCAAATACCGCTTCCCCGAAACCGGAGCGCACTACCGCCCTGGGGCTGGCCGATGGACTGGCCGGTGAGTTGCTGCTGCTGATTCAGCTCTACGAGGCCGATGGCCAGCTAGCCGGCATCAGGCAGCAGGTGCGGCAGGGCATCCTCTACATTCTTTCGACCAAGCGGGAAGTTGACTTCTCGGAGCAGAAATACGCCATTTTTCCCGCGCACGTAGGTGGTCGGCAGCAGGAAGCCGCCTTCGACAATGAACTCAGCTGGAGCCACGGCGACATGGGACAGTCGTGGCTGCTCTACAAAAGCTTTGAGCTGCTACAGGACGCGGAGCTGCCGCGGCTGGCCGAGCTGGTGGGCCTCAACACGCTGCTCCGCACCGACGTGCGGTCGACGGCCGTTACCAGCTCCCGCTTCGATTCGGGGGCGGCGGGGGTGGCGCATCTCTATCGGAAGCTGTTTCTGGCCAGTGGCCACGAAGCCTACCGCAAGGGCTATGCCTACTGGCTAACCCAAACCCGCAGCTGGCTGACCCACGAGCTGCCCAACGGCTTCTACGGCCACCGCGAAGGCGACCTGCGGCAGGGCCTGGTCGGGGTCGGGCTGGTGCTGCTTTCGGCCATCAGCGAAGAAGAGCTGGGCTGGGACCGGTTTCTGCTGTAGGCAACCCATTGCGTATTCTGCTTATTCTATGCACCGTAGTCGGGTTCCGGCTGCGGCGGGCGGCGTTGCCGACGCTACAGAATCTGGCGTAGCTCGCTCAGGCAGCTGATTTCGTAGGTGGTGCTGGCGAAGTGCCGGCGCTTGTCGGGGTTGAAGTACACCTGGTCGATGCCGGCGTTGTAGGCACCCAGCACGTCGCACTCCAGGTTGTCGCCGATCATCAGGCTATCGGCGGCGGCGGCCCCGGTGCGCTCCAGCGCGTGGCGGAACATGCGCGTATCGGGCTTCAGGTAGCCGCTGCATTCGGAGGTAATGACTTCCTGGAAGTAGTCGGTGAGGTTGGAGGACGCCAGCTTGATGTGCTGAATGTCCCTGAAGCCGTTGGTAATAAGGTGCATCGTGTACCTGGGGCGCAGGTAGTCGAGCACCTCGTGGGTAAAGGGAAACACCGCCGACTTTTGCGGCAGCAGCTCGGTGAACTGCTGGGAAATAGTGGCCGGCACGTCTTCCTCGGCCACGCCCAGTCTGGTGAGCGTGCGCACGAACCGCACGCTGCGCAGCTGCTGCTGCGTGATTTTGTTGCTTTGGTAGAGCCGCCACAGCGCATGGTTCACGTCGCGGTACCGGTCGATGAACGCATCGACGGTGAACGTGCCGAAGCGGCCTAAGTCGTGGTGCGCGAAAAGGGTGCGCAGGGTTTCGTCGGCGTTCTTTTCGAAGTCCCAGAGGGTGTGGTCGAGGTCGAAGAAAAGGTGGCGGTAGGTCTTGGCAGGCGAGAGGGTAGGCACAGTTAATGTCAGTTAATCCAGCAACAATCTTTTTACAACCCGGCCGTCGGCCAAATGATTCTGCACGATGTCGGCCGCGTCTTTGGGGCGCACGTCGCCGTAGAGCGTGCCCTCGGGGTAGACGATGACGGCCGCGCCGGGGCCTTTCTTGCAGTGCTTGCACACGTCGAGGCAGTTGCAGGTTTGCACCCGGGTTTTGTGCTTGACGCCACCCACCAGCAGGCTTTTCAGGCCCTGCTTCTTGATTTCAATCTTCAGGGCGCGGGCTACGTCCTTGCCGATTTCGTCCTTTTGGTTGTTGCAGACGAATAAGTGATACGCCAGGTTCATAAGGAAAGCTAGGGAAGAGAAAGGGCCGCCGGTCCACGTCAGGGCATGCCGGTCCAGCGGCGGTTTTGGAGCTTGTACGCAGCCAGCTCCCGGTTCGACCATAGGGTCTGGTAAATCTGCTGGTCGCGCACGAGCTGTGGGTCTTTCTCCATGAAGCCCAGTAGCTGCTGAACCAAGTCGGCAGCTTCATCCTTTAGAAAGTAGAAGGCCCAGTTGTCGAGCCGCCGAAAACTCACCAAACCTGCATTTTTCAGGTATAATAATTGGCGCGACGTTTTGGTCTGGGTGAAGTCGAGCACCTGTTCCAGGTCGGAAATGCACATTTCCTGGTTGCGCCACAGCAAATGCAGGATGCGCACGCGCGAGTCGTCGCCGAAAGCTTTGAATAGTTGTTGACCAAATGCAACGCTGAAGTGTTTTAGGCGCATCTTTTGTCTGAAAGGCGAGGCAGGCCCGCGGGCCGGGGAAGGAACAAATTTACACCAGCCCGGGCTTCTACCCCTGAAAGAGCCGTATTATTGTAGTTGTAGTCTGTAATGGTTTGTATGTCTGGTAGTGTTCGAATTTCTTCTTCGTGGCTGGTGCTTGCGCTGGTCATCTTGGCCCTGGTAGGGCTGCGGCCCACGCGGGCCCAGGCCCAGGGGCAGCGCCGCGTGGTGCAGTTCACCGGTATCATTGCCACCGGCGACTCGCTGCTGGGCGTGCCCGGCGCCACGGTGTTTGTACCCAAAGCCGGCCGCGGCACGGCCACCAACGCCTACGGCTACTTCTCGCTGCCGGTGCTCACCGGCGACAGTATCGTGATTCGCTCGTTGGGCTACCGCAACCAGACGGTGGTAATTCCGCCCGACTACCAGCGGCAGAGCTACTCGGTCATCGTGCAGCTCAAGGAGGACGCCACGATTCTGCCCGAAGTACGCATCTTCCCGTATGCCACCGAAAAGGAGTTTAAGCGCGCGTTCCTGGCCCTCAAGCTGCCCAAGGAGCGGGGCTCGGCCATGGCCGACAACCTGAACGAGCAGGTGCTGCGCCGCATTTTCAACAACGCGCCGGTGACCAGCATGGGTAACTACCGCCAGACCATGCAAAACCAGGAGTACGACCAGGCGCGCCGCATGGGCACGGCCCCCACGCCCCAAACCAACAACCCGCTGCTGAACCCCTTCAGCTGGCTCCAGCTGATCAACCAGATCAAGCAGGGCGAATTCAAGAAGAAAGAAGGCGTCGATTATTAATCGGCGCGACCCGCTGTTCACAGAAAGCCCCCCGCAAGGTGGGCTTTCTGGCTTTTAAGGAGTTAGCAGAAACGGATAAGCCACCTGAGCGGTAACCAGAACGCTGCTTTTGGGGTAAAGGCCAAGGATGCCGCGGCCGCTATATAAAAGCGGTTACCTTGGCTCGTTCCCTTCAGCCAACTTCTATGGATACGAATCTTCCGGTTTCCTCCCAGCCCCGCGTCGTGATTGTGGGGTGCGGTTTTGGTGGCCTGCGCCTGGCCAAGTCCCTGCGCGACGCGCCGGTGCAGGTGGTCGTCATTGACCGTAACAACTACCACAACTTCCAGCCGCTGCTTTACCAGGTAGCCACGGGCGCCTTGGAGGCCGACAGCATAGCCTACCCGATTCGCAAGATCTTCGCCGGCCAGAAAAATTTCTTCTACCGCATGGCCGACGTGCAGCGCGTGGATACGGCCGCCAACACGGTGCACACCAGCGTGGGCGACATTCGCTACGACTACCTGGTGCTGGCCACCGGCTCGCTCACCAACTTTTTCGGCATCGAGAGCCTGGAGAAAAACGCCATGCAGATCAAGAGCATTCCGAATGCCCTGAACCTGCGTAGCTTCATTTTCCAGAATTTCGAAAAGGCTTTGCTGACCGAGAATCCCGAGGAAAAGCAGGCCCTGATGAACATCGTGGTGGTGGGCGGCGGCCCGACGGGCGTCGAAATCAGCGGCTCGCTGGCCGAGATGCGCAAGCACGTGCTGCCCAAGGACTACCCCGAGCTGGATCTGAGCAAGATGCAGATTATCCTGGTCGAGGCGGGGGCCGAGCTGCTGGGGCCGATGTCGGTGAAGTCGCAGCAGGATGCCATGCGCTACATGCAGGAGCTGGGCGTGAAGGTGGTGCTCAACACCCACATCAAGGGCTACGAAAACTGCCGGGCCTACTACTCCGACACCGAGTTTATTCCGACCGAAAACCTGATTTGGGCGGCCGGCGTGAACGGGGCCGCCGTGCCGGGCATCCCGGAGGAGCTGGTGGCCCGCAACAAGCGCATCAACGTGAACCAGTGGAACCAGGTGCCGGGCCTGAGCAACGTGTTTGCCATCGGCGACGTGGCCAACATGGTGACCGACGACATGCCCAAGGGCCTGCCCATGCTGGCGCCCGTGGCCCAGCAGCAGGCCGACCTGCTCGGCGACAACCTGCAACGCCTCATCAAGGGCCAGCCGCCGGTGCCGTTCGTGTATAAAAACAAGGGCGTCATGGCCATCGTGAGCCGCAACAAGGCCGTCGTGGATTTGCCCAAGGACGTCCACTTCAACGGCATCTTCGGCTGGTTTACCTGGCTGTTCGTGCACCTGATGACGCTGGTCGGCTTCCGCAACAAGGTGGTAGCCTTCGTCGACTGGGCCTTCAGCTACTTCAGCTCCGACCAGGCCCTGCGCCTCATCATCCGCCCCTTCAGCCGCCGCGACGTGAAAGACGACCAGGGCAAGAAGAAAGCCGAGCACGCCACCAGCACCCCGGAATACAACCCCACGCCGCCCGCAATTCAGGTGAAATAGTGAATGAGTGAATGAGTGAATGAATGAATGAGTCTGTCGTTCTGCCCGGGGCTTTCATCCTGAGCCTGCGAAGGACCTTCCTCACCTTGGTGACAAGGCTCATTCAACCTGACAAAGCCCTTTACCACGCAAGTAGTAAAGGGCTTTGTCATGTTGGTACAAGCTACAGTGGGATAGGTGAGGAAGGTCCTTCATTCCGCTGCGCTGCATGTATGCCAGATGGAGGATGACAGCCCCGGGCAGAACGACAACTCACTCATTCACTCATTCACCACCTCACCGCTACAGCGCGTAGAGGGCCAGGGCGCGGCAGATGTCGTGGATGCTGCGGTCGTCGCGGAAGGTTTTGCTGAGGGGCTCGGCCTGGCCGCGGATCCAGATTTTAAGCTCGGCGTCGAGGTCGAAGTGGCCGGTGGTTTCCATCGAGAACCGCTCGATGCTGCGGTAGGGCACGCTCATGATTTCACGCTTTTTGCCCGTCACGCCCTGCTTATCGACCAGCATCAGGCGCTTGTTGGTGAAGATGATCTGGTCGCGGATGATGGCGTAGGCTTTTTCCACCTGCTCGCCGGGAGCCAGCAGTTGCGTTAGTTCCTGTTGGAGTTCCTGCGCGTCGTTTTCGGAAGCATTGCCCAGCAGGCCGTCGAGAATTCCCATAGTATACGAGGTAAAAAGTGAGGATGACGGGGGCCAAGTTATAAAAGTTGGCGTCCTGCCAGGAGTTGTGACAAGTTGGGCTGTGACAAAAAAAGTTGTCACAGCTCAACTTGTCACAACTACCGCACGGCCACGACCCCGGCCAGCAGGCAGAGAGTCAGGTAACGTAGATAGGGCATAGACGCGCAAGAGGAGCAGGCCGCCAACCATACAAGAAACGGCCTGCTTCGGGCGGTTGCTGCGGCCGTACTCGTAGTAGTCGATATAGCACCCAGGCATTATTGGGCTTTGGTGGGGGCGCAGGCCGTAGCGCCCAGGTTGCTCAGCACCAGGTGCGGAACGGGCAGGGGCACGGTGTTCTGGGGGCAGACAGCCTCCCGGGCTTTAGGACTGACGGTATAGGTGAAGTAAACGGTTTGGCCGACCTGCACCACCTGCCCGTCAATGGTCAGGTCGGGGCTGCTGGACGGCTGCATGTTCACGGCGGCCACCAGGTTGGTGTACTGATTATACGCCTTGCCAATGGCGTACTGAGGGTCGACTTCGATCAGGACGCCATCCATGCAGGCGGCCCCGACAACTTTGCCGGAGTAGCAGGCCGGGGCCGGGGCTTCGTCGTCGGGGCAGCCGTTGGGGGTGCAGCCGGGCAACGTCAGAAAGGCGAGCAGCGCAAACGCAGGGAAGAGGTAGCGCATAGGAGTAGAATAAACGAGTGAAACGAAGTGGGGTATCATAGGGCAGGAGCCGACGGCGGCCCGGATAGTTGCACGCCCCGGCCCGCCGCCCTGCCGGTTGTGACGTTTGGGGTTGTGACGTTTCAAAACGTCACAGCCCCAAACGTCACAACTCCTAACGCATAAAAAAAACAGCCGGACCACGTGGGCCCGGCTGTTGAAGGCGGCTGGAGAAGAGTCAGCTTAGTTGGTGCCGCCCGTGCTGCTGCCGCCCCCGGCGGGCTGGCCCTGCTGCGAGGTGCTTTGCTGCTGCATGGGGTTGGGCGCGGCCTGCATCTGCTGCTGATACAGCTCGAAGCGCGAGGGCGCCAGCTTGCGCGGGAAGCTATTGTTGCTCAGATCCGTGTCGGCGGTTTGCAGGTAGGGGTCCAGGGCGAAGCTCACCACGGGCTTGGGCGTGATGAAGACCTTGGTGACGTGCTCGTTGTTTTTGCGCCAGATTTCGGCCGGAATGTTCACCATTTCGGTCTTGCCGTCCTCGTAGGTCATCTGCACGATGACGGGCATCGTCAGGCCCCCGACGTTGCGCAGATCCAGCTCGTAGAAGTGCAGGCCGGCGCTCAGGCGGCTTTGCTGCTGGGGGCTGAGCTGCTTCACGTACTGCTGGTAGCGGGCCTTGTCGGCGGCGGTAGTGGCGGTGGGGTCGTAGTTGTTGTAGAAGTCCTTGAGCTCGGGCTTCTCGTCCACCAGCGTCTTCTTGATGTCCTGCAGATTACGCTGCTGGCTCAGGGTCTGGGGGGCGCTGTTGAGCATTTCGCGGCGCTTGGCATTCTCGATTTCGGGGTTCTTCGAGTCCACCGTGTACCACTTCACGCCCTCGAGGCTCAGGTCGGAGTGGTCGGTGGTGTAGAACCAGCCGCGCCAGAACCAGTCGAGGTCGGTGCCCGAGGCATCTTCCATGGTGCGGAAGAAGTCGGCCGGCTCGGGGTGTTTGTAGGCCCAGCGCTGGGCGTAGGTTTTGAAAGCGTGGTCGAACAGCTCCCGGCCCAGGATGGTTTCGCGCAGGATGTTCAGGCCGGTGGCGGGCTTGGCGTAGGCGTTGGGCCCGAATTGCAGCACCGACTCCGAGTTGGTCATAATCGGGGTTTGCAGGCTCTTATCGGTGCGCATATACTCCACGATGTTCTGGGGCTCGCCGCGGCGCGAGGGGTAGCCCCGTTCCCACTCCTGCTCGGTCAGGTACTGCACGAAGGTGTTCAGGCCCTCGTCCATCCAGCTCCACTGCCGCTCGTCGGAGTTGATAATCATGGGGAAGAAGTTGTGGCCCACTTCGTGGATAATCACCGAAATCATCCCGTATTTCCGCTCGGCCGAGTAGGTGCCGTCCTTCTCGGGCCGGCCGCCGTTGAAGCACAGCATCGGGTATTCCATGCCGCCCACCGGGCCGTGCACCGAAATAGCCACGGGGTATTCGTAGTCGATGGTGTGCTTGGAGTAGGTCTTGATGGTGTGGGCCACGACTTCGGTCGAGTACTTGCCCCACAGCGGGTTACCTTCCTTGGGGTAGTAGCTCATGCACAGCACCGGCTTGCCGGCCTGCCGGATCTGCATAGCGTCCCAGATAAACTTGCGCGACGAGGCCCAGGCGAAGTCCCGCACGTTTTTGGCGGCGTAGGTCCAGGTTTTGGTGCCTTTGGCGCGCTTCTGCTCGGCCTGCTCGGCTTCCATCTGCGTCACGATGAGCACCGGCTTCTTGGCGCCCTCGGCCTGGGCCAGGCGCTTGCGCTGGGTGGCCGTCAATACCTGGTCGGGGTTCTGCAGTACGCCGGTAGCGCCCACCACGTGGTCGGCGGGGGCGGTGATGCTCACGCGGTAGTCGCCGAAGGGCAGGGTGAATTCGCCGTTGCCCAGAAACTGCTTGTGCTGCCAGCCGCGCACGTCGTTGTAGACGGCCATGCGGGGGTAGAACTGGGCAATTTCGTAGAGGTAGTTCTTATCTTCGGGGAAGAACTCGTAGCCGCTCCGCTCACTGATTTTGAGCTGGTCGTTGATGTTGTAGTGCCAGGCCACGCTGAAGGTCACGGCCTGCTTGGGCCGCAGGGGCGTGGGCAGGTCGACGCGCATCATGGTGTGGTTGATGGTGTAGGGCAGAGCCTTGCCGCCCTTCAGCTTCACCGACTCAATCTTGAAGCCCCCGTCGAAGTCGGAGCGCATCAGGTAGTCCATGGCCTGAAACGACATCTTCTCCTGCACCTGCCCCACCTGGGTGGCCGTGGTAATGGAGTTTTTGTCGAGAATGTTCTGGTCGAGCTGCACCCAGAGGTAGGTCAGCACGTCGGGCGAGAGGTTGGTGTAGGTAATGTCCTCGGAGCCTTTGATCGACTGCGTGTTGTCGTCCAGCGTCACCCGGATGTTGTAGTCGGCGCGCTGCTGCCAGTAGTCGGCGCCGGGCGCGCCGGAGGCCGTGCGGAAGGAGTTGGGCGTGGGCAGCAGCTGGTCGAGCTGGGCAAACTTATCGGTGCCGGAGTTGGTGGTCTGGGCCAGCAGGGGCGCGGCCGTCAGCATCGCCAGGCCCGCGGCCAGCAGTACGTTTCTGAGCATAGAAACACGAAGTAGAAAGGCGGAAAATCAGGAAAAGCAGCCCCGTACACCAGCGCGCACACGACTTAGAAAGCAAAGACACAAGTTGGGCGCCAAACGCTGCATTCAGAAAGCATAGTTTCTTACGAGCCCAGATTCAGCAGCAGCAGCACGGCCGCAATGCCCGCCGCCGCCCCACTGACCACCAGCACCCAGTCGCGGTGGGCGGCGCGGGCTACGCGCAGCACCACCAGGCCCAGCAGCAGAATCAGGGCCACAATCAGCAGCTGGCCCAGCTCCACGCCCACGTTGAAGGCCAGCAGCTCCAGCACGGGGCGGCTGCTTTGGCCCAGCAGCTGGCGCAGGTAGCTGGAAAAACCCAGCCCGTGCACCAGCCCAAACCCGGCCGCCAGCAGGTTGGGCCCGGCCCAGAGCAGAGGCTCCCGGCGCATATCCCGCCCGGCCCGGCGCAGGTTCAGCAGGCAGGTAAGCAGAATCGTAACCGGAATCAGCACCTCAACCAACCGGGGGCTGTACTGCACAAATCCCAGCGTGGCCAACGCCAGCGTGATGGAGTGACCCAGCGTGAAGCTCGTGACCAAGGCTACCACGCGCCGCCACTCGGCCGCCACGTAGGGGGCGCACAGCGCCAGCAGAAACACCAGGTGGTCGTAGGCCTGTAGGTTGAAGATGTGGAAAAAGCCCAGCTGCAGGTAGGTCTGGAATACGGACATGCCCCAAAGGTACGCGCCTGCCGGCCGAAGTCGGGTGCCGGGCGGGCCAGCGGATTGACTCGGGGTAAGGCCCGGCCAAAAATCGGCGGCAGTAGGGCCCAAAAAAAGCCCCGTGGCACGGCCACGGGGCTTTTGTAAAGCTAAAGCCGGAGCTTATTCCTTAACGATGCGGCGGATGTCGAGGCCGCCTTCGGTTTTGGCCCGCAGCACGTACACGCCCGCCGGCTGGTTGGTCAGCTCCAGCGTCACCTGGCGCGTGCCGGTGCTGCCTTGAGCTGTGGTCGAGTACACGAGCTGACCCAGGCTGTTGTAGAGGCTCAGCTCCGTGGCCATCCGGTAGCCGCTCAGCTCCACCGTCACCGTGTTCTGGTGCGTGGGGTTGGGGAATACGCTCAGCGAGGAGCCAGCCAGCGGCTTCACGCTGGAGTTGACCACCAGGGCCGCCGAGGGGGCCGACGAGCAGCCGCCCGCGCTGACCACCACGGTGTAGGAACCGTACTGGGCCGCCGAGTTAATCACGTAGGTCTGGCCCGTGGCGCCGGGAATTGCCACCCCGTTGAGGTACCACTGGTTACCCGTGGCCGCGCTGGAGGTCAAGGTCGTTACCGCCCCGTTGTACTGAACGGTAAAGGTTGGGCGGGCGGGCAGTGGAACAATGGTCAGCGTAGCCGTGGCAGCCACGGCGGAGCAGCCACCCGAAGCCGCCACCGTGTTGGTCACGGTGTAGGTGCCGGGCGTAGAGGCCGTCAGATTCACCGCGCCGGTCGAGGCGTTGATGCTCAACCCCGAAGTCGAGCTGAACGTGCCCGCCGAAGCGCCGGATGCCAGGGTCGAAGTGGCCGAGCCGCTGTCGGCACAGTACGTACCGGCGGCATAGCTGAAGCCCGCCGTAGCCGGAGCCGTAATCGTGACCGTGGCCGTGGCGGCCACGGCGGAGCAGCCACCCGAAGCCGCCACCGTGTTGGTTACGGTGTAGGTGCCGGGCGTAGAGGTCGAAGGCGTAATAGCCCCGGTCGTGGCGTTCAGCGTCAGCCCGGCCGTCGAGCTGAACGTGCCGGCCGTGCTGCCGGTGCCCAGTACGACGCTCTGTACGCTGCTGACGGTGGTGCAGTAAGTAGCTGCCGCATACGAGAAGCTAGCCGACTGCGCGTTGGTAATCGTCACGCTGGCCGTGGCCGAGGAGGGGCAGGTGCCGCCCACGCTGTAGGTCACGGTGTAGGTGCCGGGCGTGGAAGCCGTTAGGTTGATAGCCCCGGTCGAAGCGTTGATACTCAAACCCGCCGTGGAGCTGAACGTGCCGCCGTTGTTGCCCGTGACAGTAGGCGTCGGATTCGCCGCGCTCTGGCAGAACGTTGAGGCCGAGTAGGCAAACGTGGCCGTCGTGGCCGGATTCACCGTCACGGTCGTAGCGGCCGAGGTGGCCGTGCAGCCGCCGCCGTTGGTCACCACTACCGAGTAGCTGCCGCTGGCCGAGGCCGTGTACGTGGCCGCGGTAGCGCCGCTGATGGGGTTGCCATTGAGCAGGAACTGGTACGTGTTGCCCGTCCCGGCCGGCGCGGTCAGTACCACCGAGCCGCCCTGGCAGAACGTAGTAGGTCCGCCCGCCGTGAGCGTAGCCGTGGGCGTGGCCTGAATCGTGACCTGCGTGCTGGCCGACGACGCGGCGCAGCTGCCCGAGCCGGCGACGGTGTTAGTCACGGTATAAGTGCCGGGCGTGGAAGCGGCCAGGGTAATGGCCCCGGTCGACGCATTCAGGCTCAGACCGACGGGCGTGGCCGAAAACGTGCCGGCGCTGGCCCCCGTGGCGAATACGGGCGCCGGGTTGGCAGCTCCCGAAACGCAGTAAGCCGCATTGGCATACGAGAAAGTAGCCAGCGGCGCGCTGGTGATGGTTACTTGCTGGGTGCCGCTGGAAGGGCAATTCCCCCCCACGCGGTAGGTCACGGTGTAAGTGCCGGGCGTGGAAGCGGCCAGGTTGATAGCACCCGTCGTAGCGTTGATGCTCAAACCCGCCGTGGAGCTGAACGTGCCACCGCTGGTGCCCGTGATGCTCGGCGTAGGATTCGCTGCGCTCTGGCAGAACGTTGAGGCCGAATAGGCAAACGTGGCCGTGGTAGCGGGGCTGATGGTCACGCTGGTGGTGGCCGTTACGGCGGCGCAGTTGCCCGAGGCCGCAACGGTGTTGGTCACGGTGTAGGTGCCGGGCGTGGAGGCTACCAGGTTCAGCGCGCCGGTGGCGGCGTTGATAGCCAGGCCCGCCGTCGAGCTGAAGGTGCCCGAGGTAGCTCCCGCCGCTACCGTGGGAGTTGGGGTGGTGCCGTCGCCGGAGCAGTAGGCGGCGCTGGGGTAGCTGAAGGTGGCCGTGGGAGCCGCCGTTACCGTCACGGAAGCCGTGCTGGAGCAGGTGCTGCCGGTGCTGTAGGTCACGGTGTAGGTGCCGGGCGTGGAAGCGGCCAGGTTGATAGCGCCGGTCGAGGCATTCAGACTCAGGCCCGCCGTCGAGCTGAACGTGCCGCCGCCGGTACCGCTCACGGTAGGCGTGGGGTTGGTGCCGTTGGCGCAGAAACTGCTGGCCGGATACGTGAAGGAGGCGTTGCAGCTGGAGGTCGTCGAGGCCTGACCCACCACCCGGAAGTCGCGCAGCAGGGCGTAGCGGCCCGCACTGCTGCTGCCGCTGGCGTAATACAGCCGGATGGTCAGCGTCTGGCCCGCGGCCAGCTGCACGCCACCGGTGCGGTTCAGGGCCAACCGGTAGGTTTGGTTGGGGCCCGTGTTCTGGTTGCGCAGGAAAATCGGGTCGGCGAAGGTGCCGGTGCCGGTGCCGGGCGTAGTGGTGCGGGTCGTGAGCGGCCCAATCGGGCCGGTGCCGCCAGCTACTTCCGTCGAGTCGTTGGTGGTGAAGCCGGTTTTGGAATAGACCACCGCCAGCTTCAGGTTGCTGGCCGTGTTATTGAACGCCGACCACAGCACCACCGAGTCGGCGCGCAGCGTGGCGTTGGCCGCCGCCGTGATGGTGAACTGGGCATAATACACCCGGTTCAGGTTGCTGCCCGGCAGGGGAATAAACGACCCGTCGCCGCTGGGCGAGGAGCCGAATGCTTCCCCAAACTGCGCGGAATACGGCCTGATGGCGGTGCCCAGCGTCACGTCCGACAGGTAGAAGTTGCGCAGGCTGGTCGTGGCGGGCACTACGCCCGGGGCCCGCACGGCGGCGCTGTCCTGGTTGTTTGCCTTCAGCGGCCACCATTGCAGGTTGCCGGTTGTGGTGGTCTGGGCGCGGCTAAACGACGCCGTAGCCAGGCTGAAAAAGAAAAGCCAGGCCAGCGCCACTGCGAAAGTGCGCCGCTGTCGGGTGCCGGCCTGCGTGTCGCCAGTCCCGGAAGACAGGCGACGGTAAAGTAAGTTTGCAGCCATACGAGCTTGAAGTAGGAGTGGGGAATGGAGGGAGAGTTAAGCGACGGGATAAGGAAAAAATCCTCTTTAATGCCGGCCGGCCGAAGTCATCAGCGGGCAGCGGGCGTATGCCAGTACGGCAATGCCAGGGAAAGGGTGCGCCGGCTGCTAAGAATTATACGGGCCGGCTAAAAATGCGCTGACGCTACCCGCAAGGTGGTATTCTGCTGCCGATACCAACCCGGCACAACCGTGGCTGCTTCCCGGCTCGGCCCCAGATAAACGGCCTGCCAAGTAACTCGCAGAATGATAATTGCCTATGAATAATATAGCTGTTTTGCTTTATTAAAGTCAATTTCGGGCCCGCCCCGCTTTCCATCGAAAAGTCGTTGTGCTGGCGCTGCTTCTTACCAGATAAAAACCAGCTGGTAAGACTCCGCCAAGGGACGGCACCGACCGGTACGCTTCGTGCTGCCCGTAACGGCAACGCCCCGGTGGTGACCCTCCCAACAGAAGCAGGAGGGCCGCCACCGGGGCGTGCAAAGGCAGTGCAATTAGCCCCAAACGAGCCTAAAACCCGACTTTCACGATGGCGAAGCGGGGCGAGGTAGCCTGGTAGGGGTAGAGCACGTAGGCATCCGCGACGTTGCGGCCGGTGATGGTGGTGGGGCTGCTGGGGCCCGTGGCAAAGCTGCCGGTGCGGGTAGTGGTCACCCAGGCGTCGGTGCTGCTCATGCGGAACACGGTGCTTTGGCCGCCCGACACCACCAGCAGCGTTTGCGGGTCGAGCAGCAGCAGGCCATCGGCACCGGTCAGGCTCTGGGCGTTGGTAACTTTGGTGAAGGCGGCGGGGTCGCTGAGCGGGATTTTAAACAGGCTGCCGTCGTTGGCTTTGGCCACGATGAGGTAACCATCGGGGTGGTAGACGATGCCGTTCAGGCCAAACATAGTGCCGGCGCTAAACTGGGCGTTTTCCAAAAAAACCGAGGCCTTCCCCTGCGTATCCACCTTGTAGATAATCGGCGACAGGCTGTCGGTAATGTAGGCGTTGCCCTGTCCGTCCACGGCTATGTCGTTGGCGAAGTGGGGCAGGTCGGGGCGCAGGCCGCCCAGGTCGACGTAGTTGAGCAAGGAGCCGTTGGTAGCGTTGAAAACGGCCAGGGCCGCTAGCTTACGCTGGGTTTCGGGCTTGGTGCGGGCGACGTTGGCGCCGTTGTCCGACACGGCTACCAGCAGGCGCTGGCGGCCGAAGTCCAGGTTCATGCCAATGGTAGACACCAGCCGCGGGTCGTCGGCAAACTTGGTGTAGACGCTGTCGTCGGTCACGGCCCCAATCTGGCCCTTGGTGCGCGAGCTGACCAGGAAGCGCTGCGTGGCCGCGTCGTACTGAATGCCTTCGGGGTGCAGCGCCGCCTGCGGCACCGTAATTTTGGCGGGCGAAGGGGGCTGGGCGGCGGGTTCATCGTCGTCGGAGCAGCCGGCAAGGGCGCCTGTCACGCTCAGGGCCAGCAGCAGCAGGCGGGCAGAGCGGCCGAAAGAATCGAACACGGGGCGGCGAAAAGAGGCAGTGAAGCGCATAGCAGTAGTTATCGATTGAGCTGCCTTTGCATACGGCCGCGCGGCAGAATAGGTGGAACGAAATTGTGGGCTGCCCTGCCTGTCTGGGCCTATGTCCCGACTCCAACACGACGAAAGCCCGCCACGCGGTGCGTGGCGGGCTTTCGTCGTAAGTGCGCGGCCCAACTCAGGCGCTGGGGGCTTAGAAATTAAAGTCTTCCGGCTCACCCAGTAGCTTGCGGCCGGCCAGAATATGCTCGCGCACCACTTCCGCGAGCCGGTGCGGTTCTCGGTCGGAGAGAGCTGGCTGGGCAATACCCCAGGCTAGCCGCTGGTGGTAGGCCTCAAAGGCCAGGGGCAAGTTGGTGAGAAGCTTTTGCTTGCGAAACTCGTAAGCCGCCTGCCGCACCGCAGTTTTCCAGTCGGGGCCCGCTGCGATGGGCACCGGCTCGTCAAGGTCCTGCAGAAAGTCGAGGGTACGCTCTAGCTCTTCATCGTCGAACGTGGCGGTCGGATTGGCCGCCTGGTAGGCCGTCCGCTGGCGGTTCACCTGGGCCGACTCAAACTCTTGGGCAAACTTATTCTGCAGGGCCAGGCCTTCTTCGTAGCTCAACGCGAATGGGCGCGGGTCGGCGGGCGGGGCCGGGTCCGGGGCCGGGGAAGCCGTCGGCTGCTTCGAGGTATCGTTGCGCCACGCGTCCAGGTAGCGTTCTTCCTTCTGGCCCCGCAAATCCGGTAGCTGCAGCAACTGGTCGTGCCCGGTGTGCTGGTTGTGAAACAGGTACCACTCGGGAGGCTCGTCGCGCCACGGGTATTCGTCAGCCTCGTCATCCTCGTCGGCGTAGGCGGCTTTTACGTCCTCGTAGTGTTGCCAGCTGAAGCGCCCGCCCCAGCGGTCCGCCAGGTCGTTGCCGTAGTCGGCCTGCGCCACGAAGCGCAGGTATAGGTCCAACTCTTCCCGGGTAATGGGCGGAATGAGCGTGGAGTTTTCAATGGCTTCCGAGAGGTTGGCGAAGTCATAAGACGTGACGACTCCTTCCAGCGTGACCAGTTCGGCCCGCCACTGGCACTGCAGATCGAACAGTTTTTTCTGCTGAATATCCCACAGCCGGGTGTAGGCTTCCTCCTCAAACTGGGTAAGCCGCCCGGTGAGGTGCCGCTCGTAAAAATCACCGAAGCGCAGCCACAGCATCTTCTGGTTGGTGTAGTCGCTCACGAAATGGGCCCGCACCGATGGTTGATACGGGGCAAAAAAAGCATCGTAGCGCGGATTGGTGCTCAGATCCTGGGCAATGGCCTCGGTGGTGGCGGCGGCTTCCTGGGTTTTGCGCGCTTCCTCGCGCAGGTAGCCTACTCGGGGGTGGGAAGCAGGCTGGTCGGGTTGTTCTTGCTCGGACATAAATCGGAAATATGTTGCGTAAAATCAGATGGTTAGGAATACAGCAAAATATACATATCCCGGCGAATTCCGGTGGCGACCAGCCACAAAAAAAGCCCCGCCGGCACTACGCCAGCGGGGCACCGGTACGCGGTAAGCGGCGCGGCTAGGGCTTGCGGAAAATCAGCGTGCTGGGGCCGTCTTCGGAGCCGGCGCTGAAGGAGCCCTGTAGCACGTAGCCACTGGCAAACAGCTGGTCGATAACTGCCTGGAGCTGCTCGGCGTTGGCTATCTGGCCCTTTTTGTCCGGATTACGCTTTAGCTCCTTAATTTCGGTTTTGCCCGTGCCGTAGGTTACAATAACGTTGCCCCAGCCGTTGGATTCACGGACGCGGACAATGGCCGTGGTGCCAGAAGTTGTCTGGGCCTGGGTCGGGACAGAGCTCAGCCACCCAGCCGCGGTAATGCTGCAAATGAGGATACATCTTTTCATGAGAATATAGAATTAGTGGAAGATGAAAGGCCCGGGGCAAAAAGCCAGCCAGGAACACTCCGGCAGTCTTTATCAGGGCTTCCGGGCTTTCGGGTTTTTTCCGCTCGGGCAGTGCGCCGGGCCACCAGCAAGGGTTAGTAGTAGTTTTCCATTGGGCAGTGCGGCATAAAAAAGCCCCGTCGGCACTGGGCCGGCGGGGCTTTCTTAAGGTATCAGCTCGGCTTACACGCCGGGGATTTCCACGTCCACGTTGTTGAAGCGGATGTGGTCGTCTTCCAGCACGGCTTCCACCACGGCGTCTTTGCTCACGCGGCCCGAGAGGATGTCCTTGCTCAGCTCGTTGAGCACCAGGCGCTGCAGCACGCGCTTCAGCGGGCGGGCCCCAAACTGCGGGTCGAAGCCCTGCTCGCCGAGGTAGTCGAGCACCTCGTCGGTGGCTTCCAGGCGGATGCCGGCTTCTTCCAGGCGGTGCTGAATCTGCTTGAACTGGATGTCGACGATCTTGCGGATTTCCCGGCGCTTGAGGGGCTGGAACATCACGATTTCGTCGATGCGGTTCAGGAACTCGGGGCGCATGTGGCCTTTCAGGCGCTCAATGACTTCCTCGCGGGTGCGGTCTACCACCTCGTCGTGGTTGTATTCATTGAGCTCCTTGAAGTTCTTCTGAATGATGTCCGCGCCCGTGTTGGAGGTCATGATGATGATGGTGTTCTTGAAGTTCGCCACCCGACCCTTGTTGTCGGTGAGGCGGCCGTCGTCGAGCACCTGCAAGAGAATGTTGAACACGTCGGGGTGGGCCTTCTCGATTTCGTCGAGCAGAATCACCGAGTAGGGCTTGCGGCGCACGGCCTCGGTCAGCTGCCCGCCCTCGTCGTAGCCCACGTAGCCGGGAGGCGCCCCAATGAGGCGGGACACGGCGTGGCGCTCCTGGTACTCGCTCATGTCGATGCGGACCATACTGTTCTCGTCGTTGAACAGGTACTCGGCCAGGGCCTTGGCCAGCTCCGTCTTGCCCACGCCGGTGGTGCCCAGGAAGATAAACGAGCCGATGGGACGCTTAGGGTCCTGCAACCCGGCCCGGGAGCGGCGCACGGCATCCGAAATGGCAGCAATGGCCTCCGATTGGCCGGCCACGCGCTTGCCTAGCTCGGCTTCGAGGTTGAGCAGCTTCTCGCGGTCCGACTGCAGCATCTTGCTCACCGGAATGCCGGTCCACTTGGCCACTACCTCGGCAATGTCCTCGGAGGTTACCACTTCTTGCAGCATCGAGCCGCCGTCCTTGCCTTTGTCGGCTTCGGCCTGGGTTTGCAGCTCCTTGAGCTTGGCCTCGGCTTCCTGAATCTTGCCGTAGCGCAGCTCGGCCACCCGGCCGTAGTCGCCCTGGCGCTCGGCCTGCTCGGCTTCGACCTTGAACCGCTCAATGGCTTCCTTCTGCTCCTGAATGTTGGTCAGGACGGCCTTCTCGTTTTCCCACTGGGCCTTGAGCGTGTCGCGCTTGGCGGTCAGCTCGGCCAGGTCCTTGTTGAGCACGTTTTCCCGGTCCACGTTTTCCTCGCGGCGGATGGCTTCGCGCTCAATCTCCAGCTGCATGATGCGGCGCTGCACTTCGTCCAATTCCACGGGCATGGAGTTGAGCTCGATGCGGAGTTTTGCTGCCGCTTCGTCCATCAGGTCGATGGCCTTGTCGGGCAGGAACCGGTCGGTGATGTAGCGCGAGCTGAGCTCCACGGCGGCAATGACGGCGTCGTCGGTGATGCGCACGCCGTGGTGCAGCTCGTACTTCTCCTTGATGCCGCGCATGATGCTGATGGCGTCCTCGATGCTGGGCTCATCGACCATGACGGCCTGGAAACGGCGCTCCAGGGCCTTGTCCTTTTCGATGTACTTCTGGTACTCCTTCAGGGTGGTGGCCCCGATGGAGTGCAGCTCGCCGCGGGCCAGGGCGGGCTTGAGCAGGTTGGCGGCGTCCATGGCGCCCTCGCCGCCGCCGCCGGCTCCAATCAGGGTGTGCATCTCGTCGATGAACAGGATGATCTGGCCGTCGGAGTCGGTTACTTCCTTGATGACGGACTTGAGGCGCTCCTCAAACTCGCCCTTGTACTTGGCCCCGGCAATGAGCAGGCCCATGTCGAGGCTCATGATGATCTTGTCCTTGAGGTTTTCGGGCACGTCGCCGGCCACGATGCGCTGGGCCAGGCCCTCGACAATGGCGGTTTTACCGACGCCGGGCTCCCCGAGCAGCACGGGGTTGTTCTTGGTGCGGCGCGAGAGAATCTGCAGGACGCGGCGGATTTCCTCGTCGCGGCCGATGACGGGGTCCATCTTGCCGGTGCGCACCTGCTCGTTGAGGTTGCGGGCGTAGCGGTTCAGGCTCTGGTACTGGTCTTCGGCAGTGGCGCTGGTGACTTTGCGGCCCCCGCGCAGCTCCTTGATGGCGGCTTTAAGGTCTTTCTCGTTGAAGCCGGCGTCCTTCATCAGGGTGCCCACGGCGTCTTTGCCGCCGAGCAGCCCGAGCAGCAGGTGCTCCACCGACACGTATTCGTCCTCAAACTCCTTGAGGTAGTTGTTGGCGCGCTGTAGGGCGGCGTTGGCCTCGTTGGCAAGGTAGGGCGAGCCGCCGCTTACCTTGGGGTAGGCGGCCACGAGGGCATCGAGGCGGGGCGTGAGAATGTTGAGGTTGACGCCCAGCTTGTTGGCCAGAAACGACAGCACGTTCTCGTCGCTCTGGAAGAGGCCCTTCAGCAGGTGGCCGGTTTCGATGGCCTGCTGCTGGTTGCCCCCGGCAATTTCAGTGGCCTTCTGCACGGCCTCCTGTGCCTTGATGGTATAGTTGTTAAAGTTCATGGCTTGCTGAGTCTTAGGTGGGAGCTTCGGTTAGGAAGTTCTACGAGGGGACTAGCAAACGGGGTGCGAGAGGGGGGTTGCTGACGTTTTGGCGGTGAATTACCGGGTTTTGTTGGGTATAATTTGAGTACTCAGCCTAACAGGTGTGTATAACAATTCACGCTGGGTACTAATTATAGGAATAGTGAGCGAAACTGATAAGTTTTCAGATATTATGACTCCTACGTTTGTTTGAGCATATAAAAATGCCTTTTTACTAATATTCAAATTTGTATAAAAATCTTTAAATCCAACTACGGGGCCAATTCTGGTATTGCTAAAAAATTTAAATTCTCTCTCATCCGTAGTAAGCGCAAAATATACATCGAATGCTGGATTTAAATTTCCTGCAAACTGATCTGTCTTGGTTCCAAAAGCTGGAATATCTGCTGAGGCTTTTATGGATAGTAGTGTTTGTGTTTCAAAATACTTGCTTTTATAAAATATCGCTGGATAGGTTAATTCTAATACGGAATTTCCTCCTCCTCCTACAAATCTCTGTATTGCCTCCTTATTCCTAGCGGTATCTTTTGATGTAGCTAATAGAGTGGATAGCCCAATTCTAAAAATTCCAAAATACCCTCCAACGAGCTCCGTATACAGGGATCCGTTGTTGACATTGCCTATTAATGCAAAGTTGTTTAAAGCAGAAATTGAGCTTTTGGCCTTTGTTAAGTTATATTCTGCTAGAACTCTGGCTTCATATGATTTTCCAACAGGAAGAAACCAGGGCAAATTCCCCCTCGATATCTGAATTGCGTATATAGTGCTTTCTAATATTGTAATAGAATCTTCTATTATAGACAATTTATTTATTTTATCATCTCGCCTTGTTTTTAACTTATTGAGGTCTATTATAGAAGTGCTGGATTTTATTTTTTGGTCTATTGTGTTTATGCTATCTGTAACTGTATTTCGCTTGTTTTTGTATATATCATTTGCTCTTTCAAGTACAGGAATATTTGATAAATCTATTTTAGTAATAATATTTTCTGTTCTGGGATTGTCTACAATGTTTTCAGATTGGTTGACTTCAGTTTTGCGGCCAAAATTTTGAATAACCCCAATGTTATTAATATTAGTTTGTTTGGTTTTGGGAAAAATACTCGTTTGTGCTGTGCATGTCATGATGGCAGCTGTGGTTGCAAGTAGGGTAAAGAGTAGTTTCATCTGCAATGGTGTTATTTTTTAAGTATTAATTTGATTGAATATACAAAAAATTATATCATATGACAGTTTTGCGAATATTTTATAGAATAGAAGGTTTCCCGACTGTGCGATTCTGAATCACCCAGGATTTAGAATGATGGATAAATGAGGGAATAAAGCAATAGTGTCATGAGACAAGTCATTGTATATGAATACGAAAAGCCCCTCACTACTTGCGTGGTAAAGGGCTTTGTGCGTTGAATGAGGCTTATCAGGTAGGGAAGGAAGGTCCTTCGCTCCGCTTCGCTGCACTCAGGATGACAGGGGAGGGCTACTTTTTGCGGATGGCTTTTTGGCGGAAATAGGTATCGACCCAGGTGGGGATGGTGGGGGTTTTGAACTCTACGCGCTTGCCTTCTTCTATTTCGGCAATGAGTTGGGGAGCGGCGTAGGAGTTGTCGAAGAGAAAGGCGCGGTTGACGAGGCGCACGGCGTCGAAGAGGGAATCGAGGGTGCGGGCGTAGCGGCTGATGATTTTGTCGCGGGCTACGTCGTGGCCGTGCTTCTGCACCCGGGCCCGGACGCGGCCCACGTTGATTTCGGGGTCTTCGGTGGCGACGAAATAGAGGTAGGTACGGAAGCCGGCGGCCTGGGCGTCGCGCAGGAAATCGAGCTTGGAGGGGTGCGACATCACGGTTTCGAACGTGAAGGACTGGCGGGCCGCCAGCAGGGCGTAGCGCAGAAACTCCGCTACCCGGGAAGCTAGGTAAGAATCGATTTTGACGCGGGTAAGCAACAGCATATTCTCTTCAATGCGAAGTTGCTGGAGTTGCTCTTGGGTTAACCGGGGCTGTTGCGGGCATCTTCAGTCGCCCAGAAGGCTTCCAGGTCCTGCTGGGTGAGCAGCAGCTTCCAGTCGTGCAGGTTGAATACGCGGGTGCGGTACCGGAACTGGGCCTTGAGTTTGGCCTCAATCTCATCGGCATTCACGATAACGCCCAGATTGATTTCGGTGGCGAGCGAAGGCACTAAAAAGACTTGCCGGACCCATTGGGTCCGGCAAGCATGCGAAGTCGTGGGATGAACTCAGTCAAGGCGCAGCTCCATTTCGGTGATATGAACCGGCTGGGCTACTTGCTTGCGCACTACCCGGCGCGTGGAGTCGGGACGAATCTGGACAATCTGGCCCTGCTCGATTACGGTGATGGCAATACCCTGGTCCAGGTTTTCGCTCTTGACCCGGCCGGAAGCATTTTTCAATACCCGCTTAAGGCCCGTTTCGGATAGTTCGAGTGGTTTTTTTCGTGCCATGAGTAGAAAGTAATACAGCAATGACTGGTTAACGAAGATACTGTTTTGGCGGTTCAGTAAACGAGCTACTGCGGTTTGGCTGGCGTCTCTTCTTCTTCGCCGCCTTGCTGCTTGCCGGGGCGGTCGATGACTTGGCGGGCGGCGCTGATGCGGTGGTAGAACTCGGAGTGGGAGCGGGCGTACTTGCGCAGGCTGCGGTCGAGGCGGTCTTCGAGCAGGGTGGCCAGGTTGGAGAACTGGGCTTTGATGGCGAGGCGGGCGGCTTTGCCTTCGGTGATGTGCTGGCGCGGGTCGTTTTTGGTGCCGGTGAAGGCGGCCAGGGCGTCTTTGAGCTCCTGGAGGCGGGCGGGGGTGAGGCCGTAGTCGAGCAGGGCGGGTTGGTGGGCGGCGGCTTCGTCGTAGAGGTGCTGCACCAGGTCGGTGAGGGCGGTGGCGCGCATCTTGACCAGGGTGGAGTAGTTGTAGTCGGCGCTGGTTTGGAGGCCGCGGTTTTGCTGGTCGGTGGCGTAGGAATACAGGTCGCCGGCTACTTCGGCGGCGCTGGTGGCGAGCTGCTCGCGGCGCTGGCCCTTGGTTTTGGAGGCACCCTTGCTGGTGGCGCGGAGGCCCTTTTGGCGCAGGGGGCGCAGGGCCTGGAGCAAGGCGGCCAGCTCCTGGCTGATTTGCTGGAGGGCTTTGTCCTGGGCGTAGGGAGTGGCGTCCTGGGTGAGGGCGGCGGCTACGTTTTCGGCCGCGGTGAGGCGGTTATCCTGTTTGGTGGTAAGCATACTGGTAGGAGGGGGTAAAAGGATAAAAAGGAGACTACTGGGCGTTGGAATAGGCTGGGGTAGAATAGAGCAGAATAGAGCGTTAAGAATAGCGGAATTTCGCGGGATTAGCACGCGCGTAGCCTTGAAAAAGGGTGACCGTGCCGCGGAACGCTGCGCCCAGGCCGCGGACAACTGAATCCGGACCGCGGAGTCCCGAAACCAGGCCGCGGAGCCCGGAAGCTACACCGCGGACGACCGGGGCCGCACCCGCAACGACCGGGGCTACACCGCGGAGCCTCGAAACCGGGCCGCGGACGACTGCGACCAGGCCGCGGGGCGTTGGGGCCGGAGGTCGGGATTTTGGTGACTACCCCGCGGGGTTTTGGTGACCGGAGGTCGGGGTTTTGCGGAATTTTTTTGGGTGAGCACAGGGGCCTGCAACGCCAAGAGCCCCCGGTGCTGACCGGGGGCTCTTGGCGTTGTAAGGAGTTGCGGCCGGTGACCAGACCGGCTAGTGGGCTGCCTGGGTATCCTTGCCGAGTACTTTCTTGACCAGCAGCACCAGCTTTTCGACCACGAAGCCGATGAGCAGGCCGGCTACGGCGCAGACCAGCACCTTGGCCAGCCAGGCCAGGGCCGGGATATTGGCCAGGGACAGCTCCAGCTCGTGAAGCAGGTGGGCGGTGAAGGGGATGCCGTGGAGGATGATTTCGGCGCCCACCCAGAGCATGGCGGCCGTGCCCACGTAGCTGAGAATGTTCAGGAAGTGGGGCATGAACTTGACCAGGCTGCGGCCGAATTTGCGGGTGGCGGGGCCGTAGTTGTCCTGGGCCAGGTGCATGCCGATGTCGTCGGCTTTCACGATGAGGCCCACGAAGCCATACACGGCCACGGTGATGAAGACGGCCACGGCCAGCATGACGGCCACCTGGTTGAGGATGGGCTGGCCGGTGACCTGGCTGTAGGCAATGGCCATGATTTCGGCCGACAGGATGATGTCGGTGCGCACGGCGCTGGCCACGCGTTCTTCTTCCAGCTCTTCCGGGGTAATGGTTTGCACCTGGTCACTTTCCACATCGACGGCGTGGTGGGGGCTGAATAGGGAATGGACCTTTTCGTAACCCTCGAAGCAGAGGTAAGCCCCGCCCAGCATCAGGATGGGCGTAATGGCCCAGGGGGCGAAGTACCCCAGAATCAGGGCGGCCGGACTCAGAATCAGGATTTTGTTGATGAGCGACTTTTTGGCTATCCGGTAGATGATGGACAGCTCGCGGGCGGGGTCGAGGCCCACGACGTACTTGGGCGTCACGGCCGTGTCGTCGATGACGATGCCGGAAACTTTGCCGGTGGTTTTGGCTACCTGGGCCGGCACGTCGTCGAGGCTGGCCGCGCTTACTTTTACTAAAGCGGAAATGTCATCTAAAAGGGCAAAAAAACCGGAAGCCATAGGTGCTGTATTCGTGACTCAATGTGGGAATGGAAGGCTTCTGCGTTTTCACTCGGCTCAACCCGGCCGCAAGTTAGAGCGGATTCGCCAACGGACCATCGGGGCCTTATACGGGCGAGGAGGCAGAACTGCCCAAATCCCGCTTCGTTTCGGGAAGTGGCGGCTGATACTAAACGCTACGTTACCTACCCAATCCGGATCGGCGGGACTATGGGCCGCAGGGTGTCGCTGAGGGCGGTGGAGAAATCGGGGTAGAGGGCCTGGAACATCTGCTGGGCCTGGGGGAGCAGGTCGGGGTAATGGGCCACGGCCGCCTTGTTGAGCAGGAGGTAGGCGTTGGTTTCGGGGCTGTGCTGGTGGTCCCACCGCTGGGGTGGGAAAAAGTCGCGGGCCAGCTGGGAGTAGATGCGGAAGCGCTGACCGTTGGTGACTTGCGCTCCTTCTTCGGGTTTGGGAGTGCCGATGAAGCCGCCGGAAGCCAGCGGGTCACGCTTCAGCAGGTAGAGCATGACCGCGAGGCAGGTATTGAGGATGCGGATGGCTTCAGCCGGGCCGTCGTTGGTCTGGAAGTAGTATTTGGGCTCCGGGTCTTGCTGGTAGCGGTGGGCTTTGAGGTAGAATTTGAGCACGTAGATGTGGTGCTGATACTGCTCAACCTGAATAATGTAGTGTCGGCCCTTTTTCGTTTTGAATGGGCAGATAAACCGCTCAAGTAAAAAGCCGCCCGGGGAGTAGGGCGGCTCTTCACGAATAAAGCGAAACGGGTAGTGTTGACCCGGAAAATCGGAGGGAATCAAAACAGGTAGGGGTAGGCTTTGCGCCGTTTAGCGGCTAAATCCTCCGGCTGCACGGGCCGGAAAGCTGCCACTGGAACCGGAGCCGGAGCTTTGGGAGCAGTGGGCTGCGCGGCCGGCTTAGGCAGGCAAGCGGGGCTGGAGGTGGCGTTTTTCATGGAAACAAAGCTACTGAATTAGCGGCAAAGAGCCATTGCTGTCAGGCTCTTAACGCATTGGCCGCACAACAGGTTCGAGCCTCAGAATGATTGGCGGAACTGGGCGCGGCGACGTTCAAGTGGTTCTTGGTCGGGCTTGGCTACACGCAGGATGCTCGGGCTCCGGTTTCGTTGGGGCTTCGTCGAAGCGGCCGTTGCAGGGGGCGGTGCTAAAACTCCCTGGTCGGCTGCTCGTCGCCGAAGACCACGGACTTGAGGAAGCGTTTACGGTCGGCGATGGTGTCGGCGGTTTCGGGCAGGCGGTAGGAGGTGGCCAGCATGTAGATATGGTCGCCGCGCCAGAGGTAGATGAAGTCGAGGTAGGCGGGCTGGTCGCGCACGTCGTCGGTGAAGCGGAAGCGCACGGCGCGGGCCGGGCTGCCGGCAAACACCACGTTGGCCTGCGACACGAGCGTGGCCTGCATGTGCTTCAGACCCTTGACCTGGGCGCGCAGGATGCGGTTGAAGTACTTGTTGAGGGAGGCGACGGTGACGGTGCCGTCGGGGAAGTACTTGGGCGAGTAGCGCAGATCGACGCTGCCCACGACGAGCACGATGCTCTCGGTTTCGGTGGAGAAGATGCGGGTGCCGGGCTCCTTTTTGTCGAGCTCCACTTCCGTGACGTAGGGCAGCTCCACCACGAGGTGGTCGTCGACGCGGGTGCTGACCCAGTTGGTGACGGCCCACTGGGCGTGGCCGAGGTGGGGCAGCAGCAACAGGAGCAGAACAAGCCAGCCGAGCGGACGGAACATGGGAGCAAAGGGCGAAAGGGAGCGGAAAAAGGCAGGACAAGATAAGCAGGCGGCGGGTAGGGTTGGGCGGCGCAGCGCGGAAAAAGCAGCGTCCCGCAAAGCCCGCGGCGGGGTATGATCGGGAAAAGGGAAAAATGACTTGGTAGTCCTGTCTTCCGCCGACCAGGCTTGCCCCCGACTGCGCGCCGGTTTTTTGCGTTGCTAAACTTCGGGCCGCTCTCCGGTGGGCGTGCTGCTACCCCGGCGCCAGCGTGACTTTGCCCAGCTTGTCGGTCATCATCTCCGTGAACCAGAGGTTGCCGGCCGGGTCGGTTTTGATGCGGTGCAGCATGGTGCGCGAGCTGGGCAGCCGGTGGGTCGTCAGGGGCACGCCGAACAGGTAGGGGTCATGGCTGGTGCGGATGGCCTTGTCGATGCAGAGCAGGTAGTCGGGGCCGGGCAGGCCGGGCACGGAAGTATCGACGTAGACCTGCACCCACAGGTTCATTTCCCGGTCGAAGGTGAGGGAGCCCAGGATGTAGTTAGGCTGGAGCAGGGGCAGGGTAAATTCCTGGATGCGGCCTTCCATGTTGATGCGCCCGATTTTGCGGCCCGCTTCCTCCGAAAACCACATGCAGGGCAGCAGCGGGTCGGGAATAATGCCGATGGGCCGGCTGTTGGGTGTGGGCGTCTTGAACTCCCGCACCCGGTCGGCCCGGTTGGGGCTGATGCGCAGAATGGCGCTGCCCAGCAGCTCGGTGCCCCAGATGCAGCCATCGGGGCCGGGCGAAAGAAAGATGGGCAGGGCCGCCAGCGTGTTGAGCTGGATGTGCTCCGTGTACTGGCCGGGCACGGCGTAGCCGATGGTGCTGGTGCGTTTGCCCGTGAACCAGATGTTGCCGTCGGGGTGCTGGCAGATGCCGTGGGGCGCGGGGTTGATGCGGCCCCCGGCGCTGTTGATGGTGACGTCGATGGAGTCGGTGATGTCGCCGTTGTCGTTGAGGCGGACGATGCGGCCGTCAAATTCCAGGGACACCCAAAGCTGGTCTTCCTGGTCGATGAGCAGGCCGTGGGGGCCGCTGCCGGCCGGCATGTTGAAGTGCCCCAGCAACTGGCCCGCGTGGTCGAACTTGGCTACCTGATCCATCAGCTGCCCGCTGACGAACACGAAGTCCTTGGTAATGGCCAGCTCGTGGGTCGAGCTGGTGTTGGGCCCCTGCCAATACGGGTCGAACTCGGTGATAAGCGAAGAGCAGGGCGACTCGGCCGCAACGGGCAGGGTTTCGTCGGACATATCCATAAACGCGGCGAGGGGAAAATGACAACTCCGGCAGGCGGAGCAGTTAACGGATGAAGGAAGAATAGCGGCGGGCCAATGGGGCAATAGTGGGCTAAGATTAAGGGAATTGCGCGGCATTAGCACGAGCATAGGCGCAAAAAAGCCCGCACGGGGTAGCCGGCTGCTCCGGGTCCGGAAATAAAAAAAGCCTTCCCCGGACTGGGGAAGGCTTTTTCTCAGAAGGCGGAGCCGGGCTTAGCGCCGCTCTAGGCGCTGGCTGAACTTGGTGCCGGGGCCGCGCACGAGCAGCACGTAGGTGCCGCCGGGCAGCGAGGCCAGGGGCAGCAGGTGCTGCTGGCCGCCGGGCAGGGCCGTGCTCAGCAGCTGGCGGCCGGTATTATCGACCAGCGTCACCTGGTAGCTGAGCCCCGGCAGGGCCCGCAGATCGAGGGTGGCGGGGCCGGTGGTGGGGTTGGGGTACACGCTCAGAACCGGGGCCTCGAAGGCGACGGGGCGCACGGGCGAGTAGGTGGCCGTACCGTCGGCATCGACCTGGCGCAGGCGGTAGTAGGCCACGCGGCCGGGGCCGTTGCCGGCACCTTTATCGACGTAGGCGTACTGCGTGGGCGCGGTGGTAGTGCCGCGGCCGGCCACGGTGGCGAGCTTGACGAATACTTCCTGGTCGAAGCTGCGCTCCACGTCGAAATGGTCGTTGTTGAGCTCCTGGGCCGTGCGCCACGTAAGTTGGGCGTCGAGGACGCCCACGGGCCGGGCGGTGAAGGCCGTCAGCTCCACGGGCAGGGGCGTGCTGTCCACCGGAATGGAGAAGGTGGCGGTGTTGTTGCTGCCCGAGCCGCTGGTGTCGGAGCCGGTGTAGGTGAAGGTGGCCGTACCCACGTAGCCGGCGGCGGGGTCGAAGCTGAGCTGGTCGGCCTGGGCCAGCGGAATCACCTGGCCGGGCAGCACGGCGGCCCCGTTCAGGTACAGCGTGCCGGTGGCCGGGGCGGGCAGGGTCTGGATGGTGAAGCTGCCCACGGGGGGGCCGCTGGTAACGGTGGCGCTCAGGGCCGACAGCGGCAGGGCCGCCGCCTCGTTGTTGAGCCGGGCGTTGCGCACGTCGTTCACGGCCAACGACACGGCGCAGGTGCCAATGTAGATGTCGTCGAGGCCGAAGTCGTTGCCGCTGGCCACCTTGTTCACGTCCCGGATTTCAATAACGGCCGAGGTGTTGCTGCCCGAAAACCAGAGGTCCGAAATGCGCACGAAGTCGTTGGCCGCGGTGGTCAGCGTCGTGACCGACGAGGTGGACTTGCCGTTAATCACGAAGCCGAGTTGGGCCGGATTGCCGGTGTTGACGCTGGAGGCGTAGGCCGAAAACGTGTAGTAGCGGTTGGGCTGCACCGTCACGGTCTGCGAATACACCACGCTCAAATCGGCCGAGCCGTTGACAATCATGAAGTTGTCGCCGGCGCCGGTGCGGCCGTGGCCGGCAAAGCTGGTGTGGTAGCTGGCCGCGTCGGGGCCCACCATGTAGAGGCCCTCGGGCCGCAGGCTGGCACTGCCGGTGCCGGCGTAGCCGTAGGCCGAGGTGAAGCCCGCGTTGCCGGCCGTGAAGCTGGCGTTAGTCAGCAGGTTAGTCCCCGTGCCGCTGAGGCAGACCAGGCTGGCGTCGTACACGTTCAGGGCCACCGTCGACACGTTGGAGTTGGGCGGCGTGGCCGAGGGCACGTTGATCTGGTAGGTGAAGCTGTCGGGGCCGAGGTAGCCGCTGGTGGGCGTGTAGCTGTAGCTGCCGTCGGGGTTCAGCGTCACGGTGCCGTGGGCGGGGCCCGTTACGAGCTGCGCGTTGAAGCTGCTGTTGGGCAGGTTGGCCGGGTTGGGGTCGTTGAGGATGATGTTGCCCGTCTTGGTGCCGCCGGCCGGTACTTCGTTGCTGTCGTCGTTGGTCACGAAGAAGTTGCCGGCCGTGATGGTCACGTCCAGCCGGGCCTGGTCGGCATCCTTGTTCGAGGCCTGGTTGGAGCTGGTGCCCACGGTGCTGGTCAGGAAGGCCGCGCCCAGGGTGTTGGGCACCGTGAAGCTGAAGGTGTAGGTTTTTGAGCCGTCCTTGGCCAGTACCGTGGTGCCAAAGTCGATGGTGGCGGTGGCCGCGTCGAAGGTGGCGGTGCCGGGCAGGGCCGCGCGCTGAGCGGCCGAAAGCGTGGCACCGGCGGGCAGGGCCACCCGCTGGGTTACGTCGAAGGCGTCGCCGGGGCCGCTGTTGCTGAACGTGACGGTGTAGGTGCCCGACGACATGCCCGCGCCCAGCGTGGTGGGGCCGCTCAAGGTAGTTGTCACGTCGACGCTGGCCGCCCGCCGCAGGGCCGGCACGCTCAGGGGCAGGGCCAGCGGCCGGGCCAGGGCGGTACCGGCTTCCCCGGCAACGCTCAGCAGGAAAAGGGACTTTAGCAGGAAAGATGTTTTCATCAGGTAAGGAAGAGGATGGCGCGGCTTTTCGAGAAATTTCGAAAGGCTATATGCGACAAACTTAATATAAATTCCTTGCTAATGAGCTGTTTGCGAAAATAAACCGGCTTGAGGTAGTATTGAGTATCGCGGGCAAGCGGCTGCTGGCTAGCGGCTTATCCGTCAGCAAAAGGGCTGGTTCGTTTGGTCGAGCGTAAGACAAGAAGGATAATAAATGGTATTATATAAAGATTATCCTATACGCAGACGCGCCTTTCCCAACTAGAAAAGGCGCGTCGTAGCCAATAGTCGTGAGCTGCTTACTTTTCGGCTGCGTGCAGCTGGGTGTTCATCAGGGTCGCCAGCATGGAGTCGGGCAGCAGTAGGCTGGAGAAGAAATTGACCTTGGCCCCGAGCGTGGGCAGGGAGCGGGCCGCCCCGTCCATCAGGGCGTCGTAGCCTTCCTCGGCCACTTCGCGGGCCGAGGCGGCGTGGGCGGCGGCCCGGGTGTTTTCGGCGTGGGCCGTGCGGAAGAAGTTCGTGTCGGTGGGCGGCGGGCAGAGAATGGTCATCGTCACGGCCGACTTCTGCTGTTTCAGCTCGTGCTGCACGGCTTCGGTGAAGCTGAGCACGAAGGCCTTGGTGGCCGCGTACACAGCCTGGCAGGGGCTGGGCGCAAACGAGGCCACCGAGCCCACCTGCAGAATCCGGCCCGCGTTGCGCTCCACCATGTCGCGCAGGTAGAGCTTGGTCAGGTGCACGAGCGAGGCGGTGTTCACCTGAATCATGCGCAGCTCGGTGTCGATGTCGGTGTCGGCAAAGTAGCCGGTTTCCCCGAAGCCCGCGTCGTTTACCAGCGCGTCGATCTGCAGGCCGCGCTTGTCGGTTTCGGCGTAAATCCGCTCGGGCGTGTCGGGGTGGCTCAGGTCGAAGGGCAGCAGGATAACGTCGACGTCCCCGAACTCCTGGCGGATCAGGCGGGCGGCTTCCTGCAGGTCTTCGGCGTGGCGGGCTACCAGCACCACGCGGTAGTCGTCGCGGGCGAAGCAGCGGGCCAGCTCGAAGCCGATGCCGCTGGACGCCCCGGTTATCAAGGCAGTTTGGTCATTCATAGCGGTAGGGTTAGGTTGTTTGCTTAAGATACTGATAAACAGACAAACTAACCCCGCGAGGGTGGCTTTATCCGGCCGGTATAATTATGGCCTGCCCGCAACATCACCCAACTGCCCCGCCTACTGGGCAGATCAGTGGATAATTTCCAGCGCCTTGGTGAGCACGGGGTCCTGGTGCTGGTCGAGGGCCTGGCGCGGGTACGCCACCGGCAGGCGCACCGGCACGCCGCCGCCTTCCAGCAGCACCGTGTCGGGGCTGTAGTAGCGCTGGTGGGAAAGGGTAAACTGCACCTTGCCCGACAGTTCGCCCTGGTACATATCCGACAACATCCCGGCCGTGTTGTCGCCGATGGTCGTTACGTGGGGCTGGCGGTGCAGGGCCAGCACAAACTCCTCGGCCGAGCTGGCGGTGCCATCGTTGGTCAGAATCACCACCGGCCGCGCGTAGTTCAGGGTAGGGTTGGGCGAGAGGTAGTACGGCTGCAAGGGCGAAAACCGCTCATAGCCGCCGGGCTGGCGCTCCGCGGTGAAGTGCGTGAGGACCCGGCCCACGCTCAGGCGGCTGGCCATTTCCTTGCCGCTGTGGCCGCCGCCGTTGCCGCGCATATCCACAATCAGGGCCCGGCAGGCGCTTAGCTCGCGCAGCGCCGCGTCGAAGAGGCCGAGCAGGCGCTGCTGGTCCTGCCGTTCCTGGCGGGCGGTGCCCACCACGCCCGTCAGCTCGGCAAAGCAGCGGCTCAGGCGCAGGTAGCCCACGTGCTGGCTCGATTGGCTGAGGTAGAGCACCTGGTATTTGCCTACCTGGGGCCCCAACCCGCGCACGGGCGCGAAGCCGGCCGCCGTCAGCGTCTGGTAGGCCGTCTGCCAGTACTGGGGCTGCAGGTCGCGGAAGTCCGTTTTAAAGGAGTGCCGCCCCGGGGTGCCCTTATAGAGAATTTCGTCGCCCTTCGAAATGGTGATATGACCATCCTGGAGCGGCTCAATCATCTTGGTTAAGGTGGCTTGCAGCTCGGCGGCCGTGGTGCGGGCCGTGATGGTCGGCCGGTAGGTGGCGTAGACCTGGTCCCAGTTGAGGCCGTGCAGGGCAAAGAAGGCGTAATGGTCTTTGTAGGTCTGCCAGAATTTATCGAAGTCCTTTTCCGGCTGACTCCCTCCGCTTCGGCTCGGTTTGGCCGCCAGCAAAAGGCAGCCCAATGCTAGAAGGAGAGTGGCACGACGCAGCATCAGGGAAAAATTGCAGGTGACAAAAACGGGGCAAGAGTAGAAAGAAATTGCCAGAGTTCCTGTCGCTGCCCTGCCTTACGCCGCTGCGTCGTCGGCGCTATTAGGTGCCAGCCGCTGCAGCAGCGTCAGCATCAGGTGGTAGAGCTCCCGCAGCTGGCTGAGGTCGAGCAGGGCCGTTTCCCGCGAGAAGGTGAGGGCCGTTTCCGCCGCGTCGTGGGTTGAGTCGGGGGCCAGGATAAAGCGGAAATCGGCGTAGCGCAGCAGGGTGTCGCGCACCGTGGGCGTTTCCAGCAGCAGGCGGCGCAGGGCGGCCTCGTCGTTGGTGGTAATGACGAAAGCCGCGTCCAGGGCGGTGTCGCCCAGCTCCACGTCGCTCAGGCCCAGGAGCTTGCCCAGCTCGTGCAGCCAGGTTTGCTCGTGCAGGGCAAAGCGCAGGGGCGTAGGCACCACGGCGCGCAGGGTGGTAAGCTCGGTGCCGCCCTCAAAGCCGCTGCCGAAGTCAACGTCGATGTCGAGCTGGACGTGGTAGCCGGCCTGGATCAGCTCGGCGGTGTAGTCGAACAGGTCGTCCTGGTCGTGGATGTCGGCTTGGATCTGCTGCCACAGCGCTTCTTCGGTGGCGGCGGTAAAGGTGCGGGCGGGGTGCATAGGAGAGATGAAAAAGAGCCTGGAGACACGCGACGGACAACTGGGGCCTACTCAGGCCGCCGCGGCCGGCAACGACTGCCGCAGCCACCGGTACAGCCGGTCGACGTCTTCCTTGCGGAACAGCTCGGTGCCGGGGTTCATCGTGGCCGCCGTGCCGCAGGCCACGCCCAGGCGCACCGTTTCGCGCACCGTCAGCCCCGTCGCCAGCCCGTGCACCAGGCCCGCCACCATACTGTCGCCGGCACCCACGGTGCTGCGCTTCTTCACGGCCGGGGCCGGCACGTGGTCCACCACGTCTTTCGCCACCACACAAGCCCCCTGCGGCCCTAACGATACCACCACGATTTCGCAGCTGCCCTCGCGCACCAGCTTCCGGGCCGCCTCGGTCACGGCTTCGTTGTCCAGCTCGTCCGCGCCGGCCATCTTGCTTAGCTCGCCCACGTTGGGCTTGGCCAAGTACACGCCTTCGGCCAGCACCTGGTGCAGGGCCGGCCCCGACGTATCGACCACTACTTTACTACCCAGCTCCTTCGCCGCCCGCACGATGCGGACCAGGTATTCGGGCTCGACGCCGGGGGGCAGGCTGCCGCTGATAACCAGGAAGTTGGGCACGGCGGGCAGGCCGCGCAGCGTGGCCAGAATCTGCTGCTGCTCCTCGGCCGAAAGGGGCATGCCGGGCATGCCAAAGCGGTACTGCTGGCCAGTAGACTCATCCACGACGATGAAATTCTCGCGGGTGCGGCTCCCGGTTTCCACCGGCTGCTGCTGAATCTGCTCCTGGGCCAGCAGCTCGCGCAGCAGCGTGCCGCTGGGGCCACCCACCGGAAACACGGCCACCGAGTCGGAGCCGAGCCGCTTGAGGGCCCTCGACACGTTGATGCCGCCCCCGCCGGGCTCAAACTTGGGCGCGGCGCACCGGATTTTCTGGTCGGGAATAATCTTATCGGCCGTCGTGCTCTTGTCGACGGTCGGGTTCAGGGTCAGCGTAACGATGGTCGCCATGAAAAAGCCAGGTTGCGTGAAGCAGGCCGCCGCCGATGCGCGGGGCCTGCCTTGCGTGTACTGGCCGGGGCGGGCTTGGTTGCGTCAGCGGCCAAACAACCCGCCCTGCGGGGCCAGCCGGCTTACCACTTCACGGCGGCGGTCAGGAAGAAGCTGCGGCCGTCGGAGGGCAGAATGCCGGGGCCGGGGTAGCCGGTGGCGCGCCGGGTGAAATACAGGGTGTTGCCCAGGTTGTTGATGCTGCCTTCCAGCTTGAGCCAGCGCCGCTCCCACGACACGGAAGCGTCCATAATCTGGTAGGCTGGAATCCGGCCGACAACGGCCGAGTTGCGGTCCGGCCGCTCGTCCTGGGGACTGTTGCGGGCGTTGGTGGCCTCCGAAAACTGGTTGGACAGATAGGTGAACTGGAAGGAGGCCTTAAACGGACCGTAGCCGCCCTGCACGCCGGTTTTCAGGTTCAGATTCGGCACAAACTCCACCTGCTTGCCGGTGTTTTCGCCCGAGGTATAGCGGCTGCGAATCACGGACACGTTGGCAAACGTGGCCAGGCGCCAGCGCTCGGGCTCCACCGTCGGTTGCAGCAGGCGCAGCACGTCCACTTCGCCGTACGACTCTACGCCCAGGATCAGGGCCCGGCCCAGGTTGCCGCGGCGGCGGATGGGCCGGTCGTTGCGGTCGTAGGTCTGCACCTCGCCGATACGGTTGTTGTAGGCCAGGGCAAACACGCTCAGATCGTAGGTCAGCCACTGGGCCTGGTCACCGCGCAGGCCCAGGTCGGCCGAGTAGCCGCGCTCATCCTGCAGGTTGGGGTCGATTATCAGCGCGTTGTTGGTAATCTGCATGTCGCCGAACGTAATCGAGCGGTAGTTCTGCGACACGTTGGCGTACAGCTCCCGCTCTTCCCGGGCCTTGTAGCTGGCGCCCAAACCGCCGATGAAAAAGCCGCGCGGACTGGTGCGGACTTCGTTGGTATTGGTCACGTCGGTGATGTTGCCGGCCAGGTCGCGCACCACGGTTTGATAGGAGCCCTCGGCCCGGGTGCGGATGTACTCGTAGCGCACGCCCGGAGTCAGGGAAAACTTCTCGCCGAAGTAGAAGATGTTTTCGGCGAACAAGGCCCCGTTGTAGTTTGGGAAGCGGTAGTCCGATGACGACGTCGGCGCGTTCAGACCCGCGGCGGCGGGCACGAAGCTAAAATCAGCGGCCCGGCCGGTGGGGCCGAAGCCCTGGATGCTGTGGTTGTAGCCCCGGTAGAGGCGGGTGCCGACCAGCAGCACCCCGCTTTTGGCTTCGCCCAGGTCGTAGCGGGTCAGGTAGCGGGCTTCGAGGCCCACGTTGCGGAAGTCACCGGTAATGAGCTCCCGTTGCTGGGTGTCGGCGTCAGCGCGCTCCACAAAGTTGGGCCGGTAGCCCAAGGACTTGCGCGAGGCCACCAGCCCGAAGGTGGTCAGGTTGAGGTTGGAGCGGGGCGTTACTTTCCAGTCGGCCGACACGTTGAACAGGTTCCAGTCGACCTTAAACCAGTTCCGCTCCCGGTTCGACTGGCGCGGGTTCTGGGCAAACTGAAAGTCGCTCAGGCCGCCGGGCTGCTGGGCCAGGTAGTCCATGTGGGTTACCTGGAGGCCCATTTTAAAGTTGTCGGTGAACTGGTAGCGCAGGTCGGCGTATGCCGTTTTGCTGTCGAAGCCGGAGTTGGGCCGCCACCCGTCGCCGCGCTTGTACTGGGCGAAGGTGTAGTAGCTGAGCTTCTTGACCGTGCCGCTCACGCTGTTAAACGAGTTGAAAAACCCGAACGAGCCCACCGTCTGCCGCGAGGTGACAGCCACGGTTTTGTCGGGCTCCGGGGTGCGCAGCTCAAAGTTGAGCAGGCCGCCAAACTGGGTGCCGTACTGCAAGGAAGCCGCCCCGCGCACCAGCTGAATCCGCTTGATGGCCTCGATGGGCGGGGTGTAGTAGCTTTCGGGGTAACCCAGGGCATCGGCCGAAATGTCGTAGCCGTTCTGGCGCACGTTGAAGTTGGAGGTGCGGTTGGGGTCGAGGCCCCGGCCCCCGATGCTGAGCTGCAGGCCGCCCTGGTCGGTTTCCCAGATGTTGAGGCCGGCCACCCGGGCGTACACCTGGCGGGCGTTGTTGGTCGCCAGGTTGGCCACCAGGTTGTCGGGCACAATGACTTCCGACTTTTTGGCCGCGAAAATGGCCGTGCCCTCCACCTCCCGCAGGCGCGTCTGGCCGAAGCGGGCTTGGGGGCCGGCCACCACCACCTCGCGCAAGGTGCGCTGCTTGGGTGTCAGGGTAAAGTCGAGCACGGCGGCTTCGGCCGTGAGGTCGACTTCGGTTTTGAGCGGCTCGTGGCCGATGGAGGAAAACTGCAGCTGCTGCCGGCCGGCCGCGAGGCGCGGAATGCTGAAGCGGCCGGTGCTGTCGGTGCGGGCAATCTGGCGGGAGCCGCGCAGGTAGACCTCGCAGCCCGCCACGGGCCGGGCCGTCGTTTCTTCCAGCACCCGGCCCTGGAGCACGAGCTGCTGGGCCAGGGCGGGCCGGCCGGCAAGCAGGCTCGCCAGCAGCACGGCACTATAAACCAATAATTTCATCATCGAAAGGCAAAATCCAGGGCTTGGGCCGTAAGTCGTCCGACTCCCGGGCCAAATCCACGGTGGGGTCGATATACGCTTTGCCCAGGCGGCCGTTCAGGCTCACGTAGGCGTCGGCGTACACGCGGGGCGAAGGTACGCCGCGCCGGGCGTAGTAGTCGCGCAGGTAGTGGGCAAACTGCACCATCATATCGGGCTGGGTGGCCATCATCTTCTCCTGCAACACGCTCAGGTGCTCATAGTTATTAACCAGCCGGGCCCGGCCCGTCACGCCGTCGACCACCTTAAACTGCACCTGGCCCATTTTCTCCATCAGCATCACCCGCCACGAAAACCGGTAGCCTTCCTCGGTCCAGAACAGCTCCCGCGGGTAGAGCAGGTAGCGGAAGGGCAAGAGCAGCTGCACCAGAAAAAACGCGCCCAAGGTCATTAACAGCAGCTTGCGGGTGCGCGGCCCGTACACCAGGGCCACGGGTTGGCGCGGGGCCGCAGATCCTAGCCGGAACGTACGGCGCAGCCATTGCACGAACCGCTCGTGGGCCTCGGCCGGGAAGAAAATCAGAGCCGCTACCATCATGACGTAGGGAAACATGCCGATGGGAAACAGCACCGCCGTCAGCACGTGAAACACCACGACCGTGGCGTAGGCCCAGGGCCGGGTGCGGCGGTTGAGCAGGAAAAACGGCACCGTCAAATCGTAAAAGGCCCCGAACCAGCTGAAGGCGTAGGCCACCCAGGGGTAGCTGAACAGGAAGCCGATGACGGGCAAATCGTTTTTGGCCGGCAGCCAGATGCGCAGGGGCATGGCGTGCAGCAGCCAGTCGGAGTTGAGCTTGGCCAGGCCGGCGTAGCAATACACGATGCCCATGAGCAGGCGCAGGGCGTCCACCGTCCAGCGCGGCACCTCGCTCCGCCAGCGGCCGGGCCGGAAGTAGGCGTCCAGGGAAAAGTAGCGGCCGGCGGGCAGCACCACGAGCAGCAGCGCCACCAAACTCACGAAGTAATAGTGGTTCAGGTAGGTGCTTTTGTCCATGAGCTCGATGTAGGTGAAGCTCACAAACAGCCCCACGGCCGCCGTGCGGTACCACCAGCCCAGGGCCACCAGCACGGCGCACAGCCCGCAGAAGGCAAACAGCGCGTAGGTGTACACGCCCAGCGGCTTGACCCACTCGAAGCCGTAGTAGGAAAAGAAAAACTTGGGCTGCAGATACAGGTCCGCAATCCAGCCCTTGGCCCAAAAACGCACCACGCTGGCCAGTACCAGCAGGCCAAAGGCCAACCGGAACGTAGCCAGCGGGGCGGCTGGAATAGTCGTCTGAAAGTAGCGCTGCAGCGGACTGCCCTGCATTAGTCGCCGTCGTTGTCGACGTAGGTGACGGTGATGCTCATGGCCGAGGTCATGTCGACCTTAATCATGCGCACGGCCTTCTGCATCTCGTTGTAAGAGGCCACGGCGTCGGCGTTGCGGCTGCGCATGGTCGTGTACAAATCGGGGCCCAGGGAGTTGAGCTGCTGGTAGGAAGTCTTCAGCTGGGCATCAATCAGGCTGGTCAGCGACTGGTTGGTGCGGCTGTCTTTGGCACCCAGCGCGTCGAGGTAGGCGCGCAGGGAAGGCCGGCCGGTGCGGCCGTTGAAGAACTGCTGCACCGCCGCGTGGGCCGTGGTAGCCAGCTGCAAGGGCAAGGTGCCTTTGTAGTAAACGGCCTCAATCTTGTCGGGCAGGGGCGTACCGGTCATGGTGCCGGCCGGAATACCAACTTTGCCGGCCCGCAAAAACCGCTCGTAGTACAAGGAGTAGGCATTAACCACCCGCGACAAGGAGCTGCTGGCGTCGGTGCCGGTGTTGTTCACGAAGGTGTCGCGGTAGGAGCCGTTCCACTGCGAATACACCGTGCCGAAGGTTTCGCTCATCTTGTTCACCACGTCGGTCAGGTAACGGCGGTGCTTTTCGGAAGAGGCGTACTGCTGCACGATGGCCGCGTCGTCGGCGGCTACGCCGTTGAGCAGGTAATCCAGGGCCGGGAAGCCCTGCTGGGGAATGGCCGTAGCCAGCTCAAAGTTGTAGGTGCCCGCCGAGATGTTGCGGTTGATGCCGGCCACGTCGGTGGGGTAGATGTTGAAGTGGTTGCGCAGGCTCACGGTTTCGGCCGGGCCAAACTCAAACATTTCCACCTTCTGCCACTCCACGTACGCCTGCTGCCAGGCCTGGCGGGCTTCGGTTAGCGTGGCCGTGGTGGGCGCGGCAGTGAAGGCCGTGGTCTTGGTCTTGAGCACGCTGAACTTGTCGTTGAAGCCTTTGTAGCCGGGCTTCACCACGCTGTCGGCCCACTGGGTGAGCAGGGCTTTGCGGTCGGGCTCGGTGCTGGGGTTGGCCGCGTCGCCGCTGGAATCCTTCTGGCAGCTGAGCAGTACCCAGGCCGAAAGCAGCAGGGCCAGGGCAGTTACAACGCTTCTTTTCATCGAATTTCTCATGAGTTGCAATGACCAACGCACCGCCCGGTTGCCGGGGCGGTGCGCTGTAGTGTATCCACCACGGAAGTGGACAAATGTTTTTTACTGGAGCTTAAACTTGGTCTTGATGGCGTTGATGGCCACGTCGGCCTGGGCGTTGGTCAGGCTCCAGGCGCCCTGGCTGCCGGCCATCAGGCCGTTGAGCACCCCGTCGGAGAAGGCCGCGTCGGCGCCGTACTTGGTGCAGAAGCGCAGCGAGTAGATGAAGCCCAGACCTTCACCCAGGGCGTGGGCTTTCACGTCCAGGGCCGAAGCCGCTTTCCAGTTCGCCAGGTAAGACACTGCCGCCAGGGCAATGGTTTCCTCCAGCTCGGTCCGGATGAGGTCGGCCTGGGCCTGCACGCCAGCCGCGTCGTTGTTGACGATGGCGGCGCGACCCTTCAGAAAGGCCATGTACACGGCCGGCGACGCCGGGCCATTCTTCTCGTTGAGGTAGCTGGCCAGGAAACGCTCCCGCGGGGTGGCGTTGATGTCCGTGGTCATAATGGCGTTGTTGGTCAGGTAGCCGTAGGCCAAATCCCAGTTGTGCTCCAGCTCCGAGTACGCCTTGCCGTCCACCACCTTGCTGTTGTTGGCTTTCAAGCCCTGCTCATTCAGCAGCACGTTGTCGATCTGGTCGAGTAGCAGGGCGCCAATCAGGGCTTTCTGGATGATCTGGTTGACTTCGTAGCCCTTGTCGTCGACCAGGTAGCGGCCCAGGCGGCCGGCTTTGCCCTCGGAAGCGGTTTTATCCACCGACTCGCTGGCCGTGGCCAGCTTGGCGAAGTTGTTATCCACGTAGGTGCGCACGGCTTCGGCGTTGGTGACCGAGAACGAGGCCGCCGTGGCGGAGCGCAGCTGTAGGCCCGAGGTGTTCAGCGCGGCCACCGAGAAGGGCGCGGCCGAGTTAGTGTAATAGTTCCGCAGCACGCCGGCTTCCACTTTGGAAGGGGCCGTGGTAGCGGCCACTTTGGCCATGTAGGTGTTCAGCTCCGAGAACATGTCGAGGCGCTGATTCGAGGTCGTCAGGTCGACGGTCGACTGCCCGCTGGCATCCTTAAACGATTCGGTGTACTTCGACGAGGCCGTCAGGGTGCTGGCGTCCATCTTGGCGCGCAGGGCCGGAGCCGCGTTTTCTTCGTTATCGGAGTTGTCGCAGGAGGTAAAGCCAAAGGCCAGCGCCGCCAATACAACCGAAGCGTACTTGAAAGACATAAGAAGGAGCTATTCGGGGTGGTGATTGAGTGCGACAAAGGTAATACGCTATTTGGAATGAATACAAATAGAAGAATGCTTTTCTGGAATATTTCTAAATAATGTCAGCGGCATAGTTTTCTTGGTTAGACAAATGTTTTGGTATTAAACGTTTGATGGTTAATAATATAACAAACATTTGGGCTGCTGATTTAGCTCCGGCGGCTCCGCCGTACTGTCCGGCGAGTGGCCGTGGCAGGCTGCAAACCCGGCGGTAGGAGGGTGGCCGGGCCGGATGAGGCGGCAAGCCGCCCGGGCAGCCGGCAGGCTAATCCGTAAAAAGAGTTTCGCCGGGCTCAACACTAGGCTGCTTCCGGGCGTAAGGATATAAATAGGTCAGCTTGGCCACTTGCCCGCGCTACTGCTTGTCGGGCGCCGCCGCTGCGCCTGCGCCCGGTTCTGTTCTTTCACCACTTATCCGCCCCAGCATATGAGTACAACCACCACCCAGGCCCCCTTGGGTTCCCCGGCTATTGGCCTGCCGCCCACGGCCACTGTCACGCTGAAAATCAACGGCGTGGAACGGCAGCTGGAAATAGCGCCCTGGACCACCCTGCTCGACGCCCTGCGCGAGTACCTCGATTTGACCGGCACCAAAAAAGGCTGCGACCATGGCCAGTGCGGGGCCTGCACCGTGCTGGTCGACGGCAAGCGCATCAATTCCTGCCTGACCCTGGCCGTCATGAAGGAAGGCGCCGACATCACGACCATCGAAGGCCTGGGCACCGAAGAAAAGCTGCACCCGTTGCAGCAGGCCTTCGTCGACCACGACGCCTTTCAGTGCGGCTACTGCACGCCGGGCCAGATCTGCTCGGCCGTGGGCATGCTCACCGAAGGCAAGGCCAAAACCACGGCCGAAATCCGGGAAATGATGAGCGGCAACCTCTGCCGTTGCGGTGCCTACACCAACATCGTGTCGGCCATTGAAGAAGTGCTGAATCAGCCCCGGTGAAATAGTGCGCTGCTGCACGGGTGAGGGGCCGAAACGGCCTCGCCAACCCGCGCCAGCAGAACAACAACTCACCATTTCACTATTTCACCATCTCACCTGATGAACAGTTTCACTTATACCCGCGCCAGTGGCGTGGAAGCGGCCGTCCGTGAAAAGGCGGCCGACGAGGGCGCCAAATTCATTGCCGGCGGCACTAACCTGCTGGACCTGATGAAGGAAAACGTGGAGCGCCCCACCCGCCTGCTCGACCTGAACCACTTGCCGCTCAAAGCCATTGAAGCCGCGCCCGACGGCGGCCTGCGCCTGGGCGCCCTGGCCACCAACGCCGATACGGCCTGGGACGAGCAGGTGCAGCAGCGCTACCCCTTGCTGAGCCAGGCCATTCTGGCCGGGGCCTCGCCCCAGCTGCGCAACATGGCCACCAACGGCGGCAACCTGTTTCAGCGCACCCGCTGCTACTATTTCTACGACCTGGCCACGCCCTGCAACAAGCGGGAACCCGGCTCGGGCTGCTCGGCCATCGGCGGCTACAACCGGATTCACGGCATCCTGGGCACGTCGGAAAGCTGCATTGCCACCCACCCCTCGGATATGTGCGTCGGGCTGGCCGCGCTGAATGCCACGGTGCAGGTAACCGGCCCCAACGGCGAGCGGACGGTGAAGTTCGAGGACTTCCACCGCCTGCCCGAAGACAAGCCCGAGCTGGACAACACCCTGGCTCCCGACGAAATCGTGACGGCCATTGACTTGCCCAACGAGGACTTCAGCAAGAATTTCAGCTACCTCAAGCTGCGCGACCGGCAATCCTACGCCTTTGCCCTGGTGTCGGTAGCGGCGGCTTTGCAGCTGGAGGGCAACACCATCAAGGAAGCCCGCCTGGCCCTGGGCGGCGTGGCCCACAAGCCCTGGCGCGACCCAAAGGCCGAAGCATTGCTCAAAGGCCAGCCCGCCACCGAGGAAACCTTCCGGAAGGCCGCTGCCGCCGTGGTAGAAAACGCCCAGGGCTACGGCCACAACACGTTTAAGATTGAGCTGGCCAAGCGCGCCATCGTGCGGGCCCTCAAGCAGGCCGCCGAAGGCACCCAGCACGCGTCCGACATCTTTACCAACTCGAATCCATGAGCACGACCAACTATATCGGCAAACCCGTCAGCCGCGTCGACGGGCCGGCCAAAGTAACGGGAGCGGCCAAGTACGCCGCCGAATTCAACGTGCCCAACCTGGCCTACGGCTACATCGTGAGCAGCTCGGTGGCGAAGGGCAAAATCACCAAGATTCACGCCGACGAAATTCTGACGCTACCGGGCGTTTTGCAGGTTTTCTCCCACGAAAACGTGCCTTCCCTGGCCTGGTTTGACCGCAGCTACAAGGACGACGTGGCCCCCGGCGGCTCGCCGTTCCGGCCGTTGCAGCACGCCGAGGTGAAGTACAGCATGCAGCCCGTGGCGCTGGTCGTGGCCGAAACCTTCGAGGTGGCCCGCTACGCCGCCGGCCTGCTCCGCATCGACTACGACGTGGAAAAGCACGCCACCGACCTGGAAACCAAGCGCGACGACGGCTTCGAGCCCGGCCGGGGCAAAACCGGCTGGATGCCCCCGCCCAAGCCCCGCGGTAACCCCGACGAGGAGCTGAAAAACGCCGCGCACCGCGTCGAGGGCGAGTATATCCACCTGGCCCAGCACCACAACCCGATGGAAATGTTTGCCTCCACGGTGGAGTTCCTCGGCGACAAAAAGCTCAACATCTACGACAAAACGCAGGGCGCCTTCAACTCCCAGCAGTATGTCACGAAGGTGTTCGGACTCAGCAAGGACGAGGCCCACGTGGTGTCGCAGTACACCGGCGGCGGCTTCGGCTCGGGCTTGCGGCCCCAGTACCAGCTGTTTATGGCCGTGCTGGCCGCCCTGGAGCTGAAACGCTCGGTGCGCGTCTCGATGACGCGGCAGCAGATGTTCAGCATGGGCCACCGCCCCCACACGCTGCAGTACGTGGAGCTGGGCACCAACCCCGACGGCACGCTGGCCGCTATGCACCACCACGCCCTGGCCGAAACCTCGCAGTTTGAGGACTTCACCGAAAACGTGGTTAACTGGTCGGGTATGCTCTACCAGTGCGACAACGTGAAGCTGACCTACCAGCTGGCCAAAATCGACGTGTATACGCCCCAGGACATGCGGGCCCCCGGCGCGGCCAGCGGCTCGTTTGCCCTGGAAGTAGCCATGGATGAAATGGCCTACGCCGCCGGTATTGACCCGCTGGAGTTCCGCCTGCGCAACTACGCCGAGCGCGACCAGAACGCCGACAAGCCGTTTTCGAGCAAGAAATTGCGCGAGTGCTACCACGAGGGCGCCGCCAAGTTTGGCTGGGACCAGCGCAAACCCGAACCCCGCTCCATGCGCGACGGAGACCTGCTGGTGGGCTGGGGCGTGGCTACCGGCGTCTGGGATGCCAGCATTCAGAAGTGCGCCGCCAGCGCCTCGCTGTCGGCCGACGGCCACCTGACCGTGCTCAGCGGCTCCAACGAAATCGGCACCGGCACTTACACCATCATGACGCAGATTGCGGCCCAAACCCTGGGCTTGCCCATTGAGGCCGTCACTTTCAAGCTCGGCGACACCAATCAGCCCGAAGCCCCACTGCAAGGCGGCTCCTGGACGGCCGCTTCCGTCGGCAACGCCGTGAAGCAGGTGTGCGACAAGCTGGGCGAGCAGTTGCTCAAGCTGGCCCAGAAGATGGCCGACAGCCCGCTGAAAGGGGCTGCCTACGAGGACGTGGAGTTCGTCAACGGCCAGATTCGCCTCAACAGCGACATTACCCAAGCTGTGGTGCTGCGCGACATTCTGCCCGCCAGCGGCAAGGACAAGCTGGAGGCCGAAAACACGATGATGCCCAATCCGCTCGGTCAGCTCACCCACTCGATGCACGCCCACAACGCGGTGTTCGTGGAAGTGAAGGTTGACCCCGAGCTGGGCACCCTGCACGTGACGCGGGTAGTAAACGCCGTGGCCGCCGGCCGCATCCTGAACCCCAAAACGGCCCGTAGCCAGGTGCTGGGCTCAGTGGTGTGGGGCATGAGCATGGCCCTGATGGAGGAAAGCGTGATGGACCACGGTTTCGGCCGCTACATGAACCACAACTACGGCGAGTACCACATTCCCGTCAACGCCGACGTGCACGACATCGACGTGATTTTCGTGGAGGAGGAAGACGACAAGGTAAACCCGCTGGGCATCAAAGGCCTGGGCGAAGTGGGCATGCTGGGCGTGGCCGCCGCCGTGGCCAACGCCGCCTACCACGCCACCGGCAAGCGCGTCCGCAACCTGCCGGTTTCGCTTGATAAGCTGCTGTAAGCAGTGGCTTAAGCTGCACTAGCAACGCCCCGGAACCTGAGTGGTTTCGGGGCGTTTTGGTTACTGGGCTAACCAGGCAGCCGTTTTTCCAAGTGAATTGACGTCAGCAACCCATGAGCAAACCAAGCGGGCAATCGTGTACAACTATTTTCAAAAAGCGAAAAATAGTTGTACACCTGTGAAGCTAAAACTGTACAACTATTTTCTGCTTTTTGAAAATAGTTGTACAACGCATGGAGCGGTGGTAGCGCCAAATTAGGCGGGCGCTAGCAGGCTGGACGATAAGTTTTGCCGAAGCTGAAGCGGCAATTGTGGCTTTAGGTTGCGTAAAAGCCGTTTCCACCCGAGCTCTACCCCATGCCCGCTACCTACATTGGCTGCTCCGGCTTCTCGTTCCGCGACTGGAAAGGCGTGTTTTATCCGCCCGACATGCCCCCGCGCCAGTGGTTTGCATACTACTGCACCCACTTCAACAGCCTGGAGCTGAACGTGACCTTCTACCGCCTGCCGGAGCTGGCGTTTTTCGAGAAGCTCTACCAGCAAAGTCCGCCGGAGTTTAGGTTTGCCGTGAAGGCCCCGCGGCAGGTGACGCACTACAAAAAGTTCAGCGCCGCGGCCGAGCCGATTCTGGCCGAGTTTTACGCCACCATCCGGGAGGGTTTGCAGGAAAAGCTCGGGCCGGTCCTGTTTCAGCTGCCGCCCAAAGCGGCCTACACCGAAGAGCTGATGCGGCGCCTAATCGACAACCTGGACCCCGCGTTTGAAAACGTGGTGGAGTTTCGGCACCCGAGCTGGTGGGAAGGGGAGGTGTTTCAGCAGCTGAGCCGGCACCGAATTTCCTTCGTGAGCCAGAGCCACCCGCTGCCCCTGCCCGACGAAGTGGTAGCTACCACCAGTATGGTTTACTACCGGTTTCACGGCGTCCCCGAGCTGTATAAGTCGGAGTACAGCCGGGCGTTTTTGCAGCGCGTTGCCGCCGAAATTGCCGCCCTGCCCCGGCTGGAGCAGGTGTACCTGTTTTTCAACAACGGCATCGGCGGCGTGGGCGTCGGCGACGCGAAGAAGATGCAGGATTTGATGCCGAAGCCCTGACCCAGACGCCACCTTACTGGCCCGATTGTGCGTAGGAAGAAGACCGGCGGCCTTGCGGGCCGCTGCCGTTACTGAAACCACACGTTATACGCAGTGAAAACTTTACTCTCCGTAGCCGCCGCGCTGGCGCTGCTGCCCGCCGCCAGCCAGGCACAAAGCACCATTACGGGCACCCTCGTCAGCGGGGGCATCACCCGCGAGTACCGGCTCTACGTGCCGGCCGCCTACTCCGCCGCCAAGCCCGTGCCGCTACTATTCAACCTGCACGGCTACAGCTCCAACAACCTGGAGCAGGAAGTCTACGGTGATTTCCGGTCCATTGCCGACACGGCCAATTTCCTCATCGTGCACCCCAACGGCACCGTGGATGGCTCGGGCAACCGCTACTGGAACACCTTCACGGCCCCCGGCGCGGGCGGCCCCGACGACGTGGCGTTTCTCTCCGACTTGCTCACCAGCCTGCAGGCCCGCTACTCGATTGATGCCAACCGCGTGTACAGCACCGGCATGAGCAACGGGGGCTTTATGAGCTACGAGCTGGCCTGCAAGCTTAGCAACCGGGTGGCGGCCATCGGCTCGGTGACGGGCAGCGTGGTGCAAAGCCGGCTGAGCGTCTGCACGCCCCAGCACCCGGTGCCGGTCATGGAAATTCACGGCACGGCCGACAACACGGTGCCCTACAACGGCAACATCCTGTTCGTGCCCGTCCCAGCGGTGGTTGACTACTGGGCGCGCTTCAACGGCTGCGCGCCCACGCCCACCGTCACGACCGTGCCCAACACCAATACCACCGACGGCAGCACGGCGGAGCGCTACGTGTACGGCGGGGGCCGCAACGGTAGCGTGGTGGAGCACTACAAAATCATCGGGGGCGGCCACACCTGGCCGGGCGCGCCGGTCACCATCGGCGTAACCAACCGCGACATCAACGCCAGCGTGGAAGTATGGCGCTTCCTGCGCCGCTACCGCCTCAACCAGCTGAGTACGCCGCTGAGCATAGGCAAAGCCCCTGCTGCCGCCGACCTGACGCTCTATCCTAACCCCGCCACTGACTTGGTAACGGTGCGGGCCGCCACCCCGCTGCGGCCCGCCCAGCTCACCGTGCACGACGCCCTCGGCCGCCCCGTCGTCGCCCGCGTCACTGCCGCTTCCGATGGCACGCTGCTGGTGGCAACTGGCCCGTGGGCCAGCGGCGTGTACGTGCTGCGCCTGAGTACGGCCGGCGGCCAGACGTACCAGAAGCTGGTGAAGCAGTAGATAAGTATGGTAAAGCACAAAAAGGCCCCGGATACGAATATCCGGGGCCTTTTTGCGTGGCTGCCGAAGCAGCGTGCTATGCTGGCAGGTTAGTCTTTGCGCGTGTATTCAGCGTGACGAACCGGGTCTTTTTTCTTGTCTTTCTTACGGCCAATCAGGCCCCCGGCCGCGGCACCGGCCACGCCCCCGATGATGGCGCCTTTGGTGCCACCCACCACGGCGCCACCCACCACGCCGGCTCCGCCGCCAATGGCCGCGCCTTTTGCTTTTTTGCTCCAGCCCTTCTTAGGAGCATCCTGAGCCTGAACCGAAGTGGCAGTGGTGCCGAGCATGAAGAAGGCCAGCAGCATGACCATATATACCTTGAACGTTTTCATGACGTTTGAATTTAAAGGTGAAGCAATAGAACTATGTGCCTAAAACGAAGCTCGGCCTGACAAGGTTATAGTCGGCTGCGGTGAAATAAGCCGCGTGTAGCTGGCGCATCCTTTCACGCGTATTCGCGCACATGAATTCTGGGTTGTTGACTACTTGTGCCCGGGGGTATTACCGGCACGGGCCCTGCCGCTAAGTTGCCTGCGCTCAGCAGGCCAAACTAAAAAAGGCCCGCTCCGGACGAGGAGCGGGCCTTTTTGGCGGTAAGAGCCGGCAGCTTAGTTGCCTTCGGTTTTTGTGCCGACGGCACTTTGGTCGGGAGTGGCGGGGGCCGCCGTGGCGGCGGGCGTTTTCACGTACTTGTCGAGCCAGGTGTTCATTTCCCACAGCGTGTGCATCACCGACTCGCGGGCCGCGTAGCCGTGGGCTTCGAAGGGCAGCACCACGTAGCGCACCGTGGCCCCGTGGCCTTTCAGGGCGTTGTAGAACCGCTCACTCTGCAGCGGGAACGTGCCCGAGTTGTTGTCGGCCTCGCCGTGAATCAGCAGCAGCGGCGTCTTGATTTTGTCGGCGTAGGTGAAGGGCGACATGGCGTTGTACACCTCCGGGGCTTCCCAATATGTGCGCTCCTCGGCCTGGAAGCCGAAGGGCGTCAGGGTGCGGTTGTAGGCGCCGCTGCGGGCAATACCGGCCCTGAACAGGTCGGTGTGGGCCAGCAGGTTGGCCGTCATGAAAGCCCCGTAGGAGTGGCCCATCACCGCCACCCGCTTCCGGTCGACCACGCCCAGGCGGGCTCCTTCGTCGATGGCGGCTTTGGCGCTGGCCGTGAGCTGCTCCACGTAGGTGTCGTTGGGCTCTTTGCTGCCTTCACCCACAATCGGAATGCTGGTGGCCTGCAAGACGGCATAGCCCTGCGTGACCCAGTAAATGGGCGAGCCCCAGCTCAGGCGGGTAAAGGCGTAGGGCGAGCCTTTCACCTGGCCGGCGTTGGCCTTGTTTTTAAACTCGACCGGGTAGGCTTCCATCAGGGTGGGCAGCGGACCGTTTTCCTTCTTGTAGCCGTAGGGCAGGTACAGGTTGGCGGTCAGATCCACGCCGTCGGCGCGCTTGTATTTGAGCACCTGCTTGGTGAGGTTGCCGACGGACGCGTAGGGGTTCTCAAACTTGGTCAGGGGCGTCAGCTTGGCGCTTTTCACTTCCCGCAGGTAGTAGTTGGGTGCTTCCTGCTGCGACTCGCGCCGCGTGATGAGGTGGCGCTTGTTCAAGTCCAGAATCGTGACGGGCACCTCGTAGTACGGGGCTTCGGAGCGCCACCAGCGGGTGCTTTTCTTGGTGGCCACGTCCAGCTCGTCCACGAAGGGCCGGTCGCCCTCGGGCGAAGCGCCGGTGCCGATGAAGTACAGCGTTTCGCCCTTGGCATCGGTAGCCAGCACCTCATTGCCGGTGACGTTGCGCTGGGTATAGGGCGTGCCCGGGGCCGTGTACGTGTCCTGCGACGACCGGTCGAATAGCACCACGGGCGCGGTTTTGGTCGTTGGGTTCAGCGTCCAGGTCATTTCCTTGCGGTCGGCCCAGCGGTAGCCTTCCACCAGCGCCAGGTTGGCGTTGCCCCAGATAATGTCGCGGAAGCGCAGGGGCAGGGCGGCTACTTCCTGGGGCTCGGTTTCGAAGGGTGCGGCCAGCGCGAAGATCTTGTCGCGCACCGGAGCCGTAGCTTTCGGGTCGCCGCCGTCCTGGGCTTCTACCCAGTACAGGGTCGAGGGCGCGTCGTCGCGCCAGCCGTGGCTGCGCTGCCCGGTCGGCACGGCGTCGAAGCTGCTGGGCACGTTGTCGGCCAGGGGCAGATCGGCCACGGTTTTCACCAGCAGGCCTTCCATGCTCATAATGTCGACTTGCAGCGGGAAATCGGTGTAGGGTAGGGTGTAGGAGAAGGGCCGGTGGCGGGTTTTAATCAGGGCGTAGCGGCCGTTGGGCGAGGGCGAGGCCTGCTGCACCACGCCGGGCTGGCCCAAGGGCTGCATGCGGCCGGTCACGCTCACCTTCACGACCTGGGCCGTGGCGTAAAACTCGAACAGCTTCTCGTCGGTCGGGTTTTTTAGCAGATCCTGGTAGGTGCGGGCCGGCGCTTTCCGGCCGATGTTTTCCTGCACGGTGGGGCCCATCGGCACGGGACTCAGAATCGGGGTGTCGCCCCGGCCGCCCACGATGGCGCGGGCCAGCAGCGTCTGGCTGTCCGATACCCACTCGTAGGATTTGCCGAACACGCTGTTCAGAAACAGGTTGGGCATCAGGCGGGCCGAGGCCGAGGCCACGTCCAGCAGCCACAGCTCCACGTGCCGGTCGGAGGTGTGGGTGAAGGCCACCTTCGTGTTGTCCGGCGACCAGGTAACCTCGCTGATGCGGGCTTTGGCCGGCAGCCCCTGCACCAGCAGCTCCTTGCCGTCGGGCAGGTGCTTGAGCCGGATCTTGGTGATGTAGCTTACCCGGCTCGGGCCGTTGGTTTTGGGGTTGATGCGCAGCCCGCCGATGCGCAGCTCGGGCTGCGACAAATCGGCAATGCCGGGCATGTCCTGATTGTCGAGCAGCAGCAGCCACTGGCCGTTCGACGAGACGCTGACCCGCGGCGTGCTGGGCGCATCGGCCAGCGCCGCAATGGCCTTGGGCGGCGTCTGGTACATCAGGTCCTGCGCCGAGCTGGTCAGACTACAAAACAGCAGCGTACCGAAAAAGTATAATACTTTCATAGAGAACTAAAAGAGGACCTCGGGGAGCAAACCGAAAAAAGCCGTGTAAGATACGATAAGACAAGCTGCTAGCCGAGTTTATCCTACCGCAAAGACAAAATTAAGCATTTTTGGAAGCTGGATTTTACCAATCGTGAAATTTGTGCGGGAAAGCCCCGGCTGGCAAAAAGTACAATTCTTTTTAGTCTTGCGGCCCTGCGCTTTACCTGGCCGGCTGCGGTCCGGACATAAAAAAAGTGGCCAGCTACGGGAGCTGGCCACTTTTGAGTTACTCACGCTGCCCGGGGGCAGGTGCGGCAGATGTTACTTTCTGCGGGGGGCGGCTTTGCGGACCGGCGCTTTTTTCACCGGGGCCTTTTTCACGGGCGCGGCTTTCACCGGCGCGGCGGGAATCTCGGGGGCTACACCATACTTGGTTTCGGCCGGGTTCGGGTCGCCGGGCAGGTACACGTCGAACTCTACGCGGCGGTTGATGGCGCGGCCAGCTTCGGTAGCGTTGTCGGCAATCGGCTTGGTTTCGCCGTAGCCATGCGACACGATACGGTCGGCAGCAATGCCCTTGCTGAGCATGTAGGTGCGGGCCGAGGCGGCGCGGGCATCCGACAGACGCAGGTTGTAGGCATCATCACCCTTGTTGTCGGCGTGGGCCGAGATGCCCAGCGAGTAGTCGGGGTAGTCGTTCAGGATCTGCACCAGGCCGTTCAGGGTCGGGAACGAAATCGGCTTCAGCGTGGCCTTGTCGAATTCGAACTGGATGTACTTAGTGGCTTCCTGGAGCTTTTTCTTCTCTTCCACCTTCATTTCGGGGCAGCCTTTGTTCGAGGCAGGGCCGGGACGGTTGGGGCAGCGGTCCAGATAATCCGGTACACCGTCGCCGTCTTTATCCAAGGGGCAGCCGGTAGCGTCTACGGCGACGCCGGCGGGGGTGTTGGGGCACTTATCGGCCGAGTCAATCACGCCGTCGTTGTCGGCGTCGGGGCAGCCTTTCAGCTCCGCCTTGCCGGGGGTATCGGGGCAGGCGTCGTCGCCGTCGCGCACACCGTCACCGTCACGGTCGGGGCAGCCTTCCAGCGTGGCCAGGCCTTTTTCGGTGGGGCACTTATCCTGGTAATCCGGAACACCGTCGCCGTCGCCATCGAGGGGGCAGCCGTTCGCATCCACGGCCACGCCAGTCGGCGTACCGGGGCATTTGTCCTTTTTGTCGCCTACGCCGTCCCCATCGGTGTCGATGGTTTTGCCGAAGTTGAAGGTCAGGCCGGCGGTGTGCTGCAAATACCGGTCGTTGATGTTGCCTTTCAGCGTGATGCCGTCAATCTGGTCGGTCAGAATGTAGTGCTGGCCGGTCTGGATGAAGGCCGACACGCTCGATGAGAAGTTCAGGCGAATACCGGCGGCCCCGTGGATATCGAAGGCGTACAGGTCGCGGTTGTCGGGCGTGCCGCCGTTTACTTTAAACCGGTCGGTACTAGCGAAGAAGATGCCGGGCGCCAGGCTCAGGTAGGGCGCGAAGAAGGCATCTTCCTTGAACGCCCAGCCGTTGTTGAGCTTGAAAGTAACGGGAATACCGATGTTGACCACGTTGGCACGGAAGCCGCTGAAAGCCTGTGCGCGGTTTTTGGGCGGATCGGCCGAGAAGGCCATTTCGCCGTAGCTCATGTCCAGACCCAGGTCGATGCCCGGCGTGAGGTAGCGCCCGATCTTCAGACCCGCGCCGAACTCAATCTTGTCGTTGTTGAACCATTCGGAACCATGGTCGCCGTGGTACTGCAGCGTGGAACCGTAGAGGCTGAGGCCGGTTTTTTTCTCGGCGTTCTGGCTGAATCCGTCCCGCGGAGCGGCGGCTAGCAGCGTGAGCCCCAGCACCAAGGCTTTCGGGGAGGTAAGGTGTAGTCTCATAGGATAGAACAGAGGTTGAGAAAGCGCAGTTGCTCTCTATGGTGGTGTGGCTATATACCTGAGGCCGCCAGATAAGGTTGTTGTTGTTCCTTATATCTGTTCTGGGCTCTATCCTAACGCGCTGGCCGCTATGGCTTTCATTCGCTCAATGCCGTATTGTTGAGCTTAGCCAAGCTCGGGTGGCGCCGCTGACTTCCGGCGGGCTTATTGTTGAGCTTTTAACAGTGTGGTTTGGCTGCAACCATCTGATATATAAAATATTATATAAGATGGTTGTCCATCCGGCCAGAGCCCCAATCCACGACTGACGGCCCCTTCTGTATTGCCAACGCCGGCCTGACCGGAGCCGCGCCGCGGCTCTGCCGCACGCTTTAAAAAAGTTAAGCGAAGCCGCTATTTCTGCCGCTACCCGCAGCCGCCCGGCCCGTGCGCCAGCTCAGCCGATTGGTCTCAAAACACGGAAGCATCTCGGCGGCCGGGGCACCCAGTGGGGGCCGCAACCGCGGAGATGCTTCGGTTCAGAAATGCGCTTGGCTTTAGCCGAGCTGCGTCGTAATCGGGACGGCACCCATGAGGGTTTTGTGGATGGGGCACAGCTCGGCAATCTTCAGCAGGCGCTGCCGCTGCTCGTCGGTCAGCGCGCCCTGCAAGTGCAGCTCGCAGTGCAGCTGGGGCACGACGTGGGTGGCGGTACGCTCGAAGGTGACGTGGGCTTCCAGGCCGGTGAGGGGCCACTGCTTGCGGTCGGCGTACATGCGCACCGTAATGCAGGTGCAGGCGCTGAGCGAAGCGGCCAGCAGCTCGCCGGGCGTGGGGCCCAGGTTGTGGCCGCCCTCGTCCAGGGGCTCGTCGGCCAGCAGCTCGTGGCCGCCGTCGGAGGTGATGCGCGTGCGGTAGGGTTCGGTGCCGATCTGGCCTCGGAGCGTGGGCATGGCTAGTGGTTGATGGGCGCTTCGATGACGATAAACTTGCTTAGCTCGCCGCAGGCAATGATTACGGAGTCGGTATCCCAGAGCCCGATACTGTCGCGCTGGTTCAGCAGCTGGCCGTTTACTTTCACCTCGCCCTCCATCAGAAATACGAACACGCACTTGTTGAGCGGGTTGAGCGAATAACTCACCGTTTGCCCAGCATCGAAGTAGCCCAGGCTCAGCTTGGCGTTCTGGTTGATCCAGACGTGGGCCGTGCCTTCCTCGTTGCTGACGATGGCGGTGAGCTGGTTGCGGCGCTTTTCGGCCGGAAAGCTGCGTTTCTGGTAGCGCGGCGTCACGTTTTGCAGCTTGGGCTCAATCCAGATCTGCAGGAAGTTGACCTCGTCGTCGCCGATGTTGTGCTCCTCGTGGCGCAGGCCGCTGCCGGCACTCATGATCTGCACCGAGTCGGTGGCCACTTCCTCGCGGTAGCCCATCGAGTCAATATGATTCATGCGCCCGGCCAGCATCACCGAAATGATTTCCATGTTGGCGTGGGCGTGCAGGCCGAAGCCGTTGCCGGGCTGCACGAAGTCGTCGTTGAACACCCGCAGCAGGCCGAAGCCCGCCCTATCGGGGTTGTAATAGTTGCTGAAGCTCAGCGAGAAGTTGCTTTGCAGCCAGCCAATGTCCTTGAGGCCCCGCTCGGCGGCCCGGATGATGCGGTGGTTCATAGAGGTAACTGTTGAATGTTGGGAGTTGATTGTTGGGCCTGGTTGTCGTTGAACGAGTAACAATCAACTCCCAGCAATCAGCAATTTTCTTTACTCCGGCAACTGGCCCTCGAAGGCAATTTCGGCGACGCTCTTGCGCTGGCGCGGGGCTTTTTCCCGGCTCAGGAAGGGCTCTTCCAGCAGCTCGGCTTCGCCCTGGTAGCCCAGCGCAATCATCACGGCGGGCTGCAGGTTGTCGGGCAGCTGGAATACTTCTTTGGCCTTGTCCCGCTCGAAGCCGCCCATGAAGTGGCCGTGCAGGCCCAGGGCCGTGGCTTCCAGAATTAGGTTGCCGTTGGCCAGACCCAGGTCGTGGAGGGCAGCGCCGTTGGGCGTGCCGTTGTCGTACTGGGTTTTGGCCAGGGACAGGATAAGCACGGCGGCGTTTTTGGCCCAAGGCTGGTTGCCGGGCATCAGAATGTCGACCAATTTCTGGAAGTCTGCCGTGTCGGCGCGGTGGGCGTAGATGTAGCGCCAGGGCTGCTCATTCATGGCGCTGGCGGCCCAGGCGGCGGCTTCAAACACCTGGCTCAGGGTTTCGGGGGCAATGGGCTGGGGCGAGAAGGAACGGGGGCTCCAGCGGTTCTTAATCAGCTCGTGCACGGGGTAGGTGGTGGGGGCAGTTTTCATTCTGAATGTTGGGAGTTGATTGTTAATTGTTGGGAGCTGTAACCCTGAGTTAAAGTTGATTGTTGGTGGCTCGCTGCGCCCGGGCATGCCGAAGCCATCAGCAGACGCCCAACGAACAACTCCCAACAATCAGCAATCAGCAATTCTACAGCGACATGGGCACGTCCATCAGCAGCAGCTGGGTTTGGCTGTCGGCCTGAATGCGGAGCGAGTCGGTGTCCCAGATGCCCAGCCCGTCGCGGCGGTGCAGCTTCTGGCCATTGATGGTCACCTCGCCTTCCAGTACGAAGGCATACACGCCGTTGCCGGCCTTTTTGACCTGATACTCGGTCTGGAAGCCCGGGTCGAAGTCGCCGAGGCTAAACCAGGCGTCCTGGTGAATCCAGACGCCGGCATCGTCGGGCGAGGGCGAAATTACTTGCTGGAACTGGTTGTGGCGGTCTTCGGCCCGGAAGCTCTGCTGGGCGTAGCGGGGCGGCACGCCGCGCTTGTTGGGGAACACCCAGATCTGCAGAAACTTTACTTCCTGGTCCTTATTGTGGTTTTTCTCGCTGTGGGCCACGCCCGTGCCGGCACTCATCACCTGCACGTCGCCGCGCCGGATGATGCCGTGGTTGCCCATGTTATCCTTGTGCTCCAGGTCGCCCGACAGCGGAATGCTGATGATTTCCATGTTGTCGTGGGGGTGGGTGCCGAAGCCCATGCCGCCGGCCACGGTGTCGTCGTTGAGCACGCGCAGCACCCCGAAATGCACCCGGCTGGGGTTGGAGTAGCCGGCGAAGCTGAAGGTGTGGTAGGAATTGAGCCAGCCGTGGCTGGCGTGGCCGCGGGAGTCGGCAGTGTGAAGGACGGTTTGCATAACCAAAGGGGAAGTGAAGTCGGAAGGTGAAATATTCGTTAGTGGCTGACTAATGTACATACATATATCAGGGCCGAAAGTTCACTCTTTCACTATACTTTTGCTAGTAGTTACCCGCGTGTATATCAATATACATTCTGTAACTAATGCAGTAAATCAGCTGGTTATGGCCGTAAGTCAGGAAAAAATAATTGCGGATTGCCCGTTCCGGCAGACCCTCGACGTGCTGGAAGGCAAGTGGAAGTTTGCCATTATCCACAGTCTGCTGCTGCACGGCACCATGCGCTTCAAGGCGCTGGAGCGGGATGTGGCCGGCATTACGGCCCGCATGCTCATCAAGGAGCTGAAGCTGCTCGAAGCCCACGGCATCGTGAGCCGGCGGGCCTACGCCACCGTGCCGCCCACCGTGGAATACACCCTGACCGAGTGCGGGCAGTCGTTGGAGCCGGTTATTCAGGCTATCCAGGCCTGGGGCGTGCAAAACCGGGACGTCATCAGCCAACGCAAAAAAGCCGAAGCCGCCGACAACACGCGGGCGGCTTCGGCCGGAAAGTAGCTTAGTGGGAGGCTGGCGTAGCCTACGGCTGCTTGCTAACGCGCTGACTGCTAAGCACGGCGCCCCGGGCATCGAGCACCTGCACCAGGTAGGTGCCGGCCGGCCACGCGGCCACCGGCAGGGTAAGGCCGGCGGCGGGCAGCGGCTGCCGGCTCATCTGGCGGCCCAGCAGGTCGGTGCAGCGCAACTGCTGGTCAGCGCCGGCGCGGTAGGGTCGAATGGTAAGCTGCTGGCCGGCCGGGTTAGGGTAGAGCTCCAGCAGCACCGGGCTGGGGCCGTCGGTAGTGGCCAGGGGCTTGCAGTAGAGCTGCATGATGTAGCGCCACAGCTCGGTATCGAACGAGGACACGGCCAGCTTGGACGCCTCCGCCGACTGGCCCTGGCGCACGACCACCAGCCCCAGGCTGGGCACCACGTAGATTTTCTGGTCGTTTTTGCCCAGGGCCGCAATCAGGTCGGTGGGGGCGGTGGGCACCAGGGGGCCGGGCAACGTGAGCTGGCTCTGGGGCAGCATGTAGGAGGCCTGCCCGTTGAGCCACCACAGGTAGCCGTAGGAGCGGTTGAAGGCCTGGGAGGGCGTGGTCATGCGGCGGAAATAGGCCGTGTCGCGCAGGATGGCCGTGCCGTTCCAGCTGCCCCGGCTCAGGACGAACAGGCCGAAGCGGGCCATGTCGCGGGCCCGACTGTAGTACACGTAGTTATACCACAGCCCCACCATGCCGATGCGGCTGCCCAGGCGCTGATTGGTAAATTGGTTGGCCGTCAGGCCGCTGGCGGCGGCAATTTCATCCTGTAGCAGGCGGTAGGCCCCGGTGTGGTAGGCCCAGCGGGTGCCCGCGTCGGTGCGGTAGCGCAGGCAGCCGGGCGTGGAGCTTTCGTTGTCGCAGGGCGGGGGCGGGGTCTCGTCGAGGCCGGTGGTCATCGTGAGCTGGTGGCGCAGCCGGATCAGGCGCTCCTTGGCGGCGGGGGCCGTGGTCCAGCCCCGGCCCAGAAAGCGCGACGTTGAGTCTTCAATGCTCATAAGGCCTTCCTGCTGGGCCAGGCCCACGAGCACCGCCGTCAGCGACTTGCCCGCCGAGGCCCAGTACCACACCGAGTCCTGGGTGTAGGTGCCGAAGTAGTGCTCCAGGGCCAGGCGGCCGTCCTTGAGAATCAGAAACGACTTCGTATTCTTACGCCCCAGAAAAGCCAGCAGCGAATCCTGGGCCGGGGCACACCAGCCCAGCGACTGGGGCGACACCGTGGCCCAGGTGGTACCGGCCAGGGGCGGATAGTACAGCTGCTGCGCCGCGGCCGGCACCCCGCAGAGCAGGACCACCAGCAGGCAAAAAGAGAAAAAGTGTTTCATACCAGATGCGTTGAGCTGCTTAAACAGATGGCGGCGACCTGCGTTTAATACAGATAGTAGGATATAAGCAGGAATAATAGAAAAAACATATTGTAACCATCCTGTACGCTTCTTTCCGGCGGTTCACGCTACTTTATCGTTCTGCTTATGCCGTATTCATCTCCCGTCGTGTCGCGCCTGGCGCCCACGCCCAGCGGGTATCTGCACCTGGGCAACGCCGTCAACTTCGTGCTGACCTGGCTGATCGTGCGCCGCAGCTACGGGGTGCTGCACCTGCGCATCGACGACCTGGACCGGGCCCGGCTGCGGCCGGCGTATCTGGAGAACATCTTCCGCACCATCGAGTGGCTGGGTATCGACTACGACCACGGCCCCAGCGGCCCCGCCGATTTTGAGCGCCACTTCTCCCAGCTGCACCGCCTAAGCGAGTACCAGCAGTTTCTGGACGAGCTGGGCCGGCAGCCGGAGCTGCTGTACGCCTGCACCTGCTCCCGCACCCAGATTCTGGCTGCGTCGCCCACGGGGCTGTATGCCGGCGACTGCCGGGCCAAAGCCCTGGGCCTGGATACGCCCCAGGCGGCCTGGCGGGCCCACGTAGCGCCGGGCACCCTGGTTTCCTTCAACGATTTGTGGCTGGGGCCCCTGGCCCTGGAGCTGGCCCGGGAGCTGGGCGACTTCGTGGTGCGCAAAAAGGATGGCGTGCCGGCCTACCAGATCGGCTCCATCGTCGACGACGTGCGCCTGGGCGTCACCCTGATTGTGCGCGGCGTCGATTTGCTGCCCAGCACGGCCGCCCAGCGCTGGCTGGCGGGCTTCTCAGCCGCTACTACTCCGTTTCTGCACACCCGGCTGGTGCACCACCCGCTGCTGCCGGGGCCCGACGGCGGGAAGCTGTCGAAGTCGCAGCAACAGCCGCTGGAGCGCGGTATTATGGCTGAGGCGGCGTCGCCCCGGCCGGTGTTCGAGGCCGTGGCCCGGCTGCTGAATCTGCCCGTGGAGGCCGGCCGCTCGCTGCGGGCGTTGCGGGGCGCGTTTGAAAACGCGGCTATTGGGTAGGGCTGGGCGGCTCACCCCCCCGGCCCCGCATCTGCTTGATGCGCAGAGTCCGAAAAGGAGAGGGGGAGCCTGTCGACTCTGGGGGATGCGTATGGTTTAGTTGAGAAACAAGTCGCAAAAGCGTGGAAAGCACCCCCACGTTCTTACAGGGGCTCATCCTGAGAAGGGTGGGTAGTGAAAAGTTTGTTGGAGTATCCGGGAAATGTTTCGTAAGTACCCCGGAGTTTTCGGGAGTGCCTAGGTAACGTTTCGTAAGTACCCCGGAGTTTTCGGGAGTGCCTAAGTAACGTTTCGTAAGTACCCCGGAGTTTTCGGGAGTACCTAAGTAACGTTTCGTGAGTACCCCGGAGTTTTCGGGAGTGTCCACGAAAGCTTGCGCGGGTATGCCGAAGTTTTCCGGACCATCAAAGTACGCTTACCTGGGTGCCGCGAAGTTTTCCGGACTATAGAAGTAATCTTACGTGGGTACTCCGACGTTTTCCGGAGCTCTGACTACCATAAAATACCGCTGCCGGAAGATGGGCCGCCGCTGGTATAGCCCGGGGCGGCGGCCTGGGGGTTAGCGCAGCTCCTTCTTGAACTCCTCGGCCCAGTGGTCGGCCAGGCGGGTGGGCTCGGGCAGCTTGTAGCCGCGCAGGCAGGCCAGGGTGAGGCGGGTGGCCGTGGCCTGGTCGCAGCGGTGGCCGGGGCTCACGAACAGCGGCAGCACCTTGTCTTTGGAACGGATAACCTCGCCCAGCAGCTCGCCGGTTTTATCGGTGAGGGGGCTGATGCTGCCCCTGGTAATGGCTGGCTCGGGGAAGCTGCCGGTGAGCTTCTGCTTGGCCACGCCAAAGGTGGGCGTATCCAGCATGACGCCGATGTGGGCCGCAATGCCCATGCGGCGCGGGTGGGCAATGCCGTGCCCGTCGACCATGATGATGTCGGGCTTGCGGCTCAACTTTTCGTAGGCCCGCAGCACGTTGGGCGCCTCCCGAAACGAGAGGAAGCCCGGCACGTAGGGCACCTCCACCGGCCCGGTATGGTACACCTTCTCGACCAGCTCCAGCGACGGAAACCGCAGCACCACGAACACCGACAGAATGGTTTCGGGGGTGGGAAACGACGAGTCGCAGCCGGCAATAAACTCGGGCTCGTGGGTGAGGGGCAGCAGGCGCACGTGGGTGCGCAGCTCCTGCTGGGTCTGGGTCAGCTCGCGCACAAGCTGCGGGTCGGCGGGCGGGTGGTAGGGGCGGTACAACGGTGAGGTGGTGAAGGAGTGAATGAGTGAGTTTTTCGTTCGGGCGGCGCGGACTGTTTTGGCGCACGAAAAAGCCCCGCCTGCTGCTATACGGCAGGGGCGGGGCTTGGGGCAATGCGCGGGGAGTAGTGCTGATATTATTGGCCCGCGTCTGTCATGCTGAGCTTGCCGAAGCATCTCTACCGCAATGGTAACTTGATTACTTCTGCGGTAGAGATGCTTCGGCAAGCTCAGCATGACGGTCTTTTCGCGCTACTGGGCTACGGCTTCGGCGGCCAGGGTTTCCTGCTCGGCGGTGTCGGCGGCGGCGGCCAGCCGCTCGCGCCAGCGGGGATAAAACAGCAGCTGGCCCTGAATGACGGCCCAGGCCAGAATCATGGGCACGGCCTTGATTTTGTAGGCGTCGAAAACCCCGTCGCGGATGAAGTGGGGGTAGATATCGGTGGCCGACAAAGACGTGAACAAGGCCACCAGCCCGAACAGCGGCCAGGCCAGCGGGGTGCTGCGGCGGTAGTGCAGAAACCAGAACACGAAGCCCACCACCGGAATAATAAAGGTGGGCGACTCGGCCATCTGGTTAAATATCACCACGAAAATCAGGATGGAGGCCACGTAGAGGCGGCGGTAATGGGTTTCCTGCCAGCGGCGCCAATAGCCCAGGGGCAGCAGCAGCGCCACCAGGCCCGTGAGCTGCACCGCGCCCTTCGACACGTGCAGGCCCAGCCAGGTGTCGAGCACGCCCATCAATGAGAGTTGCACGCCGGTGGCCGAGGCCCGCACGATGTCGTACCAGGCCACGTAGATCATCTGAAACTCGGCCCAGCTCACGACCAGCAGCGGCGTGAAGCCCAGCACCACTATCCAGAGCCCGGCCCAGAAGCTGTTGCGGAAGAAGCCGGGGTAAAACAGAAACAGCAGCCCGATGCCGATGCCGTAAATCTTGATCAGGAAGGCCAGGGCCAGGCACAGGCCGGCCCATACGGGCTTGCGGTTTTCCAGGTTCAGGTAGGTCCACAGCATCAGGCCCACCAGCAGGCAGTTGGCCTGGCTGTTGTGCAGGGCCGTCATGACGTCGATGAAAATCAGGAGCAGAAACAGCAGCTGCCGGCGCACTTCCGGGAACAGGCGGCGGCCGGCGGTGTAGAGCACCGTGTTGTTGAGCACGTTCCAGAGCAGCAGCCCGAGCCAGTTGGGCATCCAGGCAAAGAGGCCCATGAACAGGGCAAACACCGGGCTGTACTTGTAGGTGTCGTAGTAGTAGGCGGGGTATTCGAGGTAGAGGTTTTTGCCCTCCAGCAGGTTGAAAAACGGCTTGACGAAGATAAGGTAGTTGTTGATCGTGCCCTTGAAGTAGTGCTGAAAGCTGATCAGCACCGTCAGGACGGCGTAGAGGGCCACCACGAAGCGGGTCGTGAGCAGAAACTGGGCAAGCCGGGAAGTGCGCATGCGGCGGGGCGAAGCTGGTGAGGAAGCTGCAAAAGTAGCGGGAAATGCGCGGGCGCGGCGGGACCCGAAAATCCAACCCGCGCCCGACTGCCCGCGTTAGGAGCTACACGGCCGGCTTCACCCATTCGGCGGCCCCTTTCAGTTATGAAAAAACCCGAGCAACCCGCCAGCACCGGCTCCGGCCCCCTGTTTGAGCGGCGCTACTTTGTTGACATCGACCAGCCCGCGCTGTCGGCCGAGGAGCTGATGGATGCCATTCAGTGCAACGTGGAGCACTATTCGCCCGATCTGCTGGCCGAGTTTGAGAAGGTGAAAGGCCAGAGCCACCGGCTGCGGCAGGACGACGAGTTTTCCATCAAAATCCTGGGCCCCTGGAACGGCTCGGTGCGCGTCACGGAAGTTACCCCGGCCTGCTTCGAGCTGATTACCCTGGAAGACCACCCCGAAGCCGGGCGCATCAAATTTTCCGTTGAGTCGCTGGACAAGGGCGCGCTGCGCTTCGAAATTCATTCCTGGGCCCGCTCCCGCGACGGACTCGTGGCCTTTGCCTACGACACGCTGGGCATGGGCAAGCGGGTGCAGCAGCAAACCTGGGAGCTGTTTTGTGAGAAGGTCGCCGAGGCCAGCGGCGGCCACGCCCGCGGCCCGGTGCAGGTCGAAACCATTGAGCACGACAAAGACTCCGCCGAAGCCCGCGCCCATGCCTAAGCCCACCGCCACCCCCGCGCCGCCGCTCTGGGAAGTGCAGCGCGCCCGCCTCGAATCCTTCAGCAAGGCCCAGGTCAACTTCGACCTGGAGCGCACCGCCGAGTACACCGCCGAAAACGGCTGGCGCATCGACGACTACGAAATCGAGCTGCCCGGCGAGCCGCCCGGGCCGCCCCAGGAGCACGGCTCCTGGCAGGCGGGCCAGACGATTCTGCGCAACTACACCTTCCCGCCTTCGGACCTTATCACCGGGATTTTCGTGCCCGACGCGCCCCTGGAAAACCGCACGATGGTGCTACGGGGCCGGTTCCTGTTTTTTACTTTCTGGTTTGGGGTGCGCATCGGCGGCGTGACCGACGAAACCCGCACCTTGCCCGACGGCACCCAAGAGCAGGTGTGGGGCTACAACTACCGCACCCTGGAAGGCCACTTCGAGCGGGGGCAGATTGAGTTTACCATTCACAAAAACCTGACGACGGGCCGGGTTATCTTCCACATCCACGCCTTTTCGCAGGTGGGCCGCATCCGCAACCCGTTTTACTGGCTGGGCTTCAAGCTGTTTGGCCGGATGCTGCAACGGCGCTTTTCGCACCAGTCGTTGAAGCGGCTGCGCGAGCAGGTGGTGGAGATGCTCGAAACCGGCTCGACTACCGTGCGCGCATCCGACGCTGCTCAGTCCGTATCTGCTGGCGCACTTCCGCCACAATAGCCGCGTCGGGGCCCCGCAGCAGATACACGAAGGTGCCATGCTCCCGGGCCAGCGGGTTCTGCACGCGGCCGATGAGGCGGCTCGACGTGAAGTGTACCGCGTCGTCGGCCGCCAGGTCGTCTTCCGTCACCAGCAGCACCGCCCGCAGCCCTTCCAGCCGCGGGAACCAGTACACGTAGTCGGCGTTGTACGACACGGCGGCGGGCATGCGGCCGTGGTTGTAGAAGTTCAGGGCTCCGGCCTCGCCGTAGTTGTCGGCAATAACGACGAGATGCTGCTGCTCGTCGGGCGTGAGCTGTTGGTAGCCGCGCAGGGCCAAGCCGGCCATTTCGCGCCAGCTGATCATGTCGGCAAAGTCCTGGGGCAGGGGGTGGTTCCGGCCGTCTTCCCAGCGCAGCAGGCCCAGCTTTTCGTAAGTGCCGGGGTTCTGGCGGATCTGCTCGGGCGTTTGCAGCGGGAAGGCAATGCGCAGCATGGGCAGAAACAGCCCGCCAACGACGGCCAGCAGCACCGGCCGCAGATACCGCCGGCGGCCCTCGCGCAGCACGTCTTCTAGGTACACGGCGCCCACGGCCAGCAGCACCGGGTAGAGGCCAATGGCGTAGTAGGCCTTGGCTTGCAGGGCCGCGAAAAGCAGAAGGGTAAACAGCACGGCCAGGCCCACAAACCGGTAGGGCCGCAGGGGGGCAAACCGAAAAAAGCCCACCGCCGCCGCGCCCAGCACCACGAGGCTGTTCAGGAAAAACAGCAGCTGCTCCTTGAAAAAGTCGGCCCGCTCGACGTGCACCAGCTGGCTTTGCCGCAGCTCCTGCATGTGCCACACCACCGGCCAGCCGTGCTGCGCCTGCCACAGCAGGTTGGGCGAAAACACCAGCAGCGCCACCAGGGCCGCCAGGTAGATACCAGGCCGGGCCAGCAGGCGGCGCTGGGGCGTGAGCAGCAGGGCCGGCAGCACGCCGGCCGCCCAGAACACCAGGTTGTACTTGTTGAGCAGGCCCAGCCCCACGCTCACGCCCAGCGCCACCGGCCAGCGCCAGCGCGCGTCGCGCACCATCCGGATCAGGCAGTAGTAGGCCGCCGTCCAGGCCAGGATGTCGAAGGAATTGGGTTGAAACAGCAGGTTCAGGCGCAGCACGGCCGAGAGCAGCAGGCTGGTGGCGGCCAGCACTTTGGCAAACAGTCCGCCGCCCAGCTCGTGCACCGTAGCCCACACCACGGCCAGCGTCAGGGCCCCGAACAGGGCCGGGAAGAAATGCACCCAGCCCTCGGTGTTGCCCAGCAGCTGAATCAGGCGTGCCACCCAGGCCGTGAGCGGGGGCAATGACACGTAGCCGGCGGCCAGGTGGTTGCCCTGGTCGAGGTGCAGAAATTCGTCGCGGTGCAGCTCGTACACCGGGTGAATCAGCAGGTACTGAGCCGCTATTTTGACGAGTACGAAGCCCAGGAGCCAGCCCAGGTACTGCTTAGCTGCCGGTTGTTGCCGTGTCATCAAGCCAGAAAATAAGGCAGCCCCCGCGGGCCGCGTTGCCATATCGAAGCCAAGATAAGCAAGTGCTTCGCCCGGCGGGCATACCGGGGCCGGCCCAGGCTCCGGGGCCAGCTGTTTCGGGCGTTGACAACAAGCAAAAAGGCGCCTGCCCAGCCGTGCAGACGCCTTTTTTCAGGATTGAAATGACTTATTGAACCGAATAAGCGCTTTGAAACGAGCCTTCCAGCAGGAAGCGGCGGCGCTTGGTGCCGGGCCGGGCCTCCGCCTCGCAGAGCGTAGCCCGAAACGTGCCCCGGATGGTGTGGCGCTGCGCGTCGATGGCCAGCACCTGCACCACCCCGTCGTTGAGGCCGCAGGCGTTGGAGTAGGCCGTGGTGGTGCCGTGGCGGTAGGAGGCGTCGCGCACGTGCCCGCTCAGGATTTCCTTGAACTTGTACTGGCCGGTGGTCAGCGGAAACTGGTCGATGAGGATGGTCAGGCCCTGGTCGTCGGGGCTGTCGGCCCGCACCAGGTTAATGGACAGCACCTTATTGACCCCGGTGCTGACTTCCAGGCGCGAAAAAGCCGTGTCGACGGCCACGGGCTGGCCGTTCAGGGTCAGTTTCAGCTCGGTGCGGGCCGCTACCGGCCGGGAAGGCGGGGCCGGCGTGAAGGCCAGGCTCGCGCCCAGGCTTAAGGTCAACAGAAAGAAACGCAGCCGCATAAGGAAAGAGGAAAAAAGAAGCCGGAACTGCGGAGCCGGGGGCACAAATCACGCCACAACCGGCCTAGAGGCGGCTGAACTGGTAGGAGTCGTACTCGATGAAGGGGTTGATGCGCATTTCCACGCCGGCCACTTTCTGGCCTTCCACTTTGAAAACAGCCGGGAAAATGCCGTAGGTCGGGTTGGAATAGGTGGCCCGGAACTCCTGCCCGTCCATGTAGTCGAGCGTGGCCGTCAGGTTGGGGTGGTTGGGGAAGTTGACCAGCAGCTGCTTGCCCTTCTGGCTGATGCTGATGGGACCGAACAGCGGGTGGGTAAACTGCCCGGTGTAGGCCGCCAGCGCCAGCGGAGCCTTCTTTTTCTGGCTGACGCGCTTTTGCAGCTGGGCCACGGCGGCGTAGGTTTCCTGGTCGCCGGCGCGGGCCCCTTTCAGGAAGGCGGCGCTCCGGTTGGTGTAGGGCACGCCGAGGTAGCTGTCCAGAATCTGGTAGCGCAGGGCCTCGAAGAAGCTCTGGTTGTCGTTGTTGGTGAGAATGGCAATGCCGAGCTGCTCCTCGGGCACGAAGCACACGTTGCTCACGTGGCCGGTGGCCCCGCCCGTGTGCCAGAATACCTGGCTGCCGGCGTAGTCGGCCGAGAAAACCCCCAGCCCGTAGGTCATGTAGTGGGTGGGCAGCATCGTCGACTTGCGGGTGTTCAGCAGGGTGTTGGGGTCCCGGGTTTTGCGCAGGGCGGCCCAGCTCATTACCTGCTTGCCCTCGTAGCGGCCACTGTCGAGCTGGAAGCGCAGCCACTTGGCCAGGTCGTTCACGTTGGAAACCATGCTGCCGCAGGGCCCGATGTTGTCGATGTTGTCGAAGGGCATCTGGGCCAGGGGGCCGAAGGTGTTGGAGTAGGGCAGGGCAATGTTGGGGCGCTGCCCGTAGCCGCTGGTGCCGGTGTAAGTGTTGCTCATGCCCAGCGGCTGCAGAAAGCTCTGGCGCACGTAGTCGTCCCAGCTGGTGCCGCCCGTGGCGGCCGGCACCACCAGGCCGGCGGCCACGAAGCCGGCGTTGCAGTAGCCGTAGTCTTTGCGAAACTGCCCGCTGGGCTTCAGCAGGCGCATGCGCTGCACCACCTGCTCCCGGCTCAGGTTGGAGTCCCAGAAAGTGAAGTCGCCCTGGAAGGTTTTGGTGCCGAAATGGTGGCCCATCAGGTCGCGCACGGTCACGAGCTGGGAGCTGATGGAATCGTAGAGGCAGAAGCCGGGCAGGTACTTGTCGGCCCGGTCGTTGAGGGAAAGTTTCTTCTCGTCTTCGAGCTTCGCCAGCGCCGAGCCGGTAAACAGCTTGGTGTTGGAGGCAATCATGAACAGCGTGTTGGCGTCCACGGGCTCGGGCTTGCCCACGGCCCGCACCCCGTAGCCCTTACTGACGACCACCTGCCCGTTTTTTACCACCACGATGGCCAGGCCCGGAATCTGCCACTGGCGCAGGCCCCGCTCGATGTAGCGGTCCAGGCTGTCGGCCATAAAGCGGTTGGATGCGGCCGACTGCGCCTGCGTGGGGTGGCTGGCGCCCAGAAGCAGGCCCGTGCACAGGGCCGAAGCGGCGGAAAATCGGAGAAGGAAGGAGAGCATGGGGTAGAAAGGAAATTGGGGAGTAGCGTGGTGGAAAAGAACGAATGAGCCGAAGCCCACGCGCCCTTGAAAGTCGGATTATAAACTGATAAAACCGCCCCTGCCGGAGCAGAAGCGGTTTTAATTTTGGCCGGCGGGCCGGCCCGCGGGGTGGCGCCGCAGCTTACTTGCCGCCGTTAATCATGTCAGAAACAATGCCTTTGCCCTTGGTCAGCTCCGACCAGACCACGCCCACGATGTGGACCACCACGAAGGCAATGATTAAGTACATCGTCACGTTGTGCACCTCCTTCACGTCGTGCTCCAGCTTGTGCAGAAATTCCACGTCGTCGGCGTAAGTCAGCGCCAGCCCGGTCCCGACCATAACCGTCAGCAGCAGGTAGAACACCACGTAGGAATACTTCACCAGCAGCGAATGGCGCGCGTCCTTCAGGTCGGCGCCCTGCTGGCGGAAATACTGCCGGGCTACGGCCAGCTTGGCGGCAAACCGCTGCCCGCCGGTCTGAAAAAACTCCAGCACGATCCGGAACAGCAGCAGAAACGACAGGGTGAGGCCCAGGTAGATGTGCCAGTCCCAGATGTGGTGCGACACGATGCGGCTCAGGCCGCGCACCTGCTCGGTGCTCATCACCACGCCCTGTTTCTGCAGCACCTCCTGGAACTGCGGCCCCAGGGCCTTGGTCTTGATGATGACCTTCAGGAACAGGATGGTCGTCAGCAGGCCCGAAATGACGGCCGCGCTGCCCCAGTGCCAGAGGCGCAGGGCTAAGGAGTTCTTTTTCCCGACGGACTGGTCGGGCAGGGGAGGCGTTTGCGTGTACATTGGGGAATGTGTGGTGAAAAGCAGAAAGAGAGGGTTGCGCAAGATAACGGGCGCAACCCTCTCTTTCTATACTGGCACTCGGCGGAAGTCTGCTACCGGGCGGGGCGGGGCTACGCAAAAGCTACTTCCGCCACCGGCACTTCCCGGCCCGGATACACGGCCAGGGCCTGCTCCAGGCAGGTGAGGGCCACGTCGAGGTCGTCGCAGTTGAGCACGTAGGCCATCCGCACCTCCTGCTTGCCCAGGCCCGGCGTGGCGTAGAAGCCGCTGGCCGGCGAGAGCATCACCGTCTGGTTGTCGTAGGTAAACGAGTCGAGCAGCCACTGGCAGAACGTTTCGCAGCTGTCCACGGGCAGGCGGGCCATGACGTAGAACGCGCCGCCGGGCACGGGGCACTCCACGCCGGGCATGGCCCGCAGGCGGCGCACCATCAGGTCGCGGCGGGCCTGGTACTCGGCCTTGGTGACGTCGAAGTAGTTCAGGGGCAGCTCCGAGGCGGCTTCGGCCAGCAACTGGGCCAGGCCGGGCGGACTCACCCGCATCTGGGCAAATTTGAAGGCGGCCTGTTGCAGGGCCTTGTTTTTGGTCACGAAAGCCCCGATGCGGGCCCCGCAGGCACTGTAGCGCTTCGAAATCGTGTCGAGCACCACGATGTGGTCGTCGGCGCCTTCCAGGTGCATGGCACTCACGTAGTCGCCGTCGTAGCAAAATTCGCGGTAGGCTTCGTCGGAGAGCAGGTACAGGTCGTGGCGCACGCACAGGTCCTTGAGCTGCTCGAGCTCGGCGCGGCTGTACACGTAGCCGGTCGGGTTGTTGGGCGTACACAGCAGCAGGGCCTTGGTGCGGGACGTAATGCGCTGCTCGAACTCCTCGATGGGCGGCAGGGCAAAGCCTTCCGACAGGTAGGAAGTGACCGGCACGATGCGCACCCCGGTAGCCACCGAAAACGCCGTGTACGCGCCGTAGAAGGGCTCGGGCACAATCAGCTCGTCGTCGGGGTTCAGGCAGCTCATCAGGGCAAAGAAGATAGCCTCGCTGCCGCCCGCCGTCACCAGAATATCGTCGGCCGTAACCGAAATACCCACGTTGCGGTAGTAGTCGGCCAGCTTGCGGCGGTAGCTGGGGTAGCCGGCCGTGGGGCTGTACTCCAACACCCGAATATCGGCCTGCTGCACCGCCGCCAGCATCGTCGGCGGGGTTTCAATATCGGGCTGGCCGATGTTGAGATGGAAGACTTTCACGCCCCGCTGTTTGGCCGCATCGGCAAAGGGAGTGAGCCGCCGGTAGGGCGACAGGGGCATCGCAAGGCCACGCTGAGAGACTTGTAACATAAACGTAAGATAAGTGCCAGCCCACAAGAAACGTAGGACTAGATAGTGAAGAATATAATGATGCTCTATAATAGCTCAGGCAATAAGCAAATATTTGGGCATTTCAACAAGTACGTACGCTTGTTAGTTAGCACGCCGATGAATCCTCCCAACTCCCTGGAAGTCTGGCTGCGGGGCCCGCTGCCCGACGTGCCCCCGCTGTTGCAGCCCGTAGCCCACGCCCTGGTGCAGGCCCGGGAAGAAATCGACAGTGCCCTCACCGACTTTCCAGCGGCCGGCCTTTGGCGGCGACCAGCCGGCGCCGCGTCCGTGGGCTTCCACCTGCAGCACCTCACCGGCGTGCTCGACCGGCTGCTGACCTACGCCCGCGCCGAGGCCCTGACGCCCGCCCAGCTGGCCGCCCTGGCGGCGGAAGGCACGAGTCCGCACCCCGACTGCACGGCGGCCGAGCTGGGGCAGGCCTTTGCGGCGCAGGTAGAGCGGGTCCTGGCCCAGCTGCGCGCCACTGACGAAGCCACTCTGACCGAGGGGCGGGGCGTGGGCCGGGCCCAGGTGCCGTCGACGGTGCTGGGGCTGTTGGTGCACGCCGCCGAGCATACCATGCGCCACCTGGGGCAGCTGCTGGTCACGGCCCGCATTGTGGCCCAGGAGCCGCGCTGAGGGCCGCCCGGGGCCGGGCGTAAGCAGAACGGCGGCGGGCGGCGCAGCCCGGGCGGCAACGGCTGAGACAATCGTTGGTTATCAAAGAATTAGTTGCTACCTTATAGATGGTCTGCCAGCCGGGCTCCGGCGGGTGGTTGTGTTGTCGATACCGCGCCTTTATGCTATAAGCACTACTCGCCCGGCTTTTTCTCACCCTTCTTGCCTGCCTCGTCATGGAACAGATAAGAAGCAGTGTGCGGCCTGCCTTTGTATGGCTCCTTCTTGTCAGCTGCGCGCTTTCCTGCTGGCCTATGGCCGCCACGGGAGGCGGCAAGAAGCCAGGTGCTGCCGCCCGCCGCGGCTCGACGGCCGTGCTGTATCTGCGCGCCCTGCTCGACACGGCCGCCGTGGGCTCGGTGGCTACCTACGCCCGGCTGGGCCTGCGCGCCGGGCCGGTGGTGCAGGCCTTTTACGTCCAGCGCAGCTTCGCACCCGCCTGGACGCGCCCCGACTCGGGGTGGAATGCTCCCGCCCGCGCGGCGCTGCACCTGCTGAGCCAGGCCCGGCAGTTTGGCCTCTCCCCCGATTCTTACGCCAGTGCCGCCCTGCTGGCCTTGCCCGACTCGTTGCGCGTCGGGGTGTCGGCCGAGGCCCACGGCCGGCAACTGGCCAACTTCGAGCTGCGCCTGACCGACGCGCTGCTGCGCTACGCGGCCCACCTGCGCTCCGGGCAGCTGGAGGCCGCTACGCTGCGGGCCGTGCCGCTCCAGGGCGCGGCGGCCCAGCAGGCCACCGAGGCGCTGGAGCAGGCCCTGGCCGCCGCGGCTTTCGCGCCTGCCTTTCTGCGGGTGCAGCCCACCGGCCGCGCCTACCAGCAGATGCAGCAGGCCTGGAGCCGCACGCTGCAAGCCCGGCCCGATTCGCTGGAACTGCCGCGCGGCAACGAGGCCGACTTCCGGCGGGTAGCCGTGAACCTGGAGCGGCTGCGCTGGGAAGCGGCGGCTGATACGGCGGAGTATGCCTTGGTGAATATTCCCGCGTTTCGGCTCCAGATCATCCGGGGCGGGAAGGTGGTGCAGACGCACCGGGTGGTGGTGGGCAAGCCCGAAACGCCCACGCCCACGCTCAGCAGCCGGCTTATCGTGTTTGTGACGGCGCCCGACTGGCGCGTGCCCTACAGCATTGCCGTGAACGAGATGCTGCCCCAGCTGCAGGACGACCCCAGCTTCCTCTACGACAACCACTACCGCCTCTACGACTACCGTAATCGGCTGGTAAATCCCTGGCACGTGCGCTGGAGCAAGTACAACGCGACGAACTTCCCCTACACCATCAAGCAAACTTCCGGGCGGCACAACGCGCTGGGCAACATCGTGTTTTATTTCCCGAATCAGCACACGGTGTACCTGCACGACACGCCGGCCCGCTCCCTGTTTCTGCGACCCCGGCGCGCCCTGAGCCACGGCTGCGTGCGGGTGGAAAAGCCCCTGGCGCTGGCCACCTACCTGCTGGCGCGCGAAAAGCAGCAGGCCGCCTTGCCGGCCGTGAAGCGCAGCATCGCCCAGCGCGACAAGTGCCGCTTCGACCTGGCCCGGGGCCTGCCCATCCAGATTCGCTACTACACCTGCGAGGCTACCGACAAGGGCCGCCTGCAATTCTACGCCGACGTCTATTGCCAGGACGAGCCCATCCTGGCCGCCCTGTTCGGGCGCTGAGTCTGGCGTTGACAAGACAAAAAAAGAACGTCATGCTGAGCGGAGTCGAAGCATCTCGCGGGCAATGGTAATTTGATTACTACTGCACGCAAGATGTCTCCCGTTGGTCGACATGACGTTCTGTTCGAAACAATTCTACTGGCCCGGCTTACCGCGCGGCGGGCTGGGGCACGTGGCCTTTCAGGCCGTACCACACGATGTAGAGGTAGCACAGCCCGGGCAGGATGAAGGCCCATTGCAGGGTGCTGGCATCGGCAACCAGGGCGAACAGCAGCGGCACCACGGCTCCGCCCACGATGGCCACGTTCAGCAGGCCCGAGGCTTGCTCGGTGTGGCGGCCCAGCCCGGCCACGGCCATCGTGAAAATGGTAGCAAACATGATGGAGTTCATCAGGCCCACGGCCAGCAGGCTCCACATGGCGGTGGCCCCCGTGGTGCTGACCGAAATCAGGAGGAGGATGACCGCGCCTACCGCGTTGAAGGCCAGCAGGCGGCCGGGGTTGAACTTGTTCAAGAGGTAGGCCCCGATAAAGCGGCCCACCATGGCCCCGCCCCAGTAGTAGGCCACCATTTTGCCGGCCAGCTTGGGCGTCAGGTTCATGACCTCGGGCAGGTGCAGGTAGCTCACGATGTGGGAGCCGATGGCCACCTCGCCGCCCACGTAGGCAAAAATGCCCACCATGCCCAGCACCAGGTGGCGGTAGTGCCAGGCCTGCTGCCCGGCCGGGGCGACGGTTTCGTCGGGGGCGTGCACGATTTTGGGCAGCTTCAGCCACCACAGCAGCCCGCTGATAACCAGCAGCACGGCGGCAATGGCCAGGTAGGGCGTCTGCACGGCGCGCACGTCGATGGCGGCGGCGCTGGCGGTTTCCAGGTCGGGCAGGTGACTCAGAATCAGGGCGGCGCCCAGCAGCGGGGCCACGGTGGTACCCAGCGAGTTGAAGGCCTGGGTGAGGGTGAGGCGGGCCGGGGCCGAGCGGGCCGGCCCCAGAATGGCCACGTAGGGGTTGCCGGCCACTTGCAGCAGCACCACGCCGGTAGCCAGCACAAACAGCGCGGCCAAGAACAGCCCGTAGCTGCGGCTGGCGGCGGCGGGGTAAAACAGCACGCAGCCCAGGGCCGCAATCAGAAAGCCGACCAGCATGCCGCCCTTGTAGCCCAGGCGCTGCACCAGCCGCCCGGCCGGAATACCCATCACGAAGTAGGCCCCGAAAAAGCAGAAGTTAATCAGGTTGGCCTGGGTGTAGCTCAGCGCGAAAATAGCCTTGAGGTAGGGAATCAGGATGTCGTTCAGGCAGGTGATAAAGCCCATCATGAAGAACAGCACCGTGAGCGACGATAGGGCCGGGGTGTAGTTGGGCGTATTCTGGTCGTGGTCGGCGGCGGGCGGGGCACCGACGGCGGAAGGGGCAACTAAAGCCATGAGAAAGAAATGGAAAGGGAGAGAAAAAGCGGCAAGCGCCGCCGGTGGGCCGGCGGGTTATTTTCGTTTCAGGGCCTGGGCCACGGCCTGGTTCAGCAAGGGCTCCATCACGCGGTAGCCGGCCAGGTTGGGGTGCACGCCGTCTTCGCCGTACACTTTCTTTAGGCCCTGCTGCTCGTCGGCCATCGGGGTGTGGAAGTCGAGGTAGACCAGGTGCTGCTGGGCGGCGTAGGCTTTGAGCCGCTGATTCAGGGCTACGATTTTGGGGGCCGGGTTCAGGCCTTTGCGCCACCAGAAGTCGGCGGCGGGCAGCACCGAGGCCAGCACCACCCGGATGCGGTGGGCCTGGGCCAGCTCCACCATGCTCATGATGTTGCCCATCGTGCGCTCGGGCAGGTAGGGGCCGCCATTCTCGGCCACGTCGTTGGTGCCCACGATGATGACCACCACCGCCGGCCGCAGGTTGATGACGTCCGGGCGGAAGCGCAGCAGCGTCTGGCCCGTGTGCTGCCCGCTGATGCCCCGCCCGACGTAGCCGTAGGGCTTGCCCTGGAAGAAAGCCGAGTCGGTCTTGACCCAGCCCTCGGTAATGGAGTTGCCGATGATGACCACCCGGGCCGGACTCGCCGGCGGGGCCGGCAGCCGCTCGTTGGCCGCCGCGTAGCGTTCCAGCTTGGCGTAGTCGGGGATGGGCTGCTGGGCCAGGGCTACCACCGGGGCCAGTAGGAGGGCGGCCAGCAGCAGGCGGCTCACCTGTGACCAACGCAAAGCCAGTTGTTTTTGAAGAGTAGTCATGCCTGATGAAACCGGGAGAAGCGCGCAAGCGGCCGGCGGGGCGGCTGCCGGCGCGAATGTAAATGGCGAAGAGAAAGAAAGGGTTCGGCAACCAGCGGGCTGGTAGTCCCAGCCGCCGCTGGTAGCACCCGAAGACCCAGCCGTAGCCCCCGAAGCCGTGAAATTAGCTACCGGATGCCTCTTCGGTTGCTACGGCGGAGGCTTCGGGGGCTACCGGCGGCGTTTCGGGCGCTACGGCCAGGGCTTCGGGCGCTACGGGCGAGGCTTCGGGTGCTGCGGGCGAGGCTTCGGGTGCTACCGGCGGCGTTTCGGGTGCTACGGCTGAGGTTTCGGGGCGGGCGGGGCAGGTGTCAGAGCCAGTTGCGGGGCCGGGGGGTAGAGACGCGACGTAGGCGTCTCTACCCCCCGGCCGGATAGCAACCCGAAAATGGCTTTAGTTGACCACCAACGTCATAATCGAGTGGGGCTGGCTGCTCACGGCGGCGGCCTGGCCTTGCAGCCAGAGCTGGAAATCCTGGGCTTTGTCGCCGTCGTTCATCACCACCACAGCTACTTTGCCGTCGGGGTTGCGGAAGGCAGTGGTGCTCAGATGGTCGCGGTTGGAAGAGCTGACGATGCGCTTGGCCCCGGGCCGGATGAACTTGGAGAAGTGGCCGATGTAGTAGTAGATGTTGGTGTAAATCAGCTTGCCGGTGCGCGTATCGCCGATAATGGGGGCGTAGCAGAAGTTCTGGACGTGGTTGGGGCCGCCGGTTTCGTCGAGCAGGATGTTCCAGTCGGTCCAGCCCACGTTGCCGTTGTTGAAGTCGTTAATCATCGACAGGCCGTACTTCTCGCCCAGGCTCCAGTCGTTGACTTTGTTGAAGTCGAACTTCTCGATGCAGGCCTCGGTGAGCAGCAGGTTGGTGTTGGGGTAGGTTTCGTGGACGCGGCGCACGTTGTCGAACATCATCTGGCTGCCGGTCCAGGTTTCGTACCAGTGGTAGCCCACGCCCCACACGTACTGGGCGGCCTGGGGGTCGTCGAGGATGGTGCTGGCCCGCTGGTAGACCTGGTCGCGGTTGTGGTCCCAGGCAATGAGCTTCCGGTCGCCGAGGCCGCCTTTTTTCAGCGTGGGGCCCAGGTATTCCTTGATGAAGTCACGCTCCTCGGTGGCGGTGAACAGGCAGGATTCCCACTTCTGCACGGCCATCGGCTCGTTCTGGGTGCTCAGGCCCCAGATCGGGATGCCCTGGCGCTCATACTCCTTGATGAACTTGACGTAGTGGTCGGCCCAGGCTTGGCGGTACTGGGGCAGCAGCTTGCCGCCCTTGAGGCGGTTGTTGTTGTCCTTCATCCAGGCCGGTGGGCTCCAGGGGGCCACGTACATGGTCAGCTTACCGCCGGCGGCGGCTATGGCCTGCTTGATGAACGGGATGCGGTACTGCTCGTCGTGCCGGACGCTGAAGGTTTTGAGGCTCGCGTCCTGGTCGGCCACGTAGTCGTAGGGGGCGCTGCTGAAGTCGGAGCTGGCAATGCTGGTGCGGGCCAGGGTGTAGCCAATGCCCTTGGTGGGGCTGTAGTAGGCCTGCATAAACTCCTGCTGCTGGTCTTTGCTGAGCTTGGCGTAGGTTTCGGCCGAGGCGTCGGTCAGGGCCCCGCCGATGCCGAGCACCGACTGAAACGTCTTGGTGGGGTCCACGAACACGCAGACCTGGGTTTCCAGGGGCTGGGCCAGGGGCTGAAACGAGAGGGTTTCGCCGGCGGCCAAGCGCTTGTCGGTGCCGGCTACGGTGGCGTATACCTGGGCCTTTTTACCGGCCACCGAGTAGGCCGCGAAGTTACGGGTCGGGTTGGCGGCTTTCTGGGCCACCGCGCCACCTGCGCTCAGCGCAGTCAGCAGGGCAAGAGAGGGGAGAAACTTATTGAGCATGAGGATAAAATATGCGCGGGCAGGCCCGCTGTTACGGCCGACCCCGAAAGGCCGGCCGTAGTGGGGAAATCAGGCTAGTGGCTGATAACGAGGCGGCGCTGGAGCTGCCCCTCGGGCGTGCCCACGCGCAGCACGTATACGCCGGCGGGCAGCGCGGCCACGTTCAGCTGGAAGGTGTTCAGGCCGGCGTGCACCGGGGCTTCGGGGCGCTGGAGCACGGTTTTGCCCAGCAGGTCCACCAGCTGCAATTGCACGCGGTGGGCCTGGTCGGCGGTGTAGTCGAAGCTGAGCTGGGCGGCCACGGTGGTGGGGTAGAGCTGCAGGCGGCTGTCGAGGGCCGCGCCGGCCGTGGCCAGGGTGGTGCGGGCCGCGCCCTGGTCCGAGAACCACCAGCGCTGGTTGTCGCCGCCGCCGTAGGTCCACATGTGCACGGCCGCGCCGTCGGCGGTAGAGTTGTTTGCCACGTCGAGGGCCTTGCCGCTGTACTTGCTGATGATGCGGTAGGTGCCGTCGCCGTTGCCGATGATCTGCCAGTACTGGCTATCCTGGCTCAGCCAGTCCCACTGGTGCACGGCGGCCCCGTCGGCGGTGCTGGGGCCGGCAATGTCGAGGCTCTTGTTGCTGTTCAGGTTTACGATGCGCACGTAGCCGCCGCCGGCGTCCACGAGCTTCCACTTCTGGCTGGCCGAGGCCACCCAGCCCCACTGCTGCACCCGGCCGCCGTTGGCCTGGGAGTTAGCCGAGACTTCCATAGCCTTGCCGCCGTTCTTGGAGCTGATTTCGTAGATGCGCCCGATGCTGGGGCCGCTGGGCGGGGCGGTGGTGCCGTTGTAGTTGCCGCCGCCGGGGTAGTTGACGATGCCGTTCTGGTTGGGCGACACGGCCGCCACGGTGGTGTTGGGCACGCAGTTGGCCCACTGAATGTTGGTCAGGACCTGGCTCAGACCGGCCGGGCCGTCGACCACGTAGGGCGGGTTGATGTGCATGAAGGCCGGGTTGCTGCGGTCCTCGAAGCGCTTGTAGGTCCAGTGGCACCAGCCGATGCCGACGGAGTTGAGGTTTTTGGCCGCCTCGCGCATCCAGTTGTCGTCGGGGTTCTCGCCGGTTTCCCCCACCCAGATCGGCACGTTGTGCGTGCTGCGGAAGTTGCGTAGGTCGCCGATAAAGCGGATGGTGTTGGGGCTGCCGCCAGTCGAGTTCACGCCGTTGTCCATCAGGTAGCCCTGGGCGCTGTAGCGGTGGGAGTTATACACCAGGTTCGAGCGGTTCGGGAAAATAAATGGCTCCAGGTAGTTGTAGTCGTTGCCCCAGCCGTTGCCCTCTACCAGGATCAGGTGGTTGTCGCCCTGGCCCCGGATGGAGGTAATCAGGCGCTGAAATACGTCGTGAATCTTCTGGTTGCTGGGGTAGTTGTTGGGCTCATTGATGAGGTCGTACATGGCCACCCGGGCGTCGTTCTTGTAGCGGTTCGAGACGAAGCGCCACAGCCGGTCGAGCACGTCCTGGTTGATTTGCCGGTTCCAGAGGTCGTTGGCCACAATCTGGTCGGCAATGTTGGCGTCGGTGCCCTGGGAGCCGGGCACGGCGTGCATGTCGAGCACCACGTACATGTTGTTGGCCTGGGCCCAGGCCAGCGTGTTGTCAATCATGGCCAGCGCCGCCATGTTGGCCGGGTCCGTGAAGAGCTGATTGGCGTTGTACCAGCCCGTGAGCTGGCTTACGTAGGAGTCGTACGAGACGGTGCCGCGCATCACGCTGTTGCGCACGGCCCGCTGGCTGGGCGTCAGGAACAGCTCGTAGTGCAGCGGCAGGCGCACGCAGTTGAAGCCCTTGCTGGCGATGTAGTCGATATCGGGCTTGGTAATGAAATTGTCGCGGTAGTTCTGGTAGAAGGTTTCCACGGCCGCGTCGCTCATGCCCGCGTTGTAGAGGCTCTTTTTTACCGCGCCCTGCGTCTGCTTCGTGGCGCCGTTTATCGTGGCCCCCGGCCAGCCCACTTTCATCATGTAGCCTTCCTGCACGGCCCAGTTGCCCAGGTTCATGCCGTTCAGAATCACTTCCTGGTTGCTGGCATTCACGATGCGCTGGCCGTCGGCGCGCAGAAAGCTTTGCGCGGCGGCGTGGTGGGCCAGGCCCAGGCCCGTCGTCAGCACCAGCAGGTTGCGCAGCCGGCGCAGCGGGCCGGCGAGAAGCGTAGTTTTGTTCATGTTCTGTAGGAATTTTGGTGGTGGAAAAAATGGGAAACAGAGCGGTGAACAGGTGCGGAAAGCGGGCAAACGGGGCGGAAAGCGGGTTGTCAGGCGGTAGGCAGCGGGAGTGAGGTAAAGAGAAAAGGCGGGCCGGGCGGGCAGCTTACCAGACGTAGGTGCCCACGGCCCCGGCGGTCAGCGTCGAACTGACGACCTTGCCCCGGTAGCTGATGTCGAAGGTTTGGGTGGCCCCGCTGTTCTGCACGATGAGCACCTTCCGGCCATTGGGCGCTTTGAAGGCCACGTTGGGCAGGTTGGCGGGCAGGTTGGTAGCCACGCGCACCGAGCCGGGCCGCACGAACTTGCTGGCGTGGGCCACGGTGTAGTAGGCCGTGTTGCGCGTCACGCTGCCGCCGTTGATGGTCAGCGCGCCCAGGCAGTTGGGGCAGCCGCCCTGGGTGCGGGGGCCGTAGTTCTGGTCGGCGGCCAGGTTCCACTCCAGCACGTTCTTGCTCCAGTTGCGCGTGGCCCCGATGATGAGGTTATTCACGTGCCAGCTGAAGTCGCCGGCGAAGTTGCCGGGCCCGCCCACCCACTGCTCGGTGAAGTAGACGCCCTTGTCGGGGTAGGCCGCGTGCACTGCACTCAGGGCGCTGATGTTGCCGGCGTAGAGGTGAAACGCCGAGCCATCCACGTAGGGCCGCACCGCCGCGTCGGCCAGGATAGCCAGCGGGTAGTCGGTGCGGTCGGCGTTGTGGTCATACAGGATAATCTTGGTGCTGAGTCCGGCCGCGCGCAAGGCGGGGCCCAGGTTCTGCTTGATGAAAGTGCCCTGCTCGGCGGCCGTCATATACAGGCTGGGGTTGTTGTCGGGGTTCAGGGGCTCGTTCTGCACCGTCAGGGCATCCAGCGTGATGCCCTCGGCCTGCATGGCCCTGAGGTACTTCACGAAGTAGTCGGCGTAGGCCGCGTAGTACTCGGGCTTGAGCGAGCCGCCCTTCAGGCTGGCGTTGGTTTTCATCCAGGCCGGGGCCGACCACGGGGAGCCCAGAATCTTGAGCGTGGGATTCAGCGCCAGAATTTCCTTGAGCACCGGAATCAGGTCGGTCTTGTCGGGCTGCAGGCTGAACTGGGCCAGGGTGGGGTCGGTCTGCCCGGAAGGCAGATCGTCGTAGGTGTAGGGCCGGTCGCTCAGGTCGGAGGCCCCGATGCTGATGCGCAGGTAGCTGACCCCGATATTGGTTTCGTCGGTGGCAAACAGCTCCTTGAGCAGCGCGGCCCGGGCGGTGGCGCTCAGCTGATTCAGCAGCGTGGCGCTGCCCCCCGTGAGCGTGTAGCCAAACCCGTCTATCGACTGATACGTTTGGGTCGTGTCCACCACGATGGTGGGGTTGTTGCCGGTCGGGGCCTGAAAATTCAGCACCGCCGTGCTTTTCCGGAACAGCGCCACCTGGTCGGTGGTGGTCAGCCACAGGGCCACCTGCGACGGGCCCGTGACGGGCGGCGTGATGACGCCGCCCCCGCCGCCGCCCGGAGCCGGGGCGTCGGCGGGCTTGGAGGTGCAGGCGCTCAGCAGCAGGGCCGGGAGCAGCAGGGCCGTGGCCAGGCGGGTCAGAAGTTGGTTCGGGGTTTTCATGCGGCGGGGTGGGAAAGAGGAAGAAGCGCGGCCTACCACACGTAGGTGCCCACGGCGCCGGCGGCCAGCGTGCTGGCAAAGCTTCGGCCCTGGTGGCGGATGGTGAAGGTGCGGGCCGCGGGGCTGTCATTCTGCACCACCAGCACCTTGTCGCCGTTGGGGGCTTTGAAGGCCACGTTGGGCAGCTTGTCGGGCACGTTGGAGCCGATGCGGACCGAGCCGGGGCGGGCAAACTTGCTGGCGTGGGCAATGATGTAGTAGGCGTCTTCGCGCGTCACCTGGTTGCCGTCGAGCGTCAGGGCGCCGCGGCACTCGGTGCAGCCGCCGGGCGTGTGCGGATTTTGCTGCGGGTCGGCGGCCAGGTTCCACTCCAGCACCGTGCGGGCCCAGTTGCGCGTGCCCCCGATGATGAGGGTGCGCACGTGCCAGGGCAGGTTTTCGGCAAACTGGCTTTTCGAGCCCACCCACTGCTCGGTGAAGTACAGGTTCTTGTCGGGGTGGGCGTCGTGCACCTGGCTCAGGGCCTCAATCGGGCCGGCGTAGAGGTGAAAGGCCGAGCCGTCGATGTACTTCCTGGCCTCGGGGTCGTTCAGAATGCTGATGGGGTAGTCGGGCTTGTCGGCGTTGTGGTCGTAGACGATAATCTTCGTGTCGATTTTGGCCTTTTCGAAAGCCGGGCCGAGGTGCTTTTTCACGAACTCGGCCTGCTGCTCGGCCAGCATCAGCAGGCTGGGGTTGTTGCCCGGGTGCAGGGGCTCATTCTGCACCGTTATGGCGTCGATGCGGATGCCCTCGGCCCGCATGCCCTGCACGTACTTCACGAAGTAGCGGGCGTAGGCGTCGTAAAACTCGGGCTTGAGCGAGCCGCCCTTCGAGTTGCCGTTGGTTTTCATCCACGGCGGCGGCGACCAGGGCGAGCCGAGCAGCTTGATGCTGGGATTAATGGCCAGAATTTCCTTGAGCACCGGAATCAGGTGGGCTTTGTCGGGCTGCAGGCTGAACTTCGCCAGGGTGGGGTCCGTCTGGCCGGCGGGCAGGTCGTCGTAGCTGAAAACCTGGGCATCGAGGTCGGAAGCCCCGATGCTCAGGCGGAGGTAGCTCACGCCAATCTGGTTGCCGCTGGTGCCAAACAGCTCTTGCAGCAGGGCCTTGCGCTCGGTGGCGCCCATGCGGTGCAGCAGCTCGGCCGAGCCGCCGGTGAGGCAGTAGCCAAAGCCGTCAATGGTTTGAAACGTCTGCTTGTCGTCTACTTCAATCACGTCGCCGGTGGGCTGCGCGGCGCTCCAGGCCGGGGCTGCCTGCGGCTGAAACAGCACCGACTTATCGGGCGTGGTCAGCCAGAAAGCCGGGGTGCGGCCGGTAGTAGCCGCGCCGCTGGCCTGGGGTGGGCGCTGGCAGCCGGTGCCAAGGCTCAGGCCCAAGAGGAGCAGCAAGGAATAAGCAGAAGCGGGAATTCGAAGCATAAAAGCGGGGAAGGAGAGCAAAAAGCAGGGGGATAAAAGCGGGCAGCAGCGCCTTGGCTGCGGCGAAAAAAGGAGAAGCCTGCGGGCCGGTTTCGTTTCTCTCCCACACCGAAACCGGCCCCGGCTTCGCGCGGTCAGGCTAGTCCTCGGCCGCGCAAAACAAAGCCTGGGGCGTTACAGCGCCCCAGGCGGTTAGTACCCAGGGTTCTGGGTTACATTCGGGTTGTTGTTGGTTTCCTGCTGCGGAATGGGCAGCAGCAGGTAGTTGGCGTCGCGCCGGCCCAGCTTGTTGAAAATCTCGTCGAAAGCATCCTTGGGGTGACTCACCGTGGGCGCGGCCAGCTCGTGGCGGGCGTAGCGCAGCAAGTCAAACCACCGCTCGCCCTCGAAGGCCAGCTCCAGGCGGCGCTGCCGGTCGATTTCGTTGCGCAGGGTAGCCTGGCTGGCCGCTTCGGGCGAAGCGGCGGTCAGCTCGGCCAGGCCGGCACGGGTCCGCACGCGGTTCAGCGGCGTCAGGGCGGCTCCCGACTGACCCTGCTCGTTCAGGGCTTCGGCCTGCATCAGCAGCACGTCGGCAAAGCGCAGCACGTAGGTGTTGTCGGCCGAGTTGAAGCCGTTCGGGTTGCCCGACCACTTGTACACGAAGGGGCCGTTGTCGTTGCCCGAGCCCTTGCCGCCGTCGATGTAGCTGACATGGTCGCGCCCGCCGGGCTTGTTGCCCACGTAGGCCCAGCGCCGGTCGGTGCGCCGCTGCAGCGGGTTGCCGGGGGCATAGGTGGCGGTATCGGCCGAGTTGGGGCCGCCGTTGAGCAGCTCCGGGGTCGGAATGTTGAACTTGGGAAACGAGTACGTGGCGGGCGGGGCGGGCAAAGCCACGTCGGGGAAGATGTTGCCCCCGTCGTCGGCGCCGGCAAACTGCACCTCAAACACCGATTCGCGGTTGTTATTGGCCGGGTACAGCTCCTTGGGCGTGCCGGCCAGCACGTAGAGGTTGCTGCTGATGACCTTCTCGGCGGCGGCGGCGGCGGCCGACCAGTTGCGCTGGGTGAGCTGCACCCGGGCCAGCAGGGCGTTGGCCGAGCCGCGGGTGGCCCGGCTCCGGTCGGAGGCCGAGCCGGCCGGGGCCAGGTCGGCGGCCTGGGTCAGGTCGGTGATGATCTGCTGGTAGACCTGGTCCACGCTGGCGCGGCCCAGATTCAGGGCGCCGGGCTCGGCGGTTTCGGTGGGCTCCAGGCGCAGCGGCACGCCGCCGTAGAGGCGCACCAGGTTGAAGAAGTGCAGGGCGCGCAGGAAGCGGGCTTCGCCCAGAATCTCGTTTTTGCGGGCCGCCGGCATGTCGATGCCCGGCACGTACTTAATTACCGCGTCGGCCCGGTTGATGCCGATGTAGGAGGCCGTGTAGATGGTGCGCACCTGCTTGGTGGTGGGCCGCCAGGTAAACTTATCCAGGGGCGTCACGTCGCCGTTTTCGCTGGTGGCGTTGTCGGAGGGCATTTCGCCGGTGGCAATCAGGTCCAGGCCGTAGGTGCCTTCCTGCTGCAAGGCGTCGTAGGCGGCGGTAATGGCGGCCTCGGCGTCGTCGCGGTTCTGGAAGAAGTTGACGGGCGTGATGCTGGGCAGGGGCTCTTTTTCCAGCACACTGTCGCAGCCCGTAGTGAGCAGCACGGCGGCCAGAATGGGGTAGACTATCTTTTTCATGGGTGGGAGTCGGTTAGAAAGTAGCGTTCAGGCCTACCGTGTAAGTGCGCGACTGCGGGTACACGCCCAGGTCGCGGCCGAAGCCGGTGCTGGAGAAGGGGTCGGCGCTAACTTCGGGGTCGTAGCCGGTGTAGTCGGTCCAGGTCAGCAGGTTCTGGCCCGTGACGTACACCCGGATGCCGCTGATACCGGCTTTCTGCATCAGGCCCGAGGGCAGGGCGTAGGCCAGGGTCACGTTCTTGAGGCGCACGTAGGAGCCGTCCTCGATGAAGCGGTTCGACACCTGGTTGTTGCCGGCCGGGTCGTTCAGCACCGCCCGCGGCACGTCGGTATCACGGTTGGTCGGCGTCCAGCGGTTCAGCACCCGCGTGGTCTGGTTCAGGGCCTGGTACATGCCCTCGGTGCTGCGGCGGTTTTCGTGGTAGATGTCGTTGCCGAAGGAGCCCTGGAAGAAGACGCTCAGCTCCAGACCTTTGTAGCTGAACGTGTTGGTGACGCCGGCAATGGATTTGGGGTTGCTGTTGCCAATCACCGTGCGGTCGGCGTCCGTGATTTTATTGTCGCCGTTCAAGTCCTTGAAGCGGATGTCGCCGGCCCGGGCTTCGGGGTTCAGCTTCTTGGCCTCGTCGTCGGTCTGGAAGATGCCGTCGGTTTGCAGGCCGTAGAACGTGCCCAGCGGCAGGCCGGCCTGCACGATGGAGTAGTCGCCGATAATCTTGCGGTCCGAAACCACGCCCTGCTCGTTGCGCACGGTCCCGATGTTGATAACCTTGTTGCGGTTCAGGGTGAAGTTCAGTTGGGTGGTCCAGGCGAAGCCGCCGTTGTCCGACTGCACGTTGGTCGTGTTCAGCCCCAACTCCAGGCCCTTGTTTTCCACCTCACCCAGGTTCTGGATGATGTTCAGGGTCTGAGCGCCGCTGCTCAAGGGCAGGGGCACTTCAAACAGCAGGTCGGTGCTGCGCTTCTGGTAGAGGTCGGCCGTGAAGTTGAGCTTGTCGCGCAGCAGGCTCACGTCTACGCCGAAGTTGGTTTGCTTGGTCCGCTCCCAGCTCACGTCGGCGTTGCCGATGCGCTCGGGCGAAATGCCGCCCGCGATGCTGCCGCCCGAGCCCTGGTAGCCAGCGCCCGAGCCGTAGGTGGTGAAGCGGGCGTAATTGCCGATTTCCTGGTTGCCGTTTTCGCCGTAGGAAGCCCGCACTTTCAGGTTGGAAATGGCGGTGCTCTGCGGGAAGAAGCTTTCCTTGCTCACGTTCCAGCCCAGGCTCACGGCCGGGAAATAGCCGAACCGCTTGTTTTTGGCGAAGCGCGACGAGGCGTCGGTCCGCAGGCTGACGGTGGCCAGGTACCGCTCGTCGTAGTTGTAGATGGCACGGCCGAACACGCTGAACAGGCCCCACTCTTCCTCGTAGCTGCTCACCGAACGGTTGGCCGTAGCCGCGTACAGGTACGGCACCGCGTTGGAGGGGAAGCCCGTGCCGCGGGCGTTGGACGTGAAGCGGTTCGAGGCCTGCACCGACTGGCCGGCCAGCAGCGTCAGGCGGTTTTTGGCGCCCAGGTCGGGGTTGTAGGTCAGCGTGTTTTCGTTCAGCCAGATCACCTGCTGGTCGGTGCCGGTGCGGGCCGCGCCCAGCGTGGCCGGGTCGGGCGTGGTGGTCTGGCGGTTGCCGGGAAACTCCCGGGTTACGTACTCATTCTCCACCTGCGAGCGGAAATCGATGCCCACCGAGGAGCGCAGCTGTAGGTTGCTCAGCACGTCCAGCTCGCCGTAGAGGTTGCCGATAGCCTGGTAAATCAGAGCCTTGTTGCGGGTTTCCAGCAGGTTGCCCACTGGGTTGTCGAAGCTGCTGTTGAAGGGGTTGGTGGCGTAGGTGCCGTCGGGGTTGCGCACCGGCAGGGTCGGAATCTGCGTCAGGGTGCCGACGACGGTGCCGCCGTTGCCCGCGCCCCGCTCCGAGCGTACCGAGCCGTTGTTGTTGGTGCGGCTCAGGTTCAGGTTGGTGCCGATGCGGAAGCGCTTGGCTACTTCCTGGTCGAGGTTGAGGCGGAAGCTGAACCGGTCGAAGCCCGAGTTCAGGGCAATGCCTTCCTGCTTGAAGTAGCTGCCCGAGGCGTAGTAGCGGGTTTTGTCGGAGCCGCCGCTCACGTTCAGCTGGTAGTTCTGGATGGAGGCCTTATCGTACACCTCGTCCTGCCAGTCGGTGTTGGCCGGCAGGTTGTTCAGGTCGGGGTAAGCGGCCGTGCCGCCCGCGTTGATGCGGGCTTCGTTGTAGTATTCAGCAAACTGGCGGGCGTTCAGCAAGTCCAGCTTTTTGCGCAGCTGCTGCTGGCCGTAGTACACGTTCAGGCCCACCTGAGCTTTGCCGGCTTTGCCGCGCTTGGTGGTAATAACCACCACGCCGTTGGAAGCCCGCACCCCGTAAATGGCCGCCGCCGCGCCGTCCTTCAGCACGTCGATGCTTTCAATGTCGTTCGGGTTCAGGGCGTTCAGCGGGTTCGGCGACTGGTTGCTCAGGCCACCCAGCTCCCGGTTGTAGGTCGGCAGCACGGGCACGCCGTCGATGACGTAGAGCGGGCTGTTCGACAAGCTCACCGAGGAGTTGCCCCGAATCCGGACGTTGATGCCGGCACCCGGCGCCCCGCTCGGCGAGGTCACCTGCACGCCGGGTGTCTGGCCCTGCAAGGCCTGGTCGAAGCCGGCCACCGTCTGCCGCTCCAGCGCCTTCGAGCTCACCGACGATACGGCCGTGGTCAGCTCCTGCCGGCTCTGGGTGCCGTAGCCCACCACTACTACTTCGCTCAGTGCCTGGGTATCTTCGCTCAGCGTGGTGCTGCCCACCTGCGTGGGCTGGCCGTCGACCACCGTAATGGGCAGGCGCGTGGTAACGTAGCCCACCGAGGAAATAACCAGGGTCTGGGCCCCGGCCGGTACGTCCTGAATCAGGTATTCGCCATTGGTATTGGTGGCGCTGCCCAGGGTGGTGCCGGCCACTACTACGGTCACGCCGGGCAGGGGCTCCCCTTTGGCGTCGACCACGCGGCCACTCACCGGGCCGGTTACCAGGAAGGCCGCGTACAGCTCGTGGGCGGCCAGGATGCGGGTGGGCAAAGCGGCCCGCACGTGCTCCGTCACGAAGCCGGCCGTGGGGTGCGCCGCCGCCGGGCTGGTGAGCAGCAGGCTACCCACGGCCGGCGTGAGCAGCAGCCACCGCAAGGGCCGGACGCCGTGGGGGAATTGGGGTAGAAACGGCATAGTACTGTGGGTTAAAATGATGGGAGAGGGAGCAGAGCGGAGCTTCCATTCCGCGCCAGACCAGCGTGGTCGGGCGGACTTGGAAGCATCCAGGGTACTTTGGGGTGGAGGAGGGAAGCCTGGCCGGCGGAGCCCGGGGAAGCACTGCAAACGTTTGCAGTTGCGGCCCACGGTAAGGCCACCAGCCAGCACAAAAGTCAGCGCCCGGGCCGGCTTCGGCTTGCTGATTTATTTCAAAATTCGTTCAGGATCGAAACGATAGGTATAGCATTGATTTTCAATACTTTTAAAATAAAAAAACCGAGCCTGCTACTGGCTCGGTTTCACTTTTCTTGCAGCACTTATGATAATGTTTCAGTGCTGCGGGGCAATGTGCAGGGCCCGAAACTCGGAGGGCGAAATATGGTAGCGGGCCTTGAAGCTGGTGGAGAAGTAGGAGGGCGAGGAGAAGCCCAGCTCGTAGGCCACTTCCGCAATCGTCAGCGCTTCGTCGAGCAGCAGCTCCCGGGCTTTGGTCAGGCGCAGGCTCTGGATGAAGTCGGTGACGCCGGTGCCGAGCACGGCTTTCACTTTGCGGTAGAGCTGCATGCGCGAGATGCTCAGGCTGCGGGCAATATCCTCCACGCTCAGGTCGGTCTTGGTCAGGTTGGCCTCCACGATGGCCGTGAGGTCGTTCAGGAATTTCTGGTCGGGGTTGGTGGGGGCCACGGTGGCCGCGTCCACGCTCAGCTCGCGGCGGAAATGCTCGCGCTGCCGGGCGCGGTTGGCCAGCAGGGTCCGCACGCTTTCCAGCAGGAAAGTGGGGTTGAAGGGCTTGGTCAGGTAGAGGTCGGCGCCGGCCTGCACGCCCTGTACCTGCTGCTCGGGGGCGTTGCGGGCTGTGAGCAGCACCACCGGAATGTGGCTGGTGCGCCAGTCGGCCCGCAGCTGGGTCACCACTTCCAGCCCGCTCAGGCCCGGCATCATCACGTCGCACACAATCAGGTCCGGAATCAGGTCGGTGGCCATGCGGAAGCCGGTGTGGCCGTCGGTGGCGGTCTGCACCCGGAAATCGTGGCGCAGCTTGCGGGCCAGGAAGTCGTTGACCTCGGCATTGTCCTCAATCACCAGCACCAGGGTTTCACTGCCGTTTTCGGCCGTCACGGCATCGGCGTCGGGGCCAAAGTCGGTGGGAATGGCCTCGGGCTCGTCGAGCGTGAGCAGGGTAGGAGCGGCCGGCTCGCTGGAGCGCAGCTCGGCGGGCAGCTCGCGCGGCAGCTCCACCACGAAGGTGCTGCCCTGCCCGGGCTGACTGCTAAACGTGAGCTGGCCCTGGTGCAGGCGCACCAGGCCCTGGGCCAGGGCCAACCCCATGCCCGAGCCTTTGGCCACCGCCCCCTGGTCGCCCTGGTAAAACCACTCGAAAATGTGGGCCCGGTCCTGGTCGGAGATGCCGCGGCCGGTATCGGCCACGCTGATGCGCAGGGTTTTGCCGTCGTCACCGGGCTGCAGGCTGATGGTGATGCGGCCCTGGTCGGGGGTGAATTTCAGGGCGTTGGAGAGCAGGTTGAAGAAGACCTTGTCCAGAATGTTGCCGTCGAACCAGGCCTTGAGCTCGGGCGCGGCGGCCACAAACCGCAGCTCCACGCCCCGCAGCCGGGCCGGCTTCTCGAAGGCATCCACGATTTCGCGCACGAAAGCCACCAGGTTGCTTTCCGTAGCCCGCACCGACATTTTGCCCACCTCGATTTTGCGGAAGTCCAGCAATTGATTTACTAGCTGAAGCAGGCGCTGGGTGTTGCGCCGCACCAGCGCCAGGTCCTGACGTTGGGCGGGGTTCAGGTCGGGGCTGCTGGTGAGCAGCTCCTCCACCGGGCCCAGAATCAGGGTGAGCGGGGTGCGCAGCTCGTGTGAGAAGTTGGTGAAGAAGCGCAGCTTGGCCTCGGTGTCGGCGCGGGCCTGCTCGGCCAGGGCTTCGAGCTGGTTGCGCTGCTGCCGGATTTCCTCGTTCTGAATGAGAAGCTGATGGTTGATCTTGTCGTTTTCCGCGTTCTGCAGGGCCAACTGCTCATTGATCAGGCGGTTTTTGCGGGCCGAGTTCCAGGCAATGATGCCCAGCACCACGGCACCGAGCAACGTGGCCAGCAGGCCGTAGAGCACCACCTGCTGGCTGGCGTAGGTGGCCTGCAGGCGCTGGAGCAGGCCTTGCTGCCGCTCAATGTCCTGCTGCTGGGTTTCGACCTTGTCGGTCTGCTGCTGCATGGTCCGCACGTTGGTCGAGTCGATAACGAGGGTGCCGAGCGTGTTTTCGTGCTTGTAGGGCTGCTTGTGCAGAATGCTCAGGGCCGTGCGGATGGCGTCTTCGCCGCCGGGCGAATACAGCACCGAGGCCGTCAGCAGGCCGCGCTGCACTAGGTCCAGGCCCTCATTCTTCCCGGGCAGGCCGTCGACACCGATGATTTTCACCTTCTTGCCCAGGCCCAGCTGCTGACACACCTGGGCCGCGCCCCGGCCCATGCCGTCGTTGTGGGCGAAGATGAGGTTGGCCTCGGGGTGAGCTTTCAGAGCCTGAGCCAGGGCGGGCAGGGCTTTGGCGGTCCAGTCGCCCGTCACCTGGCCGACCACGCGCAGGCCGGGCTCGGCGCGCAGGGCCTGGGTGAAGCCGCGGTGCCGGTCGGAGGTGGCGGAAGAGCCGGGCGTGCCCAGAATTTCGATGATGGTGCCGCGGTGGTTGAGCAGGCGGGCCGCGTAGCGCGCGGCCGTCTGCCCGACTTCCAGGTTGTCGCCGCCCACGTAGGCCGTGTACTGGCCCGAGGCGGTGCGCCGGTCGAGCAGCACCACCGGAATACCGCGCCGGTAGGCTTCCTCCACCGCCGGCGTCACCGGCCCCGCCTCGTAGGGCGACACAATCAGCAAGTCGATGCCGCCGCGCACCAGCTCCCGGATCTGCTGCTGCTGCACCCGGCTGTTGTCGTGGGCATCAAGCATGCGCAGCCGCACCTCGGGGTGAAAGCTCAGCTCCCGCTTCATGCCGGCCAGCATGGCCTGCCGCCAGGGCCCGGTGGTGCTGCACTGCGAAAACCCGATGCGGTAGGCGGGCGGCGGGGCGGGCTGGGTGCAGCCGGCCAGCAGCGCCAGCAGGGGCAGCACGAGTGGGTAGAAAAAAGTGGAAAAGGGCCGAATCAAGTTCCTGACGGCAGTGCCGGTAATTTTACGACGACAACGCCTACCAAATATACAAGGCTGGGCGGGTACTTGCAGCTCAACGGCCGCCGCGCAGCCCGGAAACCGGCGGCCGGAATCAGCTTTTTTGTTTCTGCTAATGCCTTTTAGCGGCTGCCGGGTCCTTCGAGGCGGTTGGCGTCGTCGTAGAGCGGCAGCGTGCCGGCCACGCGCCCCTGCATCTTGCGCCGCCACTGCCCGCCCAGGGCCGGGCACTCCAGCAGCTCCCGGGCCAGGGCCAGGTCTTCGCGCAATTCGTACTTCACGCTGTTGACGCGGGTAATGGGCCACTGCGGGTAAGGCCGCTCCAGCAGCCGCAGCGCATCGGTGGGCACCACCAGGCCGGGCTGCAGCACGCGCAGGTACCAGCCGGTGCGGCCCGAGTCCTGCAGCCACTTGGGCAGCAGGGGCACATTCCAGCGCAACCCTAGCTTGTAACAGGGTGAGCGGGGCTGGGAAATCTGCACCACCGCTTCGCCTAGTTGGAAAATGTCGCCCAGACAAACGTCCTGCTCGGTAAAGTCGCCAGCCAGGGTCAGGTTTTCGCCGAAGCTACCGGGCCGCAGCGGGTAACCCAGCTGCTCAGTCCACGCGGGGTAGTGCGCGCCCGAATACACGCACAGGGCCTGGTCGGGGCCGCCGTGGTTTTTCAAGTCAGCCTGGGCGTCGCCGGCCAGGTTGAGGCCATCCAGCCACGCGGGGCCGTTGATTTCGGCTTTGTGAATGGCCGAGGTCCAGGGCCGGGCCGACGCGCTGTCGGGGCCGGCACCAATGAAGGTTTCGGGCTGACCCACCCGCACGGAGGCCAGCGGCAACGACAGGGAAACGGGCTGTGTGTTCGTCATAGCGGCAAGAATAAGCAAACCCGGGCAAACCGGCCCGGCAGCTCGCGCCGGCGCTACTCCTGAAACAGCTTTTTCTCGGCCCAGAACGTGCCGAAGGGCACCACCGATACCACCAGCGCCAGCAAAGCCTTGCGCCACGACCAGCCGCGGGCAACACTGACTTGCACCACCAGTAGCACGTACAGCACGAACAACACGCCGTGCGCCATGCCCACCATCCGCACCGCGGCGGGCTGGCCGGCCAGGTATTTCAGCGGCATGGCTATGCCCAGCAGCACCAGAAACGAAATGCCTTCCAGAAACCCAATTGCCCGCAGGCGCCCCAACGAAGTCCGTAGCAAAGAAGCCAGCATACCAATAGCAAAGAATGAAGCCGCAAGGTACGGCGCGGCCGGCGCATTAGGCCGACATGCGCAACGAGCTGCTTTATTTCGTCAACGACCGGCTGGAGGGCTACCTGCGCCAGCCGGGCGGCGAGCGGCACTCTCAGAACACCTACAAAGGAGCTGCAGCGCCTGCAAAGCAAGCAGGAGTAGCCGGCTCAAGCCACACAAAAAAAGCCATCCGCTTGCGGATGGCTTTTTTGTTTGCCTGCGTCGTTGTGCACGGTGGCGCGGGCTGGCGTTACAGGCCCAAATCCGCTTTAGTCCGCTTGACAACCAGCTTGTTGGTCTCTGTGGAATGGAATACGAGGGTGCCGTTGCGGGCCTTGGCTACCGAAGCTACGTAGCCTGACACAGTCGGCTGCGCTTTGCGCGTTAGCTCGGTACCCGTGGGCGAGAGGCGCAACAGCAGCGGGTGAAGCAGGGAGTAACCGCCCGTTTTTTCGGCCTGGACCCCAGCCAGAATCAGGTTGTTGTCGGGTCCGAGTTCCAGCCGGTTGATGTAGCCCTTGATGTCAGTGGCCACGGTGGACAGTACCGGCTGCTGCCCGTTGGCATTGGTTCTGAGCAATTGGATGGGGCTATACGCGTCGTTACCTGAGCCGCTGGCTAGCGCGTAGCCCCCGTCGGGCGTTTGCACTACGCTATTGGTTGCGCCAAGGCTTATACCAGCATAGACTTGCCTCCATAGTGCGGTGCCCTGGGGAGTAATCTTAGTCAGAAATGGCTCATTCAGGTCATAAAAGGAATTTACCCCGCTCACAATGAAATTACCATCGGCGGTGGGGCGGATTTCGGTGGCCACATCACCGGGGTGCAGGGTGGAGGTCGTCAGCGCGCCGGTAGCCGAGAGCTTATGCACCACGAAGCGGCCGTTTTGGCTGCCGGTTGTAATGGCCAGGAAACCTCCGTCGGCAGTTGGAATGACTTTACAGATGAGCGGGCTCTGGGTTGGAGGCAGCACGGTGCTCCACAGCACGGCCCCAGTAGTACTATTCAGCTTTTCAACCACTGCATTGGTCGCTGTGGTGAAGTTGAAGCCTGCCATCACTACCTGGCCGTCGACAGTAGCTACGGCATTGCAGCCGTAAGCCATTACGAAGGTCGCATTGGAACCGAATTTGTAGCGCTTGGTCCAGACGGTGTCGCCGGTGGCAGTGAGCTTTATTCCGAGTGCCCGCGACCCATCCGGGGTATTGAGTAGGCCGGCCAGCACGAACAGGCTTTCATCGGGGAGCTCGACCACATCTGTGGCGGTAGCATCCGGGCCGCCACGTAGCGTAATGGGCTTTTCAAACGTGACCGGCTGGGGCGTGTTGGGGGCTGCCGATTCGCCGTCTTTCGAGCAGCCGGCGGCCAGTAGCAGGACAAGCGGGGCCAGCAGCCCGAGTTTAGCGACACGATTCATAGAAGGAATAGAAAAAAAGGTGTGGCCTTATAAACTATAAGGGTCCTGATATATTGTGTTATTCAACAAAAACAGGGCACCCGTTGCGGGGTGCCCTGTGGAGAAGTGCCAACGTCTGGCGTGGTAGTGGTGAGGCTTAGTACATAATGTCGATACCGGCCCGGTCGCCGGCCGAGAGACCCGAGCGCTGAATGTCGAAGGTGGAGCCGTCTTTCTTGGTGATGGTGGGCTGGCCGTTCGAGGAGAAGCTGAACGAGCCGTACATCATGATGGAGCCGAAATCGAGGGCGCCGAAGTCGGTGCCGCTGTAGCCTGAGACGCCGTACTTAGTGAAGTTGTTTTCGTAGCCGGCCTGGATGTTCTGGGTCAGGATGTTCACGTAGGTGTCCCGGTCGTTGCGGGTTTGCTCGTGGAACAGGCCCAGGGCGTGGCCGATTTCGTGGATGGTATTGCCCGTGGAGCAGCCCGAGGCCAGGTTGATGTACTGGCGGCCGCCAATCATGCCGATGTTGGAGGAGCAGCCCGAGCCCACGCGGAAGGTCACGTAGTTGGCCTGGGTGGTGCGCTTCACGAAGCGCACGGCGGTGTAGGTCTGCCAGTGGGTAATGGCGTCGGTCACGCGGTTCTGGCTGGGCAGGGCCGCGTCGATGGTGTAGTAGACCACGGCGCTGGGCCACTTACCGGTGTTGCGGCCGGCGCTTTCGGTCTGCGGACCGGTGGGGTTCAGCTGGCTGGCGGCCAGGATGATGTCGCCTTCCAGGATGTTCTCCCCGTTGATTTGCTGATAGACAATGGATTCGCTGCCAAATTTGCCGGTCTGGACCGTGCCCCGCTCGCCGGGGTACGCTTCTTCGGCCTTGGCCTCCTGCTTGGCGGCCGAGCTGGTGGGCACGGCAGTTTCCTGCTCTTTCGAGCAGCTGCTGAAGGCAGTCATTCCTACGGTTGCGCAAAGCGCCAGAACGGATAGACGAGTGGTTTTCATGCGGTTTGGTTGGAGGTTGGTTGGTGAGGGATTTGCCAAATAAGCGGAGGAATTGGCAGGATAACTACTATATAATTGTGACTTTAGTGGTTTTTGGTGTATTTCATTAGAATTGTTTCAGTAATGCTTCCCTTTGTTCTATTGCGGGCTGAATAAGGTGCGAACCGGGCCACCCGGCCCTGGTACGCGGCGGCCCGGGCTCTTTCGAATGGCCTGGGAAGGCCGTCGAATACCTATACAGGCTTATCGGACACTCTGGAAGGGCATCGGACGCCCCTGAAAGCGTATCGGACAGTCCCGAAGACGCATCGGACGGTCCTGAAAGCACATCGGACAGTCCCGAAGGCGTATCGGACACCCCTGAAGACGCATCGGACAGCCCTGAAGGCACATCGGACAGTCCTGAAGACGCATCGGACGGCCCCGAGGCGGCATCGGGCACTGCGAAAGGGTATCGGACAAGGGAAAAGAAACTCAGCCGCCGGTGGCGGGCGAAGCCGGAATACTACTAGCTTACCGGTATGTTACACCCTTTATTCAGCTAGTAGTGTATGAGTAAGCTTACCCCCGATTTCAGTTTCCGCCAGGAAGAGCTTGTGCCCCTGGCCCGCCTGCTGCAAGCGCACGTCGCGCGCGACCTGGCCGACTTCAAGGCCCTGCTGCCCGACGAGTACGGCGTGAATTTCCTGCCCGACTACGCCGCCCGCCTCGCCGCGGCCGATAAGCTGACGAGCACCGACGCGGCCCGCGCCCAGGGCACCCAGATTACCAAGCGCATCAAGAGCACCTCGGCCCAGCTGCCGGGCCTGCTCGACCACTTGGAGGCGCGGGTGCGCCGGGCCGCGCCGCTCACGGTGCCGGCCACCTCGTTTGGCATCAAGGAGGTGCGCGCGGCCCGCAACTCCGGCGACATGGAGCGCCTGGAGGACCGGCTTAAAACCCTGCTGCAGAACCTGGACGCCAACCAAGCGGCCCTGGCCGCCAAGGGCCACCCGGCAGCGGATACCGCCGCCCTGCGCACCCTGCACACCGATCTGGCCCAGGACACGACCTTACAGGACCTGCACCAAACCAGCAACCAGGGCCTCACCGCCGACAACCTGACCACCCTGAACCACCTCTACGCGCTGATGACCGAGGTGCTGGCCGACGGCAAAAGCCTCTACGCCCGGACCGATAAGGTGAAGGCCCGGACGAATTACACGCTGAACCAGCTGCTCAAGCGCGTGCGCACGGAGCGGGGGGATGATAAGGAGTAGGAGCGAAGTGGTAGAATGAAAAAGGGCACCCCGAGAGGGGTGCCCTTTTTGGTGAATAATGCGGTGTTGTTGGCGCGCGTTTCTAACGCGTGCCTCCCGGTTTCGCGTCTGCGACGCGGCCGTTGGACGATTGTCGGCCAAGCGGCGCGGGTGGTTCGCGTCAGAGACGCGGTGCCGGTGGGCACGCGTTAGAAACGCGCGCCAGCGGGGACGCACGTTAGAAACATGTGCCAGCTTGGATTGATGGTTAATAGACGCCATCAAGGGCTCTGCGCTTCACCCACAACTTATTCTTTTGGGTGTAAGCAAAGACCAGAGAGCCATTCTGTGTAGAATGAACAGCTGCAAATTCACCAGTTGAATCATAACCACTTGTGCCTTCAATGTTTCCATTGCCGTCTAGGCGCATATAGAGCGGATGATGGATGGCCGTTGTATATACCACTTCGATTTCGGCACCAACCAGCAAGACATCCCCATTCGACGCCAATTCTAAGTGGTTGGCGTAGCCTTTGATGGTAGAGGTAAAGGGATTTGTAAAAACCTTCTGTCCGTTGGCATCCATTTTCATGACCTGTAAACCACGAGCATCCTGCCATAATTCGCTTCCGCTGGCTACCAGATACCCACCATCCGTAGTTTGTACTACACTGTTTTCTGCCCCAAAATTAGTGTCCGTGTAAATCTGGCTCCAGAGCACGGTGCCAGCCGGGGTGACTTTGGTTAAAAACAAGTTTTTTGGGGAAGGGCTGACATTAGTAACACCTGCAATAATGAAGTTGCCATCGGTTGTAGGTCGGATATCTTGAGGCGTATCTCCGGCTTGAGTGGTAGAGGAAATTAATTGCCCGTCTGCGGTAAGTTTAGTTATTGAAAAGGTGTGCAGTTGCGGTCCTGGCGTGAGTATGAGTACACTACCATCCTTGGTAGCTGCCAACGGATTTTGACTTGGGAAGATTAAGCTGTTATTAATTGGTAATCTGAATTGCCAGACTACAGCCCCGTTACTGGTATTGAGTTTCTGAACCACAAATGGCTGCTTGTCTTGGTATGAAATGCCTGTAATAACCACATTACCATCAGTAGTAGCTACGGCCGATTTTCCCAATGCAAACAGCGGGCTTGCGCTACTACCCAGAGTGTAGCGCTTAGTCCAAATAGTATCTCCCTTGGCGGTAAGTTTTACACCCAACACTTGATCTGAGGTGCCTGTCGTTTCGCTTCCTAGTACAAACAAACTACCATCAGTTAATTCGGTAACGTCGGATGCAGAGGAATTATGGTCACCCCGGGGGCTGACAGGATCAAAGGTGATGGGAGCAGTTGGATTAACTTGTTCGGATTCTTTTGTACAGGCTACTGTCAAAAGCAGGATGAGAGCTACGATATACCGTTGCATAAAAACAGAATTCATTGGAGTATAAGAGTACAAGTTGGAAGAGTAACGAAAACATTTAATAATAAACCCCGCGCCAGCCTTACAGCCAACGCGGGGTTTACTTATTTGGCTACTGCCAAGCTACTACATCCGGGCGATAATCTCGTCGCCGAACTCCGAGCATTTCAGCAGGGTGGCGCCTTCCATGAGGCGTTCGAAGTCGTAGGTGACGCGCTTGGAGGCAATGGCGGCTTCCAGACCTTTGTAGATCAGGTCGGCGGCTTCCTGCCAGCCCAGGTGCTCCAGCATCATGGCGCCGGAGAGAATCACCGAGCCGGGGTTTACCTTATCGAGGCCGGCGTACTTGGGCGCGGTGCCGTGGGTGGCTTCGAAGATGGCGTGGCCGGTTACGTAGTTGATGTTGGCCCCGGGCGCGATGCCGATACCGCCCACAATGGCGGCCAGGGCGTCGGAGATGTAGTCGCCGTTCAGGTTCAGGGTGGCAATTACCGAGTAGTCGGCGGGGCGGAGCAGGATCTGCTGCAGGAAGGCATCGGCGATGCTGTCCTTGATGAGCAGCTTGCCGCTGTCGAGGGCCGCTTTCTGCTGGGCATCCGCTACTTCCTGGCCCTGCTTGGCCACGATCTTGTCGTACTGGGCCCAAGTGAATACTTTGTCGCCGAACTCGCGCTCGGCCAGCTCGTAGCCCCAGGTTTTGAAGGCCCCCTCGGTGAACTTCATGATGTTGCCTTTGTGCACGATGGTCACCGAGGGCTTTTTGTGCAGCAGGGCGTACTCGATGGCGGCGCGCACGAGGCGCTCGGTGCCTTCCTTCGAGACGGGCTTGATGCCGAACGAGGAGGTTTCGGGGAAGCGGATTTTCTTCACGCCCATCTCGTCCTGCAGGAATTCCAGCATTTTCTGGGCCTGGGGCGTGCCGTTCATGTACTCGATGCCGGCGTAGATGTCTTCGGTGTTTTCGCGGAAGATGACCATGTCGGTCAGCTCGGGGCGCTTCACGGGGGAAGGCACGCCCTCAAACCAGCGCACGGGGCGCAGGCAGGCGTAGAGGTCCAGCTCCTGGCGCAGGGCCACGTTCAGGCTCCGGATGCCGCCGCCCACCGGCGTGGTCAGGGGGCCTTTGATGCCCACCAGGTATTCGCGGAAGGCGTCGAGGGTTTCGTTGGGCAGCCAGTTGCCGGTTTGCTTGAACGACTTCTCGCCCGCCAGCACCTCTTTCCACATCAGCTTGCGCGAGCCGCCGTACGCTTTTGCCACCGCCGCGTCGAATACGCGCACGGAGGCGGCCCAAATGTCGGGACCGGTACCATCGCCCTCAATGAAAGGAATTACGGGTTGGTCGGGCACATTCAGCTTGCCGCCTTTGATGGTGATTTTGTTGTCTGCCATTGTTAAAAGTTGTCAGTTGCGAATTGACAGTTATGTAGGGTGTTTGAGTTGAGTAAAAGAGGTGCTCCGGCGCGACCTCACCCCCTAGCCCCCTCTCCTCGGGGAGAGGGGGAACCAGGATAGTTTGCTAGCTTTTTTTTAAGGTCTAGTTACTTTAGAGCTAGTTCCTCCTCTCCCGGAGGAGAGGGGGCTAGGGGGTGAGGTTTCGTTGAGCGGTTAATAGCCGAAAATCTCTTTCAGCGTGAGTTGCTGGACCTGGCCGTACTTGGCCAGTTCCTTGAAATTGAGGCGGTCTTTGGAGCCGATAACCAGGATGGTCTGGCTCTGGCCCTTGACTTTGGCTTGCTGGAACTTCTTCAGATCGTCGAAGCTCATGTTCTGGGTTTGCTCGTACACGTCGCGGCGCAGGTCGTAGTCGAGGCCCAGGCGCTTGGCGCGCTCGTAGCTGAAGAGGATGTCGGACTTGGTGATGCGCTCGGTGGCGATGCTGTTGCGGATGCTTTGCTTGGCGATTTGCAGGTTGGCTTCGGCCACGGGCAGGTCGTTGAGCAGGGTTTCCATGCCGGCCATGGCCTCGCCGAGCTTGTCGCTCTGGGTGCCGATGTAGCTCAGGTTGTAGTTGGAGCGGCCCAGCTTGTCGGCGCTGGCGTAGCGCGAGGAGGCGGAGTAGGCCAGGGCCTTGGATTCGCGCAGCTCCTGAAACACGATGCTGCCCATGCCGCCGCCGAAGTACTCGTTGTAGAGGCTCACGGTGGGCACCAGGGTTTTGTCGTACACGTCGCCGCGGGTCAAAAACAGGATTTCGGCCTGCACCATGTTGTAATCGACCCAGTACACCTTGCGGTCCTTGAGGGGCTGCTCGGCAAAGTCCTTGTTGGCCGGTACGGGCGTGAGCGTGGCGGGCGTGCGGTGAACTTGATTCAGAACGTTTACAATCCCTACGCCATTATCCTGCTTGAATGAGTCGCTCTGCTTCGTATAGGAGGTCCTAGTAAAACCTTCTATTTCAGTTGTCTCCATACGGCGCGGCCCGTAGTACAGCACCCGGTGCTGGTAGCTGGTCAGCTTTTTGGTCAGGGCGGTGAGGTCGGCGGGCTTCAGGGCGCGCAGCTCTTTCTCGCTCAGCTGGCTGGTGAAGGGGTTTTTCGGGCCGTACTTGGCGTAGTTCAGCATGGCCTGGGTCAGGATAACCTGCTTGTTCAGCTTGGCATCCTTGCGGGCCTTGAGCACGCCGTCGACCATGTCCTTGAGGGCCTGGGCGTCGGGCTTGGGCGAGGCCAGCAGGCTTTCGAAGAGCTGCAACGCCGGCTCGAAGTTGCTGTCAAGGCCGCTGAGGCTGACGTAGACCCGGTCCTGCCCGCTGCTCACGCCAAAGGAGCAGCCCAGCTTGTAAAACTCCTGCTGGAGCTGGGCGGCCGAGAGCTTGTCGGTGCCCAGGTACTGTAGGTAGTCGGCCGCTAAGCCCAGCTTGGGGTCGTTGTTGGTGCCCAGGTCCAGGATGTAGTATAGGTTGAACAGCTCGTTTTCGGTGTTGCGGGTGTAGTACACCGGCACGCCCGAGGCGAGCTTAAGCTCCTGAATATCCTTCTTGTAGTCGACGAATACCGGCTGCAGCTCGGGGCTGGGCTTGCTCACCACTTCCTGGTAGAAGCCGGAGGCCACTTCGCGGTTCACGGGCACCGGCGTTATGGCGGGCTTCACCACTTTGGGCGTGCTCGTGTCCTTGCCGGTCTTCTTGTAAATGAGGGCGTAGTTGTTGCCGTAGTACTGGTTGGCCACGCGCAGCACTTCCTCTTTCGTGATTTTGCCGAAGTCCTCGTACTGCTGGAGCACGTCTTTCCAGCTCTGGCGCGACACAAACGCGGCCACGAAGGCCCCGGCCCGGGCCTCGTTGCTTTCGTAGCTCTTGGTGCGTTGCAGCTTCTCGTTGTTGATAATGGCCGGAATCAGCCAGTCGGGGAAGTCGCCCTTTTTCACGAGCTCCAGCTGGCCGAGCAGCAGGTCGCGCACCTGGGGCAGGGTCTGGCCCTGGCGCGGGGTGGCGTAGAGCACGTGGGAGGAGTAATCGTTGTTGATGTCGGTGAACGAGGCGGCCTGCAACACGCGCTGCTGCTGGTTTAGGTTCAAATCAATCAGGCCGGCCTGCCCGTTGGTCAGGATCTTGTCGATCATGCGCAGCACCAGCGCGTCGTGAGTAGCCGCGCCGGGAAAGCGGAAGCCGAGCATCACGTTTTCGGCGTCGGGGCCCACTACTTCCTTCACCACGGGGGCCGCAATGGGGTCTTCCTGGGCGGGCGTAAACGTGGGTACCGGCTTGCTTTGGAGCTTGCCGAAGTACTGGTCGATGAGGCGGATGGTCTGGTCGTAGTCCAGGTCGCCCGAGAGGCACAGGGCCACGTTGTTGGGCACGTAGTACTGGCCGAAATACTTCTTGATTTCGGTAATCGAGGGGTTTTGCAGGTGCTGAATGGTCCCGATGGTGGTCTGGGTGCCGTACTCGTGCTTGCGGTACAGGCTGGCGTTCAGCGCCTCGTACTCCTTCGAAAAGTCGTTGTCGAGGCCCCGGTTTTTCTCCTCGTACACGGCTTCCAGCTCGGTGTGAAACAGGCGGGGCACCATCTCGCCCAGCCGCTCACTCTGAATGGCGGCCCACTTTTCCAACTGGTTGGAGGGAATATCCTCCTGATACACCGTCTGCTCGACCGAGGTGTAGGCGTTGGAGCCCTTGGAGCCGATGGCGCCCATCACCTTGTCGTACTCGTTGGCCACGGCATACTTGGCCGCTACGCTCGACACCGAGTCGATCTGGTGGTAGAGCTTCTTGCGCTCCGCCGGGTCGGTTTTCGAGCGGTAGACCTCGTAGAGGGCCTCAATCTTGTCGAGCTCGGGCTTTTCGGCGGCCCAGTTCTGGGTGCCCAGGCGGGACGTGCCCTTGAACACCATGTGCTCGAGGTAGTGGGCCAGGCCGGTGGCGGTGTGCGGGTCGTTCTTGGAGCCGGCGCGCACGGCCAGGTAGGTCTGAATGCGCGGGGCGTCGTCGTAGTCCGAGAGGTAGACGGTCAGGCCGTTGTCGAGGGTGTAGATGCGGGCCTTGAGCGGGTCGCCGGCTACGGTTTCGTACTTGTACTCTTTCTGCTGCGCCGGGGCCGCTGGGGTCGGAGCGGTAGTCGCCGCCGCGGTGGCAGCGGGCTTGCTCGTCTGGCACTGGGTGGTGAGCCCAAGCGCCGCAATGGCCGGAAACAGAAGCAGAAAGGGTTTTTTCACGAAATTCCCAGGGCAGAAAGCGGAGCGTAAGGTCAAGATTTCAAAGATAGGCGGCCGGTATTGCAATTAAAAACCCAATGCGCTATTGGATTGATTATGAGCGGATTTTAAGTTGGGCGCAAAGTCCGGAATAATTAGTATGTAAGCCCGCCTGGTTTGGGGTAGTTGGCAGTAGGTCCGGGGCTGGCCGCATGCGGGGCGGGGCAGACGTGGCTGCGCCGAAGCCGGAGGAAAGGAAGGAAATGACCTAAAACGCTAGTAGCGCGAACTATACAGCACGCGCTACTAAACCATCATCCGGATTTGGAGATAAAGTCTGATTACCATTGCAAGCGAGATGTCTCGCGTTGCTCGACATGACGCACAATTAGCCTATTAGTCGGTATCCAGGCCCAGGCGTTGCTTCATGGCGAGCAGCACCGGGAATTTCTCGGAGAGGTACTCGAATTTGTCGGCTGAGGTGTAGAGCATGCGACCGGTGGGGGCTTTTTCGGCCAGCACCACCTGCACGTTGAGGTGGCGGTAGCCAGTGCGGCGGCGCAGCTCGGTGAGCAGCTCCGCGCGGAAGTCGTTGAACTGGTCGAGCTGCACGGGGTTGTCCACGGTGAGGTGCACCACGTGCTGCTCATCGACCAGAATCGGGCGGTTGAGCAGCACGTACTCCGTCATGCGCTCCGCCCTTCTCGACTCCTTGATTTCGTTCCAGACCTGGAGCAGCTTTTCCTCGTCGATGGCCGGCAGGCCCGTGACGGGGCCCGCAACCTCTTCCTCCACCACGGCCGGACCGGCCTGGCTGGCCGACACCTGCTGGGCCACCTGGGCCTTGAGGTCCTTGAGGCTGGGAATGAGCTTGGCCGCCGGGTTCAGGGGCTTGAGCACTGGCGCAATGCGGCGCGGCCCCTCGGGCTCGTGGCCCTCAAAGCTGGGCGCCCCGATTTCCACGTGCGGGCTGGTGTCGCGAAACTGGCGCGTGGGCTCCACCGCGTCCACGTCGTCTTCGATGCTGGGCGTGTCGTGCAGCTCCTCAATGCCGCTTTCGATGGGCACAATCGGCTCCGGGTCGGCCGGGGCCGACACGACGGGCGGGGCTACCGGAGCTGCCACCGGCGGCGGGGAAGTCGTTTGGGTAATGACGGCCCGTGGGGTGCCATTTACGGCGGGCGCGGGCGTGCCGTTAACGGCCGCTGCAGCGCCGTTTACTGGAGCGGCCGGGGCTGCCGCGCCGTTGGAGCCTGGCGCAACGGGCGCTACACTAGTTTTTTTTTTAGCCTCGCCCTGAGAAGGCGAAGCGCTCAGGTCGCGGGCAAACTGCACCGCCCCGTTGAGGTAGGCCAGCTTCATGAGCATCAGCTCCACGTGGAGGCGCTGGTTTTTGGCCTGCTTGAATTCCCGGTCGCACTGACTCACCAGGTTCAGGGCCGAGAGCAGGAAGGCCAGCGGGGCGGCCTGGGCCTGCTGCACGTAGCGCGTCCGAATACCGTCCGACACTTCCAGCAGCTGCACCGTCACCTGATCTTTGCACACGAGCAGGCCGCGCAAGTGCTCGGCGGCGCCTACCACGAAGTTGTGCAGGTCGAAGCCGTTCTGCATCACCTCGTCGAGTAGCAGCAAGGTCTGCGACAGGTCTTCGCGCAGCAGGGCGTCGATGAGGCGGAAATAGTACTCGTAATCGAGGATGTGGAGGTTCTGGACCACATCCTTATAGGTCAGATTGTGGCCCGAGAAGGTCACCATCTGGTCGAACATGCTCAGGGCGTCGCGCAGGCCGCCGTCGGCTTTCTGGGCCAGCAGGTGCAGGGCGTCGTCTTCGGCCTGAATTTTCTCCTGGGTCGCCACATGCCGCAAGTGCCCGCGAATGTCGTCGACCCGAATCCGGTTGAAGTCGAAAATCTGGCAGCGCGACAGAATCGTCGGGATAATCTTGTGCCGCTCGGTGGTGGCCAGAATGAAAATGGCGTAGCTCGGCGGCTCTTCCAGGGTCTTGAGAAAGGCGTTGAAGGCCGCGTTGGACAGCATGTGCACCTCGTCGATGATGTAGACCTTGAAGCGGCCCTGCTGGGGGGCGTAGCGCACCTGCTCCACCAGGCTGCGGATGTCTTCCACCGAGTTGTTGGACGCGGCATCCAGCTCGTGCACGTTGAAGGAGGCGTTTTCCTGGAAAGCCCGGCACGAAGGGCACTGCCCGCAGGCTTCGAGCTCAAACGGCGTGTTGTCCGGATCGGCGGCCTTGTGCAGGACGGCGGGCACGATGTCGGGCTGGGTGCGCAGCAGCTCCGACACGGGCCGGCCCTGGCGCACGTGCTGCTCCACGAACTCGCAGTTGATGGTTTTGGCCAGAATCCGAGCGCAGGTGGTTTTGCCTACGCCCCGGGGGCCGCAAAACAGGAAGGCCTGGGCCAGGTGCTTGCTGGTAATGGCATTCTGCAGCGTGGTAGTGACATGCTGCTGACCCACCACGCTCCGAAACGTGGCAGGACGGTATTTACGGGCCGAAACGACGAAATTTTCCATACTCCTTCCCGCAAAGATACCCCGAAAAGACGGGCTTTGGAAGGGTTGCCGGGAGCATTTCAGTCGGGCCGGGTATCCCGGCGAACTGGGCCGAAGTCAGCCTGGGCGGGGCCGCCGCTTATTCCAACAGCAGGGTAATAGATGAAAGGGAGAGTGGAATTATGTATGATTATAAAAATAATAAATATAATTAATTTATTATATTCAACTCGTCATTGCGCCGCTGCCTAGCCGTTTCTCAGCACCCGGCGGCTTGCCTCGGCAGTACCCCTGCCTCGAATTACGGACGCTCACTGCCGCCTGCGTCGTCGGGCGCGTTTGCCAGTGCCTTCACTCATCATTTTCGCGGAAGCTATGAAACACGCGTACGTACTGCTGGCGGCGTTTGGCCTGCTGGTATCGTCGGTTAGGGCGCAGCAGCGGCAGTTGGTAGCGCCCCTGGGCCCGGTCACCGACACGTATTTCGGGGTGAAAGTCACGGACCCGTACCGCAACCTGGAAAACCCGGCTGACCCGGCCGGGCAGGCCTGGCAAAAGGCCCAGGCCGCCTACGCCCGGCATATTCTGGATGCCATTCCGGGCCGGCAGCAGCTTCTGGAGCAGATGCAAAGCTTCGAGAATCGCAAAGCCACGGCCGTTACCAGCCTGGTCGTCACCGATAACAACCGCTACTTCTACCTCAAAACCCGGCCCCTGGATCAGCAGCCCAAGCTGTACTGCCGCAACGGCTACGGGGGCGCCGAAACCCTGCTCTTCGACCCGGCCAGCCTGGCTCTGGGCCCGGAATGGCATATTGCGAAGTTTCAGCCGGCCTACGATGGTAGCAAAGTGGTGGTCGGGCTGCGCGAAAATGGCGTAGCGGCCGGCGTGCTACGGGTGCTGGACGTGCAAGCCAAACGTCTGTATCCCGAAAAGCTGGCCGCCGCCAATGGCGAGGCCAGCTGGCTGCCCGACAACAGCGGCTTCGTGTACAGCGGCTGGAGCAGCTCCTCCGCAACCCCGCAGGTGCTGCTGCACCGCGTGGGCACGGCCGGCAGCCAGGAGCAGCCGGTCTTTTCGGCCCCGCCCAGCCCGAAACCCGGCCGCGCAGCGGCCATCTGCGTCGGGGCCCGCCTCGACCGTGACACCCGGCTTGCCTATGGAGTGGTTGGTGGGACGGGGCGCTATTTACATGTGGATTACGCGCCAATAGTGGCGCTGGCAACCCCGGCGGCCGACTGGAAACCGCTGTTCCGGCCCGAGCAGGAAGTTACCGGCTTCGTAACCGACGAGCAGTACATCTACTTTACCACTTGCCGGAACGCGCCCCACCAGATGATCATGCGCATGCCCGCCGCCGCCCCCGATGTGGCCCGGGCCGAAGTGCTGGTATCCGAAAGCCCGACCGAGGCTGTGCTGGCTGCCCAGCTTAAAGTTACGCGCGACGGGCTCTACTTCGTGCGCTGCCGCAATGGAGTGGACGCCCGGCTGTACTTTGTGGCCAAAGCCGGCCCGGCGGTAGAGCCCATTGAGCTGCCGGAACCAGCCGGGAGTCTGACGCTGGCAACCAAAAACGCGCAGTGCAGCGACCTGTGGGTGCAGTGCGGGGGCTGGCTGCGGGCCGGGCAGCGCTACCGCTACTCGGCCGCCGGGCACCGGTTTATGCCGGAGCCGCTTTCCACCCACGTGCAATATCCGGAGTTTGCCAACCTGACCGTGGAAGAGCTGCTCGTGCCGTTGCCCGAGGGCGGCAACGTGCCGTTGTCCCTGCTGTATGGCAACAGCCTGGCCCGCAACGGTACGGCACCGGTACTGCTCAGCTCGGCCGAGGCCGGGGTGTTTTTCTCCCCGCCTATGCTGCTCTGGCCCCTACAGGGCGGCGTGCTGGCTATGGTGCACGGGCGGGGTGGGGAAGAGCCGCAAGCCATGCAGCCCACCGCCTGGAAAGACCTGATTGCCTGCGCCGAGTACCTGGCCAAGCAGCGCTACACCAGCCCGGGCCGCCTGGCCATCAGTGGACGCGGGGCGGGTGGGCTGCTCGTGGGCCGGGCCCTGGCCGAGCGGCCCGAGCTGTTCGGCGCCGCCGTAGCGGAGGCGGCCTGCCTCAACCCGGCGCGGCAGGCCACGGCCGCTAACGAAACCGACGCCCGCGCCGGGTTTGGCACGGCGCAAAATCAGGCTGGTTTCCGGGCCCTGCTCGATTTGGACGCCTACCACCACCTGCGGCCGAACACCCGCTACCCCGCCGTGCTGCTGACCGCCAGCCTGAACGACCCGCGCGGCATGGCCTGGCAGCCGGCCAAGTTTGCCGCCCGCCTGCAGGCCAGCACCGTTTCCGGCAAGCCCGTGCTGTTTGGTCCCGACGCCGGCGCCCCCTCCGACGCGCCCCGGCAGAAGCAGCGCGAAGCCCTGGCCGATCTGCTGGCTTTCGGCCTGTGGCAGACCGGCGTGCCGGCCTTTCAGCCCCAGAGCGCCGCCATGAAATAACCCTCGCGCCGCTGACGGTCGAGCTGGAAAGCCCGGTTTTTAGGTAAGGAAAGCTGCCGTTTTTAGGCCCCGCGCCGGAACATTTTTGCCGGTTGCCAACGTTTTCTTCCTGATGTGCGTACATTCGCACCCCGCTACTTGTGGCGGGAATCGTTCTTTACCATTTGGGGCTGACCGGAATTGACAGCTTGAGCAGGTCGCGAGTAAGCGTGCCAGGAGTTGAATGGATCTTCTGAGACCAATTCGTTCGAACAATAACTGGCGAGTATAGCTACGCCATGGCTGCTTAGTCTAGGTACTAGGTAATGTCATCGTCCCGCACCCGTTTTCTTTTACACGGGTGAGTTCGGGGCGTCGTAAGTAGAAGATAGCCAGAAAGGAGGTGTGACTTTCTGGCGAAAACCAACTGCATCTAAGCAGACTCTACGGGCCTGATGCGCGCCCGGAGTCTGACGAAAATCTAAGCGTAGATACGCACGTAGAAAGCTCGACGGTTTCCTTGTCTGGACCAGGGTTCGACTCCCTGCAGCTCCACTGAAAAGCCCTTCCCGGCCACGGGAAGGGCTTTTTTTGTTTTTGCTGCTAGAAAAGCCTGCATTCCGCTGGATTCGCCCAGGCGGCAGCAGGCGCCGGAAGTTGAATAACTCAGCAAGGTGGAGCCGTGGTAAGGACCAGGACTTGTCCGCCGGTAACCCGGACCAGCAGAGCATAACTGGAAGCCGAGGCCAGGCAAGCAGGATAGTAGCCAGACATTCTGCGGGGTTATACACTTACGTAACACGCGAAAAAGCCTCTCGCTGAGCTTGCATAGTAGTTTTTGAATACATGAACGGCTGTTACATATAGTGAAAGAGCCACTACTTAGCGTGGGTGATGACCGGTCTGAACCAGGCGTGGCGCAGAGCAGGTACGGCGCATGGGAGTGGCCCGAAACCACCACGCATTCTGCCCTCGGGCGGCCGGGAAACCAGCCGCCCAGCACCCGGGAGCAGGCCCTTGCCACGGGCAGAGTACGTATAGGGAGAAGATGATAGGGGAGCCGGGTTCCGGCCCGGAAATTCCGGGGTGTTCGACTTGATGCAGTGGGGGTAGCTGGTTTTTTAGGGGGCACTTTGGCAGGAAGTTATTGACAGACAGCGGACAGATGCCCGGCGTTGAGGTTAAGCCGAAAACGAGCTTGCCCGGGTCAGGATAATCTGCTTTCTTAAGAGTAGAAAACGGCCTGTGGCGCGCGGCTGTCCGCTCTGCCGCCCCCGTTGCTGTTGCCGCCGACGCCTACCGGCGGGGGCAACGGGCACCGCTGCCAGCCGCCATAACAGCTGGCCGCATCCGGCGGCGGCCCCAGCTACTGCCGCCGCTTACGCCGCACGTCTGGCCCCCTGCCTGGCCGCGTATTACTCCCTTCGTCTTGCCGCTTACCTCTTCCTGAAAACTGGCCGTCACGCTTGCTGACCCGAGCCAGCCCGTTGCCGTTGCCTGCTCGCTGCTGCGCCGGGCCGACGGTTAGATAACAACGGGAATTTCTGGGCTTGGCGGCGGCTAGTATCACCCTTCTTACCTTACCCGCTTATGAAAAGCACCTTCCGCGCGGCCGGCCTGCTGGCCCTGGGCCTGCTGCTGAGCCCGGCGCTGCCCGCTCAAAAAAACACCCGCCCGACTCCCCCCGCTACTTCCACCCCGGTCGATGAGGCCAAAATGCAGCGCTTTATCGACGACCTGATGCGCCAGATGACGCTGGAGGAGAAAATCGGGCAGCTGAACCTGATAACCGTGGGCTTCGACGTGACCGGGCCCGTGGTCAGTAAAGACGTGGACGCCAACATCCGCAAGGGCCTGGTGGGCGGCGTATTCAATACCTACACGCCGGTGGCCGCGCGCAAGCTCCAAGATATGGCCCTGAAAGAGTCGCGCCTGCACATTCCGCTCATCTTCGGCTACGACGTGATTCACGGGCACCGCACCATTTTCCCGATTCCCCTGGGCCTCTCGGCCACCTGGGACATGGCGGCCGTGGAGCGCAGCGCCCGGGTGGCGGCCGAGGAGTCGGCGGCGGACGGGCTGCACTGGGTGTTTTCGCCGATGGTGGATATTGCCCGCGACCCGCGCTGGGGCCGCGTGATGGAAGGCGGCGGCGAAGACCCTTACCTGGGCAGCCAGATTGCCCGCGCCATGGTGCGTGGCTACCAGGGACCCAATAACGATTTGACCAAGAACAACACCGTTATGGCCTGCCTCAAGCACTTTGCCCTCTACGGAGCCGCCGAGGCCGGGCGCGACTACAACACCACCGACATGAGCCTGCCGCGCATGTACAACGAGTACTTGCCGCCGTACAAGGCCGCCATTGAGGCCGGCGTGGGCTCGGTCATGAGCTCGTTTAACGACATCAACGGCACGCCGGCCACCGGCAACAAGTGGCTACTGACCGACTTGCTGCGCGGGCAGTGGGGCTTCAAAGGCTTCGTGGCCACCGACTACACGGCCATCAACGAAATGGTGGCGCACGGCGTGGGCAACGACGCGCAGGTGTCGGCTATGGCCCTGAACGCCGGGGCCGACCAGGACATGGTGGGGGAGATATTCCTGAAAAACCTGGCTCAGAACCTGAAGGACGGCACCGTGAAGCAGGAAACCATTGATTTGGCCTGCCGGCGGGTGCTGGAAGGCAAATACAAGCTGGGCCTGTTTCAGGACCCGTACCGGGGCGTGAGTGACAAGCGCGCCAAAGCCACGCTGATGAAGCCGGAGTTTCTGGACGACGCCCGCGCTATTGCCCGCAAAAGCTTCGTGCTGCTCAAAAACGAAAACCAGACGCTGCCCCTGAAAAAGACTGGCACCATTGCCCTGGTAGGGCCCCTGGCCAGCCGGCAGCGCGACCTGATCGGGAGCTGGAGCGGGGCCGGCGACTGGAAACAGGCCGTATCCGTGGAGCAGGGCATGCGCAACGTGGCGGGCAGCGGGGTCAAGATCCTGACGGCTCCGGGCGTCAACATCACCGATGACGCCCTGCTCACGGAGCGCCTCAATGCCTACGGCGGCGACATCGTGCCCGACAAGCGCCCGGCCGAGGAAATGATTCAGGAAGCGGTGCGCGCCGCCCAGCAGGCCGATGTGGTGGTGGCCGTAGTGGGCGAGTCGCAGGGCATGACGGGCGAGGCCGCCAGCCGCGCCGACCTGAATCTGCCGGGCCAGCAGCTGGAATTGCTGAAAGCCCTGAAGAAAACCGGCAAGCCCCTGGTGGTCGTGCTGATGAACGGCCGGCCCCTGACGCTGAACTGGGAAAACCAGCACGCCGATGCCATCCTGGAAACCTGGTTTGCCGGCACCCAGGGCGGCAACGCCATTGCCGACGTGCTGTTCGGGGCCTACAACCCCTCGGGCAAGCTCACGGCCACCTTCCCGCAGTCGGTGGGCCAGGTGCCGCTGTACTACAACCACAAAACCACCGGCCGCCCCTTCGACCCCCAGGACCGGCTGGCCAAGTACAAGTCGCGCTACCTCGACGTCAGCAACGAGCCGCTCTTCCCGTTCGGGTTCGGCCTGAGCTACACCACGTTTTCGTATTCCAAACCCACGCTCAGCACCCCGACGCTGAGCGCCAGCGGCACGCTGGACGTGAGCGTAACGGTCAAAAACACCGGCAACTACGACGGGGAGGAAGTGGCCCAGCTGTATCTGCGCGACGTGGTGGGCTCGGTGACGCGGCCCGTGCGCGAGCTGAAAAGCTTCCAGAAGGTGCTGCTCAAAAAAGGGGAAAGCCGCATGCTCACCTTCCGCCTGACGCCCGAAGACCTTAAGTTCTACAACCAGAACCTGCAGTGGGTAGCCGAGCCCGGCGATTTCCAGGTGTTTGTCGGGTCCAATTCCCGCGACACCCAGGAGGCCAGCTTCCGCTTCGTGGAAGGATCGGCCACCAACTAAGGCCGGTATCCCCAGTCTTGGCCAACAAAAAAGGCGTGCTCCGCGAGGCAGCACGCCTTTTTGTTGCCGGGCCGCCCCGGTCTTCTGCTCAAACAGGTTGTTTGCCAGCCGCTGGAAAATACCGGGTCGGCTTGTTAGTCGCTTATTTGGCCGCCAGGGGCGAAGCGCGGAAAAACTGAATCAGGCCGGCTTTGCCGTTGTCGCCCATTTCGCTGGAAATATACAGGTCGCCGTTGGCGGCAAACGCCAGGCCTTCGGGCTGGGGGAAACGCTTGCGCGGCAGCTTCTGCACGGCCAGCAGGCTGCCCTGCGCGTCCAGCTCGACCAGGGCGTTGCCGCTGGCCGCCAGCACGAACACGTGGCGGCTGAGCGGGTGAATGGCCACCGCCGAGGGTGCAAACCGGCTGATGGTGCTGCCCGAACCCTGGCGGCGGTCCAGGGCCAGGATTTCGGCCACGTCGAGTACGTACGCCGGCTTGCTGCCCGCCTGGTACGTCTTGGCGTCGAGGCGGTAGATGGCGCGTTTCTGGTCGGGCTGGCCCACGCCGGCCGCGCCCTTGCAGGCCACCAGCAGCGTGCCGGTGCGGGCGTCGTAAGCCAGGCCCTCGGGGTTGTTGGCGGCCGTCAGGCCGGTGGGGTAGGCGGTGGTAGTGCCTTGGTCGGTGTATTTGAACAGCATGCCGTCGGAGCGCAGCACCAACCAGGCGTCCTTCAGGCGGGCCAGGTCTTCGTAGTCGCCTTTCTTGCCAAACTTGAGCTGCTGCTCGACCTGCTTGGTGGCGGCATTGTAGATATAGATGCTGCCCGTCTGGTCTTCAATGCAGCCCAGGCGCTGGCCCGACAGCAGGGCAATGCCCGAAATTTCCCGCAGCTGCTCGGGCAAGGTATACGTGGCGCTGGGCTGCTGAAAATCGTAGGTGGCGGGCGTGTCGGCCGGCATGGCCGCCATACCAGCTGCCAGCGTGCCGGCTAATAAACAGAAAATGAAGGTTTTCATAGTAAAGAGCGAAGAGGCGAAAAGCAGTGTTCTTTCAACGCAGCCCGGCGGCCGGGGTTGGCGGGGCGGCCGGTGGCGGGGCGGCTCAACGCGGTACGCGGCCGGGCCGTAAGCAAGGGCCCGGCACACGAGGCCCCGGCTTTTGTCGTTGGTACACTACTCCCGGCCCGCTCCGTGTCGTCCAGCCTCAGAATTTCTACAGAGTGCCTGCGTATGCCACCGGAAGGGCCATTTTTAGGCCCGCTGGTTGGTTTTTTACTGTATAGTACCCTTGCCTTTTTCGTATGCTCACTTCCCTTTCCCGCTTTCTTACCGTCCTGGTTTTCTGGACGGCCACCTTCTCGCCGGCCCTGGCTCAAGTAACGCCCGCCGATACCACGCACAAGTTTGAAAACCCGGGCGGCGTGCCGGCCCCCGTGCGGCAGCCCTGGTACAAAAGCAAGCTGGTGAAGGCCACGGCCATTCCGGCCCTGCTGATTACCTACGGCGCCCTGCACGTCAACAATGGCGGCTTCTACACCAACGAGCAGGCCAACCGCGACATTCACAAGCTGTTCCCGACCTACCGCACCAACCTTGATAACCTCCTGATCTTCGCGCCCTACGCCGAGCTGGGCCTGGTAGCCCTGGCCGGCGTGGAGTCGCGCGACGACCGGCTGAACACGGTGCTGGTGCTGCTGAAAAGCGAGGCCATCATGCTGGTCAGCACGTTTGCGGTGAAAAACCTGGTGGGCGAAACCCGGCCCGACGGCTCCGATAATCTGTCGTTTCCCTCGGGCCACACGGCCCAGGCGTTTCTGGCGGCCAGCATCGTGCACACCGAGTTTCGCGACAAAAGCCAGTGGTACGGCGTGGGGGCCTACGCCATTGCGACCAGCGTGGCGGCCCTGCGCATGATCAACACCAAGCACTGGCAGAGCGACGTGGTGGCCGGCGCCGGCTTCGGCATTCTGTCGGCCCACTTGGGCTACCTCACCCACCGCAACCGGTGGGGCCGCAAGCCCAACCTGCCCAAAGGCATGGGGTTCTCGCCCAGCTGGCAAACCGGCTACACGCCCACCGGTGGCCTGGCCGGCGCGCCAGGGCTGCGCTTCACCTGGCAGCTGCAATAGCGGGCCGGCGTAGGCTTTAGGAAAAACTCAGATTACCTTCAGAATCTGCCCCGAAGTTGCACCCTGCGCCGTACCCTTTCCGGCGGCCTCGCCTTAAGAGAAAACATGAAGATTCTGGTGGTGGAAGATGAGCCCGCGCTGCGCAGCTCCCTGATTGAGTACCTGCGGCACGACGGCTACGTCTGCGAAACGGCCGACGGCTACCGGCAGGCGCACGAGAAAATCAAGCTCTACGACTACGACTGCGTGCTGCTGGACCTAACCCTGCCCGACGGCAACGGGCTGGACTTGGTGCGCACCCTCAAGGCCGACGGCTCCCGGGCCGGGGTGCTGATTATTTCGGCCCGCGACTCGCTCGACGACAAGGTGCTGGGCCTGGAGCTGGGCGCCGACGACTACCTGGCCAAGCCCTTCCATTTGGCCGAGCTCAACGCCCGCCTCAAGGCCATTATCCGGCGGCGGCAGTTTCAGGGGCAGCGCCACCTGCTGTTCCGCGACCTGAGCGTGTTTCCCGACCAGGCCCTGGTGCTGGTGCACGACGAGCCGCTGACGCTGACCCGCATGGAGTACGACCTGCTGCTGTTTCTGCTGGCCAACCCCAACCGCGTGCTGACCAAGGAAAGCATGGCCGAGCACCTCTGGGGCGACGATGCCGACACGGCCGACTCGTTCGACTTCATTTATACCCACCTGAAAAACCTGCGCAAAAAGCTCCAGGAAAAAGGCGCCGACAACTACATCCGCACCATCTACGGCATGGGCTACAAACTCAGCCTCGGGTGAAGCTGCTGGCTACCACCAACCGCTACTACCTGCTGCTGGCCACCCTGGTGTTTGCCGTGGGCAGCGTGGTGCTCTACCTGGGCATCAGCCTGGCCCTGCGCGTTGAGGTAGATGAGCAGCTGGTCAATCAGCAGCTGGAAATTGAGCGGCAAACCCGGCGCCTGGGTCACCTGCCGCCCGGCCTGCCCGATGCCGTGGCCCTGAGCCCCCGGCCCCGCCGCCCGGGTCTGCGCGACACGGTGCTGTTCGACCCCACCGAAAAAGTGCCGGTGCCGTACCGGGAGCTGAGCTTCCGCAGCCCCGGCCCGGGCGCGCCCCAGTGGGTGACGCTACGCAAGTCGCTGCTCGAAACCGAGGACATGGTGGGCCTGGTGCTGACGGTGATGCTCACGGTGCTGGGCCTGCTGCTGCTGAGCCTGGGGCTGCTGAACCGCTGGCTGGCTCGCCGCATCTGGAGCCCGTTTCAGCAGACCCTGGCCGCGCTGCGCCGCTACGATTTACCGCACCAGCAAGCCCTGGCGTTGCCCGTCCACACGCCCATCGACGAGTTTTCGGAGCTGAACCAGGCCCTGCTGCAGATGAGCCAGCGCCTGGTGGCCGACTATCAGTCGTTGAAGGACTTCACCGAAAACGCCGCCCACGAAACCCGCACGCCGTTGGCCATTATGCAGGCCAAGCTCGAGCAGCTGTTGCAGGCCGAGGAGCTGCAACCCGCCACCGCCGCGCTGGTCGGCGACTTGTACGGGGCCACGCTGCGCTTGGCGCGCCTGCATCAGGCGCTTACGCTGCTCAGCAAGATTGAAAACCGCCAGTTTCCGCAGGCCGTGGCGCTGGAGCTGGACAAGGTGGTGGAAAACCGGCTGCTGCTGCTCCAGGATTTCATCGAGGACAAGCAGTTGGCGGTGCGGGGCGAGGTGCGGGGCCGGCCGGCCCTGCAGATGCACCCGGCCCTGGCCGATTCCCTGGTGGGCAACCTGCTGCAGAACGCCATTAAGCACAACCACCGCGGCGGCCACCTGCACTGGACGCTCACGCCCGACTTCCTCGAAATCAGCAATACCGGGCCCGCCGTGGCCGGCGAGCCGGCCCGCTTTTTCGAGCGGTTCCGCAAGCTCAACGTGTCGTCCGACTCGCCGGGGCTGGGGTTGTCCATCGTGCAGCAGATTTGCCACTACTACGGCTACTCGGTGCGCTACACGTTTTCCGGGCCCGACGCGGTACACACGCTGCGGGTAGCGTTTTCCTAGCCGGGCCTACGTCACAGCTGCTGGTTGGCCGATGTAGAGACGCGTATTCGCGTCTCCTCGTTGAACGACGCTTGTTCGGCTAAACAACGTTAGCAACGATTGAGACGCGTATTCGCGTCTCTACACTCCTTTAAATACTCAACCGGAACAGCGGCCCTTTGCCTTTCAACGACGACTGCCGGATGACCAAATCACCGGACAGCACGTAGGTGCGGGGCTTGAAGTTTTCCTTGAGCCGCACCTGGTCGAGGAAGAGGCGGGCGGCCTGCTGGCCGATGCGGTAGGGGTGGAGGTCCACCGTGGTCAGGGCCGGCTCAATCATGGAAGCCAGGAACTCGTCGCCGTAGCCCACCACGGCAATGTCCTCCGGAATGCGGATGCCGCGCTGCTTCAGCGCCTGAATCACGTCGAGGGCGTTGGTGTAGTTCACGGCAAAAATGGCGTCGGGCGGCTCGGGCAGGGCCAGCCACTGGTCCAGGGCCGCCACCGCCGACTCGGAGCGGAAGTTGGTATGAATCCGCAGCTCGTCCTTGGGCTTGAGGCCGTAGTGGTGCAGGGCGTTTATGTAGCCCCCGATGCGCTGCTTGCTGATCAGCAAGGACTCGGGGCCGGCCAGCACGGCAATGCGCTGGCAGCCCTCCAGAATAAGGTGCTCGGTCACGGCAAAGGCCCCGCCCCAGTCGTCGAGCATCACCTGGGCGCTGTTGACCTCGTTGCACACCCTGTCGAAATGCACCACCGGGATGCCGCGGCAGGCATCGGCGCGCACGTGGTCGAAGTTCTCGGTTTCGCGGGAGTGGCAGATCAGCAGCCCGTCGACGCGGCTGGCAATCAGGGCCTGCACGTTGCTCACCTCCGTCTGGTACGACTCCTTCGACTGGCAGATCATCACCCGGTAGCCCGATTCGGCCGCCACCTGCTGAATGCCGCTGACGGCGGTGGCGAAAAACGGCCGCTCAATGTCCGGAATCAGCACCCCGATGGTGTAGGTTTCGCTGCTTTTCAGGCTCTGGGCCAGCAGGTTGGGCTGGTAGTCGAGCTGGCGGGCCACTTCCAGAATGGCCTGCCGGGTGTTGGGGCTGATGTCGCTGTGCCCGTTCAGGGCCCGCGAGACGGTGGAGGACGCCACACCCAGGGCCTTGGCCACGTCGCTGATGGTGGTCTGGTGGCGGCGGCGCTCGGGTACCAGCGCCGTTTTTTCCTCGGTGAAGTGGTAGTCGCAGGCCTTGCAGAAGAACCGCTGCCGGCCGCGGATGAAACCGGCTTTCATGACATCATCAGCCAGCTTGCATTTAACGCACTTTATCATGGTAAATGGTATTTTTTAACAATAAGCCGGGTGGGTAGATAGCAGAGCGGGTGGCTTACCGTTTCATTATTCGAAGATAATGTACGAAATATTTTTTGTGCTATGCGGAAGTAAAGTTACCTATCACAAACGTTTCCGGAAACGTTTCCGGTATTTTTATTTCGAAATCAGTGAGTTATGGCGGTTTTTAACTTGGTTTTGATAGGTCGACCCACCTTATCTTTAAGGACCGGTTCGGCACCGATACCTGTTTCCGGTCTGTACTGCTCAGAGGCCGCTTTTGCCCGGTAGTATTCGGGAAATTGTATTTTTTACTCCGCTCTGCTATGCTTCACACCATGCGCTGGTTCGGCCCCCACGACCCGGTTTCGCTCTTCGACATTCGTCAGGCTGGTTGCGCCGGCGTGGTCACGGCCCTGCACCAGCTGCCGGTAGGCGCGGTGTGGCCCGTCGAGGAAATCCGGCGCCGCCAGCAGCTCATCGAAGCCGACAACGCTACCCACTCGCCCCTGCACTGGGCCGTGGTGGAAAGCCTGCCCGTTCACGAAGACATTAAGAAAGGCCGCCCTTCGCGCGCGGCGTACATAGCCAACTACCAGCAGAGCCTGCGCAACCTGGCCGCCTGCGGCATCCGCACCGTGTGCTATAACTTCATGCCCGTGCTCGACTGGTCGCGCACCAGCCTGCGCTACCAGCTGCCCGACGGCTCGCTGGCGCTGCGCTTCGTGTGGCAGGATTTCGCCTTATTCGACCTCTGCATTCTGCGGCGGCCCGGCGCCGAGGCCGACTACGAGCCTGAGGTTGCCACGGCCGCCCGCGCGCAGTTTGAAAAAATGAGCTCCGCCCAGATTGCCGAGCTGACCAACACGGTGCTGCTGGGGCTGCCCGGCTCGGAAGAAGCCTTTGAGTTGGCCGGCTTTCAGGCTTTGCTCGACGAATACGCCAGCATCGACAGCCTGGCCCTGCGCCAGAACCTCTACCACTTTATCCGGGAGGTAGGGCCGGTGGCCGAGGAAGTGGGCATCAACCTCTGCATTCACCCCGACGACCCGCCGTATCCGCTGCTGGGCCTGCCCCGGGTGGTGAGCACCGAGGCCGACCTGGCCCAGCTGCTGGCCGCCTACGACGCCCCCGCCAACGGCCTGACGTTCTGCACCGGCTCGTTGGGCGTGCGGCCCGACAACGACCTGGCCGGCGTGGTGCGCCGCTTTGGCTCCCGCATTCATTTCGTGCATCTGCGGGCCACCAAGCGCGAAGAAAACCCGCGCAACTTCCACGAGGCCGACCACCTGACTGGCGACGTGGACATGTACGCTGTCGTGCGCGAGCTGGTGCTGGAAGAGCAGCGCCGGGCCCGCACCGGGGAAGGCAATGCCCCGCTGCCCATGCGCCCCGACCACGGCCACCAGATGCTCGACGACCTCAAGAAGAAAACCTACCCCGGCTACTCGGCCATTGGCCGCCTCCGGGGCCTGGCCGAGCTGCGCGGCCTGGAGTACGGCATCCGCCACGCCCTGGCGACGGAGGCCCACCTGGCCGCCCGGCTTACCGCCGATACTACCCTGGCTACCCGCTAGAATTTCCGTTTCCGCTCCCGCTTTCCTGCCCACCCATGTTTCTGCGCCGCCTTCTGCTTCTGCTCTGCCTCCTCGTCGCCGCTCACCGCAGCGTGGCCGACGATGGCTACCGGCTGTGGCTGAAGTACGACCTGATTTCGGACCCGGGGCTGCGCAAAGACTACCAGAAGGCCGCTGGCTTCATTGTCGGCGCGGGCAATTCCCCGATTCTGAAAACGGCCGCCGAGGAGCTGCAACAGGGCTTACAAGGCCTGCTGGGCCAAACAGTCCCGATTCACTCCGCGGCGAAAAAGGGCAAAGGCGGAATTATTTTAGTTGTGGAGGCTACCGCAAACGTTTCCGGCGGGGCCCTGGGCAAGGACGGCTACCGCATTGCCGAGCAGGGCGGCAACCTCGTCGTGACCGGCAGCACCGAGTCGGGCGTGCTCTACGGAGCCTTTGCCCTGCTGCGTCAGCTCCAGACGCGGCAGCCGCTGCGCGGTATCAGCCTGAGCAGCAGCCCCCGCATTCAGTACCGCCTGCTCAACCACTGGGACAACCCCAACGGCACCGTGGAGCGGGGCTACGCGGGCTCCAGCATCTGGAAGTGGTATGAGCTGCCCGAAAGAATTGACCCGCGCTACCAGGATTACGCCCGCGCCAACGCCAGCATCGGCATCAACGGCGTGGTGATTAACAACGTGAATGCCAGTGCCCGCTACCTCACGCCCGAATACCTGGAGAAAGTAGTCGCCCTGGCCTCGGTCATGCGGCCCTACGGCATCCGGGTGTACCTGTCGGTGCTCTGGGCCGCGCCCAAAGTCATCGGCGGCCTGGCTTCGTCCGACCCGCTCGACCCCAAGGTGAAGCAGTGGTGGACCGCCAAAACCGACGAGATTTACAAGGCTATTCCCGACTTCGGCGGCTTTCTGGTGAAGGCCAACTCGGAAGGGGAGCCCGGCCCCCAGGACTACGGCCGCGACCATGCCGACGGGGCCAACATGCTGGCCGACGCCCTCGGCGCGCACGACGGGCTGGTGATGTGGCGCGCCTTCGTGTACAAAGCCAATTCCAATGGCGACCGGTTCAAGGAAGCCTACCAGGAGTTTAAGCCCCTCGACGGCCGCTTCAAGCCCAAGACCCTGGTGCAGGTGAAAAACGGGCCGATTGACTTTCAGGCCCGGGAGCCGTTTCACCCGCTGTTTGGCGCCATGCCCCGCACCCCGCTGGTGCTGGAAGTGCAGCTCACGCAGGAGTATCTGGGCTTCGCTACGCACTGGGTGTACCTGGCCCCGATGTTCAAGGAAACCCTCGACGCGGATACTTACGCCAACGGCCCGGGCTCGACGGTGGCCAAAGTAGTGGACGGCTCCGTGGATCAGCACGCCATCAGCGGCATTGCCGGCGTGGCCAACATCGGCGCGGACCGCAACTGGACCGGCCACCCGATGGGGCAGGCCAACTGGTACGCCTTCGGCCGTCTGGCCTGGGACTACACGCTTTCCTCCCAGACCATTGCCGAGGAGTGGGCCCGCCAAACGCTGACTGCCGACGCCCCGGCCGTGCGCACCATTGCCGATGTGATGGTCAGGTCGCACGGCATTTACACGCGCTACACCATGCCGCTGGGCTTGCACCACATCATGGGGCAAACCATTCACTACGGTCCCGAGCCCTGGCTGGCCAGCAGCGCCCGGCCCGACTGGACGGCCGTGTACTACCACAAAGCCGACGCCGTGGGCCTGGGCTTCGACCGCACCGAAAAGGGCAGCAACGCCCTGGCCCTCTACAAGCCCGAGGTGCAGCGCCGCTGGAACGACCCCAGCACCTGCCCGCCCAACTACCTGCTCTGGTTTCACCACGTGCCCTGGACCCAGCCGCTCAGTACCGGGCGCACCCTCTGGAACGAGCTCTGCACCCGCTACTACACCGGCGCCGACTCCGTGACCTGGATGCAGCAGCAGTGGGCCACGGTAAAGCCCCAGGTCGATGCGGAGCTGCACGCCGACGTGGCGGCCCGCCTGCAAACCCAGCGCAAGGAAGCCCTGTGGTGGCGCGACGCCTGCGTGCTCTACTTCCAGTCGTTTGCCAAGCAGCCGATACCCGCCCCGTTCAGCCCGCCCGAGCGCACCCTGGATGAAATAAAACGCCTGGTGACGATTTACCAGCTGCGCTAACGCCTTGAATACCAAAATACAATGGACATGAAAACCATGCCGCACCTGAATGGCCACGCCATTCACCCCTGTAACCTCACCCACCAGAACAGCTTTTCCCTGGAAGGTCGGCTGGCGCTAATCACCGGTGGCGGCACCGGCATCGGGCTGGAAATAGCCCGCTGCATGACCGACGCCGGGGCCAACGTCATCATCACCGGCCGCCGGGAGGAAGTGCTGAAGGCCGCCGTCGATTCGCTCGGGGAGGCGGCGCACTACGTCGTCAACGACATCGGCGACCTGGCTTCCATCGAGGACATGGTGGCCCAGATTGAAGCCGAACACGGCCCGCTCGACATCGTGGTCAACAATGCCGGCATCAACCTGAAAAAGCCTGCTTTGCAGGTCACGGACGAGGAATTTCACAACATCCTGCACACCAACCTGAACTCGGTATTCGCCCTGACCCGGGCCTGCGCCCGCCGCATGGTAGCCCGGCAGAGCGGCGTGATTCTGATGATTTCCTCGATGGCCGCCTACTACGGCATCGATAGGGTAGTGGCCTACGCCGCGTCCAAGTCGGCGGTGGAGGGCATGGTGAAAGTGCTGGCCTCCGAGTTTTCGGGCGCCAACGTGCGCGTCAACGCCATTGCCCCGGGCTTCATCGAAACCGAGATGAGCCGCACGGCCATGAACAACGACCCCGACCGCCGCGACCGGGCCATGCGGCGCACGCCCATGGGCAAATTCGGCCAGCCCCAGGACATCGGCCACGCCGCCGTGTTTCTGGCTTCCGACGCGGCCCGCTACATCACCGGGGCCTCCTTGCCCGTCGATGGCGGCAACTCCATCGGCTTCTGATCCTCTGACATCGTCAACACCATAAAACTCCCACACTCCATGTATCAACCACTACGCAAAACGGCTTTCTGCTTGAGCTGGCCGTTGTTTGTGGCCTCCGGGCTACCCCTGGCGGGGGCAGTGCTGGCCCCTACCTGGGCGCTGGCGCAAACCGCGCAGCCTATTTCGGGTAAAATCACCAGCGCCGAAAACGGCGAAACCCTGCCCGGCGTCACCATCCTGCAGAAGGGCACCACCAACGGCGTTTCCTCCAACAGCGACGGCACATTTTCGCTGAACGCGCCCGTGGGCAGCACGCTGGTGCTCAGCGCGGTGGGGTTTTTAAGCAAGGAAGTAACCGTGACGGGCAGCACCCTGAACGTGACGCTGGCCTCCGACGTGAAGGCCCTGAGCGAAGTGGTGGTCGTGGGCTACGGGACCCAGAAGAAAAGCCAGGTGACGGGCGCTATTTCGTCGGTGGATGAGCAGGCCCTGCGCGACGTGCCGGTGGCCAACGTGGGCCAGGCCCTGCAAGGCCGGGCGGCCGGCGTCACCATCAGCAGCACCAGCACCACGCCCGGGCAGGCGCCGGTTATCCGCATCCGCGGCAACCGCTCGTTTTCCGGCTCCAACGACCCGCTGCTGGTCGTCGACGGTGTGCCCTTCGACGGCTCGCTCAACGACCTGAACCCCGACGACATCGTGTCATTGGAAGTGCTGAAGGACGCTTCCTCGACGGCCATCTACGGGGCCCGGGGCGCCAACGGCGTCATTCTGATTTCGACCCGCCGGGGCAAATCGGGCGCGGCCAAAGCCACCTACAGCGGCTACTATGGCGTGAAAGACGCCTACGGCCGCTACGATTTGCAGAACGGGCAGGAGTTCTACAACTACCGCCTCCAGGCCTACCGCGCCCAGAACCCCAACTACGACCCGGCCACGCCGGCCTTCCTGACGGCCGACGAGCGGGCCAACTACGCCGCCGGCCGCACCACCGACTACCAGGACCTGCTGTTCCAGAAGGGCCGCATCCAGAACCACGCCGTCGGCGTGTCGGGCGGCACCGACCTGACCCAGTACTCCGTCTCCCTGGGCTACTACGACGAGACGGGCATCGTGCCGGTGCAGCGCTTTGAGCGCTACTCCCTGCGCGGCACCCTGGACCAGCAAGTGGGCAAGCGGGTGAAAATCGGGCTGAACACGCTCAACACCTACAACACGGCGGAAGACCCCAACATCAACATCCTCAACCAGATGCTGACCACCAGCCCGCTGGCCTCCATCCGCGACGCCAACGGCAACCTGGTGCTGTACCCCAACGGCGACACGGCCGGCTCGAACCCGCTGACCCTGTACGCCCAGGACGCGCACAAGGACCAGACCCGCCGGGTGCGCACCTTCAACAGCCTCTACGGCCAGGTGAACATTCTGCCGGGCCTGGACTACCGCCTGAACGTGGGCCTGGATATCCGCTCCGAAAACAACGGCAACTTCTTTGCCTCGCAGACGCCCCAGAACGGCGGCGGGCAGAACACGGCCTCGCGCTCGGCCAGCTTCGCCTTCAACCTGCTGACGGAAAACATCCTGACCTACAGCCGCACCTTCGCCGAGAAGCACGACTTCAACTTCACCGGCCTCTACAGCTGGCAGGGCTACCGCTTCGACAATACCAGCGTGGGCGTGCGCAACGTGAGTGCCAACAACCAGTACTTCTACAACCTGGGCTCGGGCACGCCCACCTCGGCCGGCAGCAACCGCCAGCGCTGGGACATCGTGTCCTACATGGGCCGCGCGAACTACGCCTTCGACAACCGCTACTCGGCCACCGTGACCATGCGCGTGGACGGCTCCTCGCGCCTGTCGAGCAAAAAGTACCGGCCCTTCCCCTCGGCCGCCGTGGCCTGGAACCTGGCCAACGAGTCGTTTATGCAGGACCAGAGCTGGGTGAGCAACCTGAAGCTGCGCGCCAGCCTGGGCCGCGTGGGCAGCACCGCCGTCAACCCCTACCAGACCCTCGGGGCGCTGGGCCAGGGCATCGGCAACGGCTCCTACAACTACGGCTCCACCGGGGCCGTGGGCGTGGTGCCCAACGCCATTCCGAATGACAAGCTGGGCTGGGAATACACCACCACCACCAACTTCGGCCTGGACTACGGCTTTTTCGACAACCGCGTGAGCGGCTCGGTGGAAGTGTACCAGCAGCGCACCAGCGACCTGCTGCTGCCCGACGCCCTGCCCGCCGCCAGCGGCTACGTTTCGTACGTGCGCAACGCCGGCCAAACCCAGAACCGCGGCCTGGAAGTGACGCTGAATACGGTGAACGTGCGCACCGCCAGCGGCTTCGAGTGGAGCACCGACTGGAACTTCACTTTGAACCGGGAAAAGGTGCTCGACCTGGACCTGCGTAACCTCGACGGCAGCAGCGCCGACGACAAGGGCAACCAGCGCTTCCTCAACCAGCCGCTCTACGTGTTCTACGACTTCCAGAAAATCGGCATCTGGCAGACCGACGAAGCCGACCTGGCCCGCAAGTACGGCTCGAAGCCCGGGCAGATCAAGGTGGAGGACGTGGACGGCAACGGCACCATCAACGCCAACGACCGGGTGATTGTCGGCTCGCGCCAGCCCAAGTACGAGGCCGGCCTGACCAACCGCTTCAAGTTCAAAGGGTTCGACCTGACGGTCGTGGCCCTGACCCGCGTGGGCGCCACCGTCGTCGACCCCACGCTGTTCGGTCCCAACTACTTCACCACCAACACCGGCCGCCGCAACCAGGTGAACCTGAACTACTGGACGCCCACCAACCCCTCGAACGACTATCCGCAGCCCGACCAGACCTCCCGCTCGACCGAGTGGCCGACCTACGGGCAGACCCTGGCCTACCGCAACGGCACCTTTATCAAAATCCGCAGCATCGACCTGGGCTACGCTCTGCCCACGGGCTGGGCGCAGAAAGCCTTCCTGAACACGGCGCGCATCTACGTGCAGGTGCAGAACCCGCTGCTCTGGGCCAAGGACCAGTTCTTCCGCGACAACAAAGCCATTGACCCGGATGCCTTGTCCTACTCCACCCGCCTCGACCCCAGCCAGCCGGGCGGCATTGCCTTCACCGGCGGCAACCCCAACGTGACGACCGGCGGCACCTCGGGCGGCAACGGCGTGAACTACCCCTTCACCCGCTCCTTCATCGTGGGCCTGAACCTGGGCTTTTAATTCAATGAGCGAATGAGTGATTGAGTGAATGAGTGCAGTGTCGTTCAAGTGGCGCGGTTTGCGCGGTTGAAACATCAAACTCACTCATTCACTCAGTCACTTAATCACCGAACTCCTCACTCTTTTCCCGCGCCCCGGCGCTATCCTGATATGAACAAGCTATTTTTGGCCACTCTGGGCACCTTTGGCCTGCTGCTGGGCGCCACCAGCTGCAGCAACGATATTCTGGACGAAAACCCGCAGTCCGTCCTGCTGCCGAGCTTTTTGGGCACCCCGCAGGGCATCGAGGCCGGCGTGACGGGCGTGTACTCGGGCCTGCGCCAGATCTACGGCAACGACGCGGCCTTTTTCACCACCGAAGCCGGCACCGACCTCTGGACCAACGGCATCAGCTCCAGCAGCGGCCTGAACGACTACAGCCCCACCGACCTGACGCCCGTCAACGCCGGCTCCACTTCGTTTATCTGGACGGTGTGCTACCAGCAGATCAACAACGCCAACGGCGTGCTGAAGTATTCGAATGAAGTGCAGGGCATGGACCCGGCCCGTCTCAAGCAGCTGGTGGCCGAAACCAAGCTGCTGCGGGCCCAGTACTACTTCGTGCTGGTGCGGCACTTCGGCGACGTGCCGCTGATGCTGTCCTTCATCGACCAGCCCACCAAGGACATCAGCCGCGCCCCGCTGGCCGACGTGTACGCGCAGATCGTGACGGACCTCACCGAGGCCATGAACAGCATTGCCGACAAGCCCGCCCAGCCAGGCCGCGTGACGCGCGCCACCGCCCTGCACCTGCTGGCCAAAGTACACCTCAACCGCGCCACCTCCACGGCCAAGCAAGCCGACGACTACGCCAACGCCGCCAAGTTTGCCAAGGAGCTGATCGACAACCAGGGCCGGTATGGCCTGGGCATGGAAACCGACCCGGCCAAAGTGTTTGAGGAAGGCAACGAGAACGGCAAGGAAGTCATCTTCAACGCCCAGTTCAACGGCGACGCCACCTTCTCGCGCATCGACGGCTTCACCTTCGGGGGCGAAAACGTGGCGGGCTTCAACTTCCGCAGCCGCTACGACCTGCTGCCCAACATGGCCCGCGACATCAACAACGGCCGGCCCTTCGCCCGCCACGTCATCACGCGCTTCCTGGAGAACAGCTACATCCTGCGCGACGCCGCCGGCACCCCCCTGGAAACCGGCGCCGCCCTGCGCAGCACCGATACGCGCTACAACAAGTGGTTTACCACCGTGTACCGGGTGAACTCGCCGGGGGCCAACAGCGGCAGCACCAGCGCCGTGATTGGCGACACCTCCATCTGGTACCCCGGCCGCGAGCTGCCCGCCGCCGTGCTGGCCCGCATTGCCGCCCGCAAGCCGGTGCCCTACCGTGTGTTCCAGCCCAGCCAGTACACTACCGAGTATTTCCCCACGATGAACAAGTTTGACTCGCGCCAGCGCACCTCGGTCAACGGCTTCTCGACCCGCCCCAACATCATCTACCGCCTGGCCGAAACCTACCTGATTGCGGCCGAAGCCTACTTCTACCTCGGCAACGCCGGCCAGGCCAAGGACTACATCAACGTGGTGCGGCGGCGGGCGGCGGCCCCGGGCAAAACCACCCAGATGGAAATTGCCGAAGCCCAGGTTACCATCGACTTTATCCTGGATGAGCGGGCCCGGGAGCTGTGCGGGGAGATGATGCGCTGGTACGATTTGAAGCGCACCGGCAAGCTCATCGAGCGGGTGAAGGCCTACAACCCGCCGCGCGTCAACCTCGCCAACGGAACCTACGGCTCCAACGCGGCCATCAACATCAAGGATTACCACGTGCTGCGCCCCATTCCGCAAACGGAAGTAGACCGCACCAGCGGCAAAATCAAGCAGAACACCGGGTATTAATCCTCCCTTTGGCTGGCCGCCGGACTACGCACAGTGGTTCGGCGGCTTTGCTTATACTGCCCGGCAACGGGCCCTGGAATCCTTAAATAAAATTCGTGTTTTGAGAGCAAACTCACTGTTAGCCAAAATTCTGCTGCCGGGCTTGCTGAGCGTGCTGGCCCTGGCGGGGCAGGCCCAAAACGGTGTGCCCCGGCTGGTAAAAACCGGGCAAAGCACCCAGCTGCTGGTCGACGACAAACCCTTTCTGGTGCTGGGCGGCGAGCTGGGCAACTCCACGGCCTCCAGCACGCCCTACATGCAGCCCGTGTGGCCCCGGCTCAAGGCCCTGAACCTGAACACCGTCATTGCGCCGGTGTACTGGGAGCTGCTGGAGCCCGAGGAAGGCCGGTTCGACTTCACGCTGGTCGACGACCTGCTGCGCGACGCCCGCCGGCACCAGATGAAGCTGGTGCTGCTCTGGTTCGGGGCCTGGAAAAACAGCATGTCGTGCTACGCGCCGGCCTGGGTGAAAACCGACGCGAAGCGCTTCCCGCGGGTGGAAGACGACCAGGGCGTGCCCCAGGAAATCATGACGCCCTTCGAGCCCCGCAACCTGGACGCCGACCGCAAAGCCTTCGTGCAGCTGATGCAGCACCTGAAGCAAGCCGACGGTCAGCAGCACACGGTCATCACGGTGCAGGTCGAAAACGAAATCGGGATGCTGCCCACGGCCCGCAGCCACGACAGCCGGGCCAACGCCGCTTTCCGGCAGCCGGTGCCCGCTAAGCTGCTTGCGTATCTGCAACAGGAGCGCAAGAATCTGAAGCCGGAGTTTGCGGCGCTGTGGCAGCGGCAGGGCAGCAAAACCAAGGGCAACTGGGAGGAAGTTTTTGGCAAAAGCCTGGCTACCGACGAGATTTTCATGGCCTGGCACTACGCCACGTTTACCAATGCCCTGGCCCAGGCCGGCAAGGCCGCTTACCCGCTGCCGATGTACGTGAATGCGGCCCTGAACCGGCCCGGCGTGGCGCCCGGCAACTACCCCAGCGCCGGCCCCTTGCCCCACCTCATGGACGTGTGGCAGGCCGGGGCCCCGGCCATCGACATTCTGGCCCCCGACTTCTACAACCCCGATTTCAAGCACTGGTGCGACCTGTACACCCGCGGCGGCAACCCGCTGTTTATTCCCGAGCACCGCTTCGAGGAAGGCGTGGCGGCCAAGGCGTTTTTCGCGTTTGGCAGCTACAACTGCCTGGCGTTTTCGCCCTTCGCCATCGAGGGCAGCGACACGCTCAAGGGCGCCCCCATCAGCAAGGCCTACGAGCTGCTGCAACAGGTCACCCCGCTCATTACCAAGTACCAGCCGCAAGGCCAGACCCGGGGCTTTTTGCTCTACCAGGATTCGGCGGCCCGCACCACCACGCTCGGCGACTACCGCTTCACGGCCAAACATGAATACACGCTGGGCTGGTCGTTGGGAGCCAAAAAACCGCAATGGACGCCCGGCGGCGCCCTCATCATTGCCGTGGCTCCCGACGAGTTTTACGTGGTGGGCACCGGCGTAGTGCTGACCTGTGAGCCCACCGCCAAAGGCAAGCGCGCCGGCTACCTGCGCGTGGACGAAGGCCACTTCGAGGGCGAAAAGTGGGTGCCCGGCCGCCGCCTCAACGGCGACCAGGACCACCAGGGCCGCCACGTGCGCATTGCCGGCGACGAGTACGGCATCCAGCGCGTCAAACTTTATACGTACTAACTCCTGCTTTATGACCCGGATTACTACTTCCGGCCGCTTCCGCTGGCAACATACCCTGCTGGCGGCCGTGGCCGGCCTTCTACTTGCATCCCCACTACACGCCCAGGTGCGCCTGCCCAAGCTGGTCAGCGACGGCATGATTCTGCAGCGCGACGCACCCGTGGCCGTGTGGGGCTGGGCCTCGCCCGGCGAGAAAGTAACCGTGACGCTGGCCGGCAAAACGGCCTCCGCCACCACCAGTGCCGACGGCAAGTGGCGGGCCAGCCTGCCCCCGCTGAAAGCCGGCGGGCCCTACGAAATGACCGTGGCCGGCGCGAACCGGATTACCCTCAAAGACGTGCTCATCGGCGACGTGTGGGTGTGCTCGGGGCAGTCGAATATGGAAACGCCCATGGCCCGGCTGCGCGACAAGTACCCCGAGGTGGTGGCCCAGGCCAACAACCCGATGATCCGGCAGTTCAACGTCGAGTTGCGCTACAGCTTCAACGGGCCCAAAGCCGAGGTAGCAGGCGGCAAGTGGGTGTCGACGACGCCCCAAAATGTGCTGGCTTTCAGCGGCGTGGCGTACTTTTTTGCTAAAGCCCTCTTCGAGAAATACCACGTGCCCATCGGCCTGATCCGGTCGGCCGTGGGGGGCTCACCCGCCGAGGCCTGGCTGAGTGCCGAGGCGCTGCAAGCCTTTCCGAAGTACGAGCAGGCGGCCGAAAAGGTAAAGGACAGCGTGTACGTGAAAACCACCATAGCGCAGGGCCAGGTGGCTTCGCGGGCCTGGTATGCCGCCCTGCGCCAGGCCGACCAGGGCGTAGCCAAGGGCAGCACGTCCTGGTACGCCACCAGCTACAACGCCACCGACTGGAAAACCATGAAAATCCCCGGCTACTGGGCCGACCAGGGCCTGGGTCCGGTAAACGGCGTGGTCTGGTTTCGCAAGGAAGTAGTGGTGCCGGCCAGCATGGTGGGCAAGCCCGCCCGCCTGGAACTGGGCACTATCGTCGACAGTGACTCGGTGTACATCAACGGGCAGTTTGCGGGCACCACCGGCTACCAGTATCCGCCCCGCAAATACGATTTGCCGGCCACGCTGCTCCAGCCCGGCCGCAACGTGGTGGTGGTACGCGTCATCAACAACGGCGGGCGCGGGGGCTTCACGCTCGACAAGCAGTACCGACTCACGGCGGGCGGCGAAACCCTAGATTTGCGCGGCGACTGGCAGTACAAGCTCGGGGCCGCCACGCCGCCCACGCCCGGCTCGGTGTCCTTCCAAAACCAGCCCGGGGGCCTGTACAACGGCATGATAGCGCCCTTGCTGCCCTACGCCATTAAAGGCGTGCTCTGGTACCAGGGCGAATCCAACACTGCCAAGCCCGAGGAATACCAGCCCCTGCTCACGGTCCTGATTGCCGACTGGCGTAAGCACTGGAACCAGCCCGCCTTGCCCTTTCTGTACGTGCAGCTGGCCAACTTCATGGAGGCCAAAGACCAGCCCACGGAAAGCAACTGGGCCGGGGTGCGCGAAGGCCAGCGCCGCACCCTGGTCGTGCCCCACACCGGTATGGCCGTGGCCCTGGACCTGGGCGAGTGGAACGACATTCACCCGCTGAATAAGCAGGACGTAGGCAAGCGCCTGGCGTTGGCCGCCCAAAAAGTAGCCTACGGCGACAAAAACGTGGTTTCCTCGGGGCCGCTCTACCAAAGTATGCAGGTCAAGGGCAACAAGGTCACGCTCAGCTTCAGCAGCACCGGCAGCGGCCTGGTAGCCAAAGACGGCAAGTCCCTGCGCTACTTCGCCGTGGCCGGGCCGGACAAGAAATTCGTCTGGGCCCAGGCTAAGATTGAAGGCAATAAAGTCGTGGTTTGGAACGACCAGGTGCCCAACCCGGTGGCCGTGCGCTACGCCTGGGCCGACAACCCGGAAGGTGCCAACCTCAGCAACAAGGAAGGCTTGCCCGCCTCGTCTTTTCAGGCGGAGTAGGGCCACAGCGTCCACGTCCAATCCGCACCACCCAACTTCTTCCCCGGATGAAAAATCCTTTCCTTTTTCTGGGCCTGGCCTTGCTGCTGGGCTGTGCTTCGAGTCAGCGCCAGCCCAGCACGACCAGCGCGGCGGCGTCCGAAACGGCTGCGGCGCCCGCCAATCCGGCCGAATTGCCTTTCCGCAACCCGGAGCTGCCCCTCGACCAGCGCGTAGATGACTTAGTGGGACGCCTGACCTTGCCCGAAAAAGTGTCGCAGATGCTTAACGCGTCCCCGGCCATCGACCGGCTCGGCATTCCGGCCTACAACTGGTGGAACGAGGCCCTGCACGGCGTGGCCCGCACCAGTATGAAAACCACGGTGTTTCCCCAGGCCATTGCCCTGGCCGCCACCTTCGACCAGGACGCCATGCTGCGCATGGCCACCATTACTTCCGACGAGGCCCGGGCCGTGCACCACGAGTACGCCCGCCGCGGCGAGCGGGGCATTTACCAGGGCCTCACGTTCTGGACGCCCAACATCAACATCTTCCGCGACCCGCGCTGGGGTAGGGGCCAGGAAACCTACGGCGAAGACCCTTACCTGACCGGGCAGATGGGCATGGCTCTGGTCAAGGGCTTTCAGGGCGACGACCCGAAGTACCTCAAGATTACGGCCTGCGCCAAGCACTTTGCCGTGCACAGCGGCCCCGAGCCGAGCCGCCACGAATTCAACGCCCAGATCAGTGACTATGACCTCTGGGACACGTATTTGCCGGCGTTTCGGGACTTGATTGTGGACGCCAAAGTGGCGGGCGTGATGTGCGCCTACAACGCCTACGCCGGCCAACCCTGCTGCGGCAGCGACAAACTGATGAACCAGATTCTCTACGACAAGTGGAAATTCCAAGGCTACGTCACCTCCGACTGCGACGGGCTCAACGACTTCTGGCAGCACCACAAAACCGACCCCGACGCGGCCACCGCCGCCGCCAACGCCGTGCTCCACGGCACCGACCTGGAGTGCGCCACCGGCCAGCTGTTTACCTACAACTCCCTGCTCGAATCGGTGCAGAAAGGCCTGATCAGCGAAAATCAGCTCGACGTATCGGTGAAACGGCTCTACAAAATCCGCTTCCAGCTGGGCATGTTCGACCCCGTAGAGCAGGTGAAGTACGCCCAGATACCCATGAGCGTGGTGGAAAGCGCCCCGCACCAGGCCCACGCCCTGCGCATGGCCCGCGAGTCGGTGGTGCTGCTCAAGAACGAGCGGAATATGCTGCCGCTGCGCCAGAATCTGAAGAAAATCGTGGTGCTGGGCCCCAATGCCGACAACGACGCCGTGCAGCTGGGCAACTACAACGGCTTCCCGACCACCAACGTGACCCCGCTGGAAGGCATCCGGGCCAAAGTCGGCCCCGGCACCCAGGTCGTGTACATGCAGGGCGTGGATTACGCCAGCAATGTCGTTTACGAAACCTTTGATATTAACCCCAGCTTGGCTTACGAGGGCAAGCCGGGCTTTAAAGCCGAATATTTTCGGGGCCCCAACCTGGAAGGTGCGCCCGTGGCCACCCAGCAGGAAGCCGGCCTTGACCGGTACCTAGCCAATGTGAAGCAGGAAATCGTGCCGGGCCTTTTGTCGGAGAACATTTCGGCCCGCTACCAGACCACGTTTACCCCGCAGAAAACCGAAGAGCTGGCCCTGCAAATCACCGGCGACGATGGATACCGGCTGTTTGTGAACGATAAGCTGGTGCTTGACAACTGGAAAAGCCGCGGCGTGTCGACCACTCAGCACATAATGAAAGTTACTGCCGGCCAGAAGCTGAACCTTCGGCTGGAATACTTCCAAACCGACCGCCGCACTATTCTCAAGTTCACCGGCGCCCACGTCGTGCCCATGAATGCTGCCAACATCCGGGCCCAGGTGAAGGACGCCGACGCCGTTGTTTTCGTGGGTGGCATCTCGCCCCGGCTCGAAGGCGAGGAAATGAAGGTGAACGTGGAAGGCTTCAGCGGCGGCGACCGGACCAGCATTGCCCTGCCCAAGGTGCAAACTGAATTGCTGAAAGTGCTGCACGCCACGGGCAAGCCGGTGGTGTTTGTGATGCTGACCGGCAGCGCCCTGGGCTGCCCCTGGGAAGCCCAGAACCTGCCGGCCATCGTCAACAGCTGGTACGGCGGGCAGGCTACCGGCACGGCCCTGGCCGACGTGCTTTTCGGCGACTACAACCCCGCCGGCCGCCTGCCCGTCACGTTCTACGAGTCGGAAAGCCAGCTGCCGCCCTTCGACAACTACGACATGCAGGGCCGCACCTACCGCTATTTCCGGGGCACGCCGCTGTTTCCCTTCGGCCACGGCCTGAGCTACACCACGTTCCGCTATTCCAACCTGAAAGTGCCCGCCACGGCCGCCACCGGCCAGCCCGTCACCGTCAGCGTGGACGTGCAGAATACCGGGAAGCGGGCCGGCGACGAGGTCGTGCAACTCTACGTGCGCCACCCCGGCGCGCAGGGCCGCGTGGCTTTGCACGCCCTGCAAGGCTTCCGCCGGGTGCCGCTACAAGCGGGGGAGATGCAGACGGTGCAATTCACACTCACGCCCCGGCAATTGTCCCTGCTCAACCAGCAGGGCCAGCGCGCCCAACAGCCCGGCCGGGTGCTGCTCTTCGCCGGTGGCGGGCAGCCCCTGCCACCAGCTGTAGCCAGGAAAAGCGTAGCGCAGGCCGAGCTGATGCTAACCGGCAGCCCGGTGGCCATTGATTAAAAGCTAGAAAGCTAGTTCCCCTCCTCAGATGACTCCGCGAATAAAGCGGACCGGGGTTAGGAGTGGTTGACCAACGCGTCAGAACAAGTTTTAGCACTAGTTCTAAAAGGTTGTTCTATCGTTTCAACCACCCCTAGCCCCGGTCCGCTTTATTCGCGGAGTCATCTGAGGAGGGGAACTGGTTTTTCTAACTCTGGTAACTCCTTTCATTATTCAGTGATTGGGAGGCTACTATTTCCCGAAAAATAATTTCACCCCGTTCACCTACCGCAACCGTTTCCGGAAACGGTTGCGGTATTTTATATTCGAAATTAGCCTTGAAATGAGGTTTTTGGATTGACTTTCCTATCTCTGAGCTATCTATCTTCGAACAACAAGTCCGGTAGATAAGCCGGCTGCCGCCCTGAGTTTCGCCCCCGTCAGCCCGTCGCCAACGACGCTGGCGCTGGCCTTTTCCTCCATACCATTCCCACCCGGCTCAGCCGCTCCACCGGAGCGGAACCGGCCGTACTCCGCCCCATGAAATACCTCCTCGGCTACGACATCGGCAGCTCGTCCATCAAGGCCTCGCTGCTCAACATCGCAACCGGCCGGTGCGTGGCCTCGGTCACCTCGCCGCAGAAGGAGATGGAAATAACCGCGCTCCAGCCCGACTGGGCCGAGCAGCGCCCCGAGCGGTGGTGGCAGGAAGTGGTGAATGCCACCCTACAGCTGCGCGCCGCCCACGACTTCGACCCGGCCCTGATTGCCGGTATCGGCATCACCTACCAGATGCACGGCCTCGTGCTCGTCGATAAGCAAGGCGAGGTGCTGCGCCCCGCTATTATCTGGTGCGACAGCCGCGCCGTGGACTACGGCAACCAGGCGTTCCAGGACCTGGGCCAGGCGTATTGCCTGGAAAACCTGCTCAACTCGCCCGGCAACTTCACGGCTTCCAAGCTGAAGTGGGTGCGCGAAAACGAGCCCGATATCTACGCCCGCATCCACAAAATCCAGCTCCCCGGCGACTACATTGCCTTCAAGCTCACCAATCAGCTTCAAACCACCGTTTCGGGCCTTTCCGAGGGCGTTTTCTGGAACTTCAAGCGGCAGGCCATTGCCCAGGAGCTGCTCGACTACTACGGCATCAGCGCTGCCCTGCTGCCCGAAGTCGTCGACACCTTCTCGGTGCAGGGCCAGCTCACGCCCGAAGCGGCCCGGGAGCTGGGCCTCACGGCCGGCACGCCCATCAGCTACCGGGCCGGCGACCAGCCCAACAACGCCTTTTCGCTCAACGTGCTGCAGCCCGGCGAAATAGCCGCCACGGCCGGCACCAGCGGCGTGGTTTACGGCATCAATGACACCATGACCTCGGATTCCCGCTCCCGGGTCAACTCCTTCGTGCACGTCAACAGCACGCCGGAGCAGCCCAAAAACGGGGTTCTGATGTGCATGAACGGCACCGGCATCCTGAACAGCTGGCTGCGCAAGGTCCTCGGCGACATCAGCTACGAGGCCATGAACCAGCTGGCGGCCCAGGCCCCGGTCGGTGCCGATGGCCTCACGTTTCTGCCTTTCGGCAACGGAGCCGAGCGGATTCTGGAAAACCGCCAGCTCGAAGCCGAATTGCGTGGCCTCAACTTCAACCAGCACGGCCGGGTGCACGTGGCCCGCGCCGCCCAGGAAGGCATCGTCTTCGCCCTGAACTACGGCGTCGACATCATGCGTGAGTCGGGGGTGCAGGTGCGCCAGGTGCGGGCCGGCAACGCCAACATGTTTCTGAGCCCGATTTTCCGGGAGGCCTTCGTGAATAGCGCCGGCGTGGAGCTGGAGCTCTTCAACACCGACGCGGCCCAGGGCGCGGCCCGCGGGGCGGGCGTCGGGGCCGGTGTGTACGCCAGTACTTCCGAAGCATTCAACGGCCTGGAGCGGATTCTGACTCTGGAGCCCACGGCCGAACTGCAAGAGCAATATCAGACGGCCTACGCCCGCTGGCAAGGCATTTTACACCAAATCGTACCCTTACCAACCACCCCTCGGCATGTCATCCAACACGCTTTCTAAAACCGAGTATTTCACCGGCATCGACACCATCCGCTTCGAAGGACGCGAGTCGGACAACCCGTTGGCCTTTAAGTGGTACGACGAAAACCGCCTTGTGGCCGGCAAAACCATGAAGGAGCACCTGCGCTTCGCGGTTTCCTACTGGCACACCTTCACCGGCACCGGCGGCGACCCGTTCGGCCCCGGCACCAAGCACTTCGCCTGGGATGCCCACCACGAAATCATCGGCCGCGCCAAGGACAAGATGGACGCCGCCTTCGAGTTCTTCACCAAGCTCGGCACGCCGTATTATTGCTTCCACGACATTGATCTGGTGGACGAAGGCTCGTCGCTGAGCGAGTATGAGCGCAACCTGGCTACCATCGTGGACTACGCCAAGGAGCACCAGCAGGCCAGCGGCGTCAAGCTGCTCTGGGGCACGGCCAACGTGTTTTCGAACCCGCGCTACATGAACGGGGCCAGCACCAACCCCGATTTCCAGGTGGTGGCCCACGCCGCTACGCAGGTGAAGAACGCCATTGACGCTACCATTGCCCTCAACGGCGAAAACTACGTGTTCTGGGGTGGCCGGGAAGGCTACATGACCTTGCTCAATACCAACATGAAGCGCGAGCAGGAACACATGGCCCGCTTCCTGACCATGGCCCGCGACTATGCCCGCCAGCAGGGCTTCCAGGGCAAGTTCTTCATCGAGCCCAAGCCCGCCGAGCCCACCAAGCACCAGTACGACTTCGACGCGGCCACGGTAATCGGCTTTCTGAAGCAGCACGGCCTGGAAAACGACTTCATGCTCAACCTGGAAGTAAACCACGCCACGCTGGCCGGCCATACCTTCGAGCACGAGTTGCAAGTAGCCGCTGATGCGGGCATGCTGGGCTCAATGGATGCCAACCGCGGCGACTACCAGAACGGTTGGGACACCGACCAGTTTCCCAACAACCTCAACGAGCTGACCGAGTCCATGCTCATCATCCTCGAAGCCGGGGGCTTCCGGCACGGCGGCATCAACTTCGACGCCAAAACCCGCCGCAACTCCACCGACCTCGAAGACATCTTCATTGCCCACATTGCCGGTATGGACACCTTCGCCCGCGCCCTGGTCACGGCCGATGCCATCCTGGAAAAATCGGCCTACCGCACGTTCCGGCAGGAGCGTTACGCCTCGTTTGATTCCGGTGCCGGTGCGGCCTTCGAGAAGGGCCAGCTGACGTTGGAAGATCTGCGCAAAATTGCCCACGAGTCGGGTGAGCCGACGCCCCGTAGCGGCAAGCAGGAGTGGCTGGAAAGCATCATCAACCAGTACATCTAAGAACGGTGTAGAGACGCATACTTGCGTCTCCTCGTTGAACGACAAGCGTTGTTGCGGCGCGGACGACGAGACGCAAGTATGCGTCTCTACACCACCCCGAAGCATCATAAAAGGTGAGTGAGGAAAGCCGGCCGCGCAGGTGCTGCAACGCCTGCCGGCCGACCGTACTTTTTCGCCCGACCAATTGTACTGGCAGCCCGGCTGCCAGCAAGGGTGGGAGAGGAGGAAGCAGAACGAGGCGCACCAGCGCGCAGTGCGAATCGAGGGAGAGCTTTTCGCAGGACGTTGGCGGCTACATCCGCCGGCTGGCGCGCCTCACTGTTTGCTTTCTAGCCCCGCGTCGTAGCGCGAACTGTGTAGTTCGCGTACCCCGCGCCTCTGCAACGATGGTCGTTCAGCCACGCGAACTACACAGTTCGCGCTACCGGTCGCGCTCCGGTTTGCACTGGCCTACCGCAAAATATCAGGTAGGAAATCAGGGATTTATAGCAAAATAAACGGGCCCGGTGAAAGCCTAAAGAAGGAGTTTCCTGATCTTTGGAACGACTTCAAACTGAAACCCTATGAATCCATTAGTTGACATCCGTCAATTCGACCAAAGCATCTGGCTGGACTTTATCCGTCGCAAGATCCTGATCAACGGGGAGTTGCAGCGGCGCATTACCGACGAGGCCCTGCGCGGCGTCACGTCGAATCCGGCCATTTTCGAGAAGGCCATCGGCGGCTCCGACGACTACGACGCGGCCATCCGCAGCCTGGCCCTGCAGGGCAAAACCACCGACGAAATCTACACCGCCCTGGCCGTGGCCGACGTGCAGCACGCCTGCGACCTGTTCCGCCCGCTTTACGACAGCCACGACAACGCTTCCGACGGCTACGTGAGCCTGGAAGTGTCGCCGGAGCTGGTCAACGACACCGAGGGCACGATTGAGGAAGGCATCCGGTTCTGGAAAGCCGTGAACCGGCCCAACGTCATGATTAAGGTGCCGGCCACGCTGGAAGGCCTGCCCGCCATCCGCCGCCTCATTGCCGAAGGTATCAACGTCAACGTGACGCTGATTTTCGGCCTGGAGCGCTACCGCCTGGTGGCCGAAGCCTTTATCTCGGGCCTCGAAGACCGGGTGAAAGCCGGCCTGCCCATCGAGAACATCGACTCCGTGGCCAGCTTCTTCCTCTCGCGCATCGACGTACTGATTGACCCGCTGCTGGAGAAAATTGCCGCCGAAGGGGGCGAGAAGGGCGAATTGGCCCAGTCGCTGGTAGGCGAAGTGGCTTTGGCCAGCGCCAAGCAGGCCTACCAGATTTACCAGGAGATTTTCGCCGGCCCGCGCTGGGAAGCCCTGGCTGCCAAAGGTGCCGACACGCAGCGTCTGCTGTGGGCCAGCACCGGCAACAAGAACCCCAAGTACGACGACCTGAAGTACGTGGAAAACCTCATCGGCCCCAAGACGGTGAACACCGTGCCGGTCGAAACCCTGGATATTTTCCGGGAACGGGGCAAATCGGCCAACCGCCTAGAGGAAGGCCTCGACCAAGCCGCCGAGGTGCTGCGCCGCCTGCCCGAGCTGGGCATCAACCTGGAAGAGCACACCAACTTCCTGGAAGTAGACGGGGCCAAGAAATTCAAGGAGCCCTTCGCCAAGCTGATGGACTCCATCGAGAAAAAGCGCCTGACCTCGCTTGATTCGAGCGTCGCCGAAGCCACCATGCAGCTGGGCCAGTACCAGGCCGCCGTGGACGCCAAAATTCAGGAGCTGAATGCCAAGAACTTCACCGAGGGTTTCTGGAACAAGCAGGCCGATTTGTGGGTGCAGGACGCCGAAGGCCAGCAGAGCATCCGTTCCTTCATGGGCTGGCTGCGCGTGGCCGAAACGATGGTAGGGGCGGTGCCCGAAATCGAGCAGTTCGTCAACGACGTGAAGGCCGCGGGCTTCAAGCACGTGGTGGTCATGGGCATGGGCGGCAGCACGATGGCCCCGATTGTGTTCAAATCGTCCTTCCCGATGGGCTCAACCGGCCTGCCGATGTCGGTGCTCGACACCACCGACCCCGGCACGGTGCGCCAGATTGAAGAATCGGTGCCGCTGGCTGACACGCTGTTTATCGTGGCCAGCAAGTCGGGCACCACGGCCGAGCCCCTGGCCTTCGGCGACTATTTCTACGACCGGGTTAAGCAAATCAAGGGCGACAAGGCCGGCGAGAACTTCGTGGCCATTACCGACCCGGGCTCCAAGTTCGTGACCTCGGCCACCGAGCAGGGCTACCGCCGCATCTTCCTCAACTTCGCCGAAGTGGGCGGCCGGTTCTCGGCTTTGTCGTACTTCGGGCTGGTACCAGCTGCCTTGTACGGCCTCAACATCGGCGAAATTCTGGAGCGGGCTATCCGCATGATGCGCGCCAACGGCGCGTATGGTTCGGTAGAGCAGAATCCCGGCCTGGAGCTGGGCGTGGCCCTGGGCGTATTGGCCCAGCAAGGCCGCGACAAACTCACCCTGATTGTACCCGATTCGCTGGCTGATCTGGGCTTGTGGCTGGAGCAGCTCATTGCCGAAAGCACCGGTAAGGAAGGCAAAGGCATTCTACCCGTGGCCGGCGAGCCCGCCCGCGAGCCGGAAGTCTACGGTCAGGACCGCGTATTCGTGTACGTGGGATATGAAAATGACGCTGACGCCGATAATACGGCCAAGCTGGCTGCCTTGCAGGCCGCTGGTCACCCGGTTATTTCGGTGCGGATGCACGATGCCCTGGACCTGGGCGCGGAGTTCTTCCGCTGGGAAGTGGCTACGGCCGTAGCCAGCGCCGTGCTCGAAATCAACCCCTTCGACCAGCCCAACGTGCAGGCCGCCAAAACCGCTACCGACCGCCTGATGAAGGTGGTGCAGGAGCAGGGCAGCCTGCCCGCCGGCGACGAAGCCAAGGTGACGGAAAACGGCGTGTCGTACTTCTCCGCCGTATCGGGCGGCAGCGCGGCCGAGGTACTCCAGAACTTCTTCGGCCAGGCCAAGGACGGCGACTTCCTCAACATTCAGGCCTACCTGACTGAATCCGACGAGCTGAACAAGGGCCTCGCGGAGCTGCGCACCCAAGTCCAGGAGCAGCTGCACCTGGCTACCACCTCGGGCTACGGACCGCGCTTCCTGCACTCCACGGGCCAGTACCACAAGGGCGGCCCCGACAAGGGCTTGTTCGTGCAGTTCACCGTGGATCATCCGCAGGACCTGGCGCTGCCGGGCCGTTCGTACTCCTTCGGGACGTTCAAGAATGCCCAGGCCGCCGGCGACTTGCAGGCTCTGCACGACTACAACCGCCGCACCCTGCGCATCCATCTCGGCGACAACGCCGAGCAGGGTTTGCGCACGGTGCTGAGCGCGCTGCAGTCGGCGCCGCTGACCGCTAAACGCGCGTAAGAATACGCCCGGGCGGCTGGTTGGGAGGCCGGCCGCCCGGGTTGTTTTTTGCGCTTTCTGTTCTTTCCCCATCGAAAAATTCCCTCAATCCTCTCGATGTTCAACCTGAAGCGCCTTGTGGCGGCAGCCGGCTTCGTGCTGGCCGCGGCTAACCTGACTTTTGCCCAAACGGTACGCCTGACCGTGCAGCCCGGAACCCCGCAGCTGCAAATCAGCAAAGACATTTACGGGCACTTCGCCGAGCACCTGGGCCGTTGCGTCTACGACGGTTTCTGGGCTGATCCCGGCCTGAACGTGCCCAAGCAGGGCCGCATCCGGATGGATATCGTGGAGGCCCTGCGCAAGATTAAAGTGGCCAACCTGCGCTGGCCCGGCGGCTGCTACGCCGACGCCTACCACTGGCGCGACGGAGTAGGGCCCACCACCCAGCGCCCCCATACCATCAACACCTGGTGGGGCGACGCGGTAGAGGACAATTCCTTCGGCACCCACGAATTTCTGGAGCTCTGTAAGCTACTCGGCACCGAGCCGTATCTGGCGGCCAACGTGGGCAGCGGGACGGTGCAGGAAATGGCGAATTGGATGGAGTATCTCAACTCCAACGCCGACACCCCGCTCACCCAGCAGCGCCGGCAAAACGGCCACCCCGAGCCCTACGGCGTGCAGATGTGGGGCATCGGCAACGAAAGCTGGGGCTGCGGCGGCAACATGACGGCCGACTATTACACCGACGTCTACAAGCGCTACGCCACCTTCGCCCACAACTACCCGGGCAGCCCCAAGCTCAGGCGCATCGTGAGCGGGGCCAACGGCGACGACCCCAACTGGACCGAGACGTGCATGAAGAAAATCCCGCTCGACCAGATGTGGGGCCTCACGCTGCACCAGTACACCCTGCCCACCGGCAGCTGGAGCGGCAGCAAGGGCGCGGCCACCGGCTTCGACGAAACCCAGTACTTCAACACGATGAAGAACTGCCTGAGAATGGAACCCATCGTGACCCGGCACGCGGCCATTATGGACAAGTATGACCCCCAGAAAAAGGTGGCGCTGCTGGTGGATGAGTGGGGCGTGTGGACCGACGTGGAACCCGGCACCAACCCCGGGTTTCTGTTCCAGCAAAACTCCCTGCGCGACGCCTTGGTGGCCGGTACCACGCTCAACATCTTCAACAACCACTGCGACCGGGTGCGCGGGGCCAATCTGGCTCAGGCCGTCAACGTGCTGCAGGCCCTGGTGCTGACCGACAAGGAAAAGATGCTGCTCACGCCCACCTACCACGTCTTCGACCTGTATCAGGTGCATCAGAACGCGCAGTACTTGCCCCTACAGTTCCAGAGCCCCGACTACGAGCTAAACGGCCAGAAGCTGCCGGCGCTGAACGCCTCGGCCTCGAAAGACGCCAGCGGGGCGGTGCACATTTCCCTGGTCAACCTCGACACGAAAAAGACCCTGCAGCTGGAAACTACGCTGCCGGGCGTGACCTGGAAAACCGTGTCGGGCCGCATGCTGACTTCCGGCAACGTGAACGACTACAACTCCTTCGACAAGCCGAATAAGGTGAAGCTGGTTGCCTTCAACGGGGCCAAAAAGCGCGGCGGCAACCTGGTCGTGGAGCTGCCCCCGCAGTCGGTGGTGGTGCTGGAGGTGAAGTAACCCCACCCCAACCCCTCCCCTCTGGGAGAGGGGCTTAGGTTAGCATTGCAATGACTGTTAACGGTTCCGTTGCCAAAGTAAAATAAGCCCCTCTCCCAGAGGGGAGGGGTTGGGGTGGGGTTCCGCCCGCCATGACGTTCAAATTTGACAAACCCACCTTCATGAAGCCCACTGCTCCCTTCCGCAAACTCACCACCGCCGGCCTGCTCCTAGCCGGCCTCACCGTATTCAGCAGTCAGCAAAAAGCCCCCGAAAAGGGCCTGAAGGATTACTACAAGGACTATTTTCCGGTGGGCGTGGCCGTGTCGCCGGCGGGGTTGAAGGGCGCGGAAGGGGAGCTCATCAAGCAGCACTTCAACAGCATCACGCCGGAAAACGCCATGAAGATGGGCCCGATTCATCCGGAGGAAAACCGCTACGAGTGGCGCGACGCCGACGAAATCGTGCAATTCGCCCAGGATAACAAGCTGCGGGTGCGGGGCCATAACCTGCTCTGGCACGAGCAAACTCCGAAGTGGCTCTTCAAGGACGCGGCGGGCCAGCCGGTGAGCAAGGAAGTGCTGCTCCGGCGCCTGCACGACCATATTTTCACCGTCGTGCAGCGCTACAAGGGCAAGATCTACGCCTGGGACGTGGTGAACGAAGCCATCAGCGACAACCCCAACGAATTCCTGCGCAACTCGGAATGGTACCAGATCTGCGGGGAGGATTTCATTGCCAAAGCCTTCGAGTACGCCCACGAGGCCGACCCCCAGGCGGTGCTGTTCTACAACGACTACAACACCGAACGGCCCGAGAAGCGGGAGCGGATATTCAAGCTGCTCAAGAAGCTCAAGGATGCCAAGGTGCCCATCGACGCGGTGGGCCTGCAGGGGCACTGGTCGTTGCAGGAACCCACGGAAACTGAGCTGCGGAAGGCCCTGGACCAGTACGCGTCCCTGGGCCTGAAAGTGCAGATTACCGAGCTCGACGTCTCGATTTACCCCTGGGAAAAGGAGAAGCGCGCCAAACGGCCCGGCGAATCGGATGCCTACACGTCCGCGCTGGAGCAGCAGCAGGCCGCGCAGTACCGGATGTTCTTTAAAGTCTTCCGCGACTACCGCAAAGTGCTGACCGGCGTCACGTTCTGGAACATCTCCGACAAGTACACCTGGCTGGATACTTACCCCGTGGTCGGCCGCAAAAACTACCCGCTGCTGTTTGATCAGAACCAGCAGCCCAAGAAGGCTTACTGGGAAGTGGTGAAGTTCTAACGTTTTTTCACGCAGGGTCTCGCAGTGTAAAACCGCAGTGTTTCGCGGTGGTCGTTCACTGCGAAACCCTGCGCTATCCACTGCGAGACCCTGCGTGAAATATGAAATTTATGACGCTGCCCACCAAACTCCTGCTGTTTCTGCTGCTGCTGACCGGCTCGGCCGCTGCCCAGAACAGTCAGTACGTCTCCTTCGAAAAAAGCCGAACCGGCTTCCCGCTGGCCGCCGCCGGCAAGACCGCGCCGCTCTACGCCAGCCAGGCCGACTGGCCCGGCGTACTGCGGGCGGCCAAAGACTTGCAGGCCGACATCAACCGCGTCACCAAGCTGACGCCGACGCTGACCACCGACCAAGCCCCGACGGGCAAGGAAGTCGTGCTGATTGGCACCATCGGCAAAAGTCCGCTGATTGACGGACTGGTGAAGGCTGGAAAGCTCGACGTGTCGCAGGTGGCGGGCCGGTGGGAAACCTTCGTGCTGCAAGTGGTGGAAAAGCCGCTGCCGGGCGTGGCGCGGGCCCTGGTTATTGCCGGCAGCGACAAGCGCGGCACCATCTACGGCATTTATGATTTGTCGCAGCAAATCGGGGTGTCGCCGTGGTACTGGTGGGCCGACGTGCCCGTGAAGCCGCAACCGGCGCTCTACGTGGCGGCCGGGCGCCATTCGCAGGGCACGCCGCAGGTGAAATACCGCGGTATTTTCATTAACGACGAAGCCCCGGCTTTGCAGAACTGGTCGAAGGAGAAGTTTGGCGGCGTCAACTCCAAGATGTACGGCCACATGTTCGAGCTGATTTTGCGGCTCAAGGGCAACTACCTCTGGCCGGCCATGTGGGGCAATATGTTCAACGTGGACGACCCCCAAAACCCGGTGCTGGCCGACGAGTACGGCATCGTGATGGGCACCTCCCACCACGAGCCACTCACCAGGGCCCACGAGGAGTGGAAGCACGCCGGTAAGGGCGCCTGGAATTACCAGACCAACGCGGCCACGCTCCAGGAGTTCTGGCGGGGCGGCATGAAGCACATGGGCACTAGAGAAAACATCGTCAGCATCGGCATGCGCGGCGACGGCGACGAGCCCATGAGCCAGGAAAGCAACATTGCCCTGCTGGAGCGCATCGTGGCCGACCAGCGCAAGATTATTGCCGAGGAAACCGGCAAGCCCGCCGACCAAACGCCCCAGCTCTGGGCCCTCTACAAGGAAGTGCAGGACTACTACGACAAAGGCATGCGCGTGCCCGACGACGTGACTCTGCTCCTGTGCGACGACAACTGGGGCAACATCCGCAAGCTGCCCAAACCCGGGGAGAAGCCGCGGGCCGGCGGCTACGGCATCTACTACCACTTCGACTACGTGGGCGGGCCGCGCAACTACAAGTGGCTCAATACGAACCCGTTGCCCCGCATCTGGGAGCAACTGCACCTGGCCCACGAGTACGGCGCCAACCAGATCTGGATTGTGAACGTGGGCGACCTGAAGCCCATGGAATTCCCCATCAGCTTCTTTCTCGACTACGCCTGGAACCCCGACCAAATCAGCGCCGACCAAATCGACGACTACTCGCGCGACTGGGCCGCCCGGCAGTTTGGCTCCAAGTACGCCGCCAGCATTGCCGACATTCTGGCCAAATACGCCAAGTACAACAGCCGCCGCAAGCCCGAGCTGCTCGACGCTACCACCTACAGCCTGGCTACCGGCGAGTGGGCCACCGTGGTAGCTGACTACAACCAGCTGCTCGCCCAGGCTGAGAAAATCAACCAGCAGCTGCCCGCCGAGTACCGCGACGCTTACTACCAATTGGTGCTGCACCCGGTGCAGGCCTGCGCCAATCTGAACGAGCTGTATTATACCGTGGCCCAAAATAGAGAAGCCGCTAAAACCGGGCAGGCTACGACCAATATCCTGGCCGAAAAAGCCAAGGCCCTCTATGCCAAGGACGCCGAAATCACGAAGCGCTACCACGCTCTGGCCGGGGGCAAGTGGAGCCATATGATGGACCAGACCCACATTGGCTATACCTACTGGCAGCAGCCGGAGAAAAACGCCATGCCCGAAGTAGTGACTTTGGCAACCGACAAAATCAAGGCTGTGGCAGAGCCAACTATTCCACCATCAGGTTCTAAACCGCGGCACAACCGCACTTCTGACGCCGGTTTTGTGGAGGCCGACGGCTACGTGAGTATCGAAGCCGAGCACTACACCAAGGCCGTGGATGGCAGCAGCGTGAAGTGGCAAACCATTCCCGACCTGGGCCGCACCCTGTCCGGTGTCACCACGTTTCCAACTGTCGCGCCGAGCCAGCTGCCGGTTGGTAACTCGCCCCGCCTGGAGTACCGGGTGCAGCTCACCGGAAGTGGCCCGGTGACGGTGCAGGCCTACCTGGCCCCCACGCTGAATTTTCTGGGCGGTGAAGGCCTGCGCTACGCCGTGTCGTTCGACGATGAAGCCCCGCAGATTATCAACCTGCACACCGGGCTGGTGGCCGATAATGGCAACCGGCCCTGGGAAAAAGCCGTGGCCGAAAACATCCTCCACAAAACCTCCACCCACACGCTGACCAAGCCCGGTGCCCACGTACTCAAGTTCTGGCGCGTGGACCCCGGCGTGGTGCTCGAAAAGCTGGTCGTGGATACGGGTGGCGGGCAGCCCAGCTACCTGGGTCCGCCGGAAAGAGCCTCGGGCTCCGTAATTCCGAAAGAAGAGAAAGGCAGGGTAGGGCAGCGCTAGGCTTCGCTGCTGATCTTACTCAGGCTAAAGCACCCGCTACCGCGAACTGCCAGGGCACTAAAAGGCCCCAAACGAACCCGGTTGGGGCTGGTTTGGGGCCTTCTGGCAAATAATGAGGCCGGGGCTTAGCTCCGGTCGGCGTCGTTGTCGCGGCCGGCGTTGCGGCGGGGCATGGTGCCGTAGTCCGAGCCGTTGTCGTGGGGCGGCACAGGCGCGTCGTTTTGGGCGTCGCGGCTGTAGTCGTCCTTGGTGGGGGAAGAGGCACCGGCGGCCGGGTTCATGGGCGTGTTGGGGTCGTTGTAGGAGCCGCCCTTCGAGCCGATTCCTTCGCCGCTGTTGCCCTGATAGCTGGCTTCGCCCTCGGTGCGGGTGTAGCCGGTGCGGGAGTCGGAGCCGGTGGGCGTGGCAGCTTCCCGGTTGGGGCCGGGCTCGTTGGCGCCGTTCAGCTCGCCGGTGCGGCCGTGCACGGTGGGCTGGGGGTTGTACGTCGTGCCTTGCTGGGTGTCGCGCTGGTCTTTCTGGGAAGGGATGTAGCCGTAGTCGGCGCTCTGGTTGCGCTCGTGGCTGGTGCCGCTGTGGCTGGTGCCCGCGCCGCCGACCAGTGACGAATGGCCGTAGTCCTCGCTAAAGCCCGAATCGGGCGCCGTGGGCGAAGCGTTGTCGTTGCGGTAATGCGCATCCACGGTGGTACCGGCCAGGGGCGTGGCGGGCTCGTGGCCGAAGGTGCTACCCTGGGGGTTGTACTCGTCGGTGCCGGTGTTGTTTTCGGGCCGCCCGCCCTGGTAGCCGCCGGCGCTTACCGGCTGCGTGCCCGGCTGCGCGCCGTACACGTCGTCGGCGCGGTACTGGTTGCCGTAGCCGCCCTGGGTGCCGCCGGGGCCCTGGGGGCCAAACTCGCCCCGGCCGGGACTAGCCAGCTGATTTTCGCGCCGGTCGTCGTCGTGGTACACCGGCTGCACGCTGTTGCCGAAATTGCCGCCCCAATCGGCTTTGGGTGCTTCGTCCGTGGGGGCCGCGCCGGGGCGCACGGCATTTCGGTCGGCTTCCTTGTTTTCCTGCTCGTCGCCGGGCCCGGCATTCAGGGCACCCTGGCCCACGCTCATCTCCGAGTCGGCCAACGACTGGCTGGACGTGCCGGGCGTGTTGGTTTCCTGTTTTTTATCGGCGGTATTTTCGGTGTTATCGGGTTGAGTAGTCATGGTGCGGTGGGTTTGAAGGCAAGACGACAAGCGCCTTGCCTTCAAACCATACGCGCCCGGTACGGCAGAGTTTCCCCGCCTACGCGGCCCGCAGCTCCCGCATGTTCTGGCTCCAGGCCCGTACCCATTCCGGCAGCGCCGGCGACTCGGTCGGCTCGCCGGCGTGAGCCAGCACTTCCACCGGGTCGGCGGTGCCGCCCTTGCGCTTCACAAACCGCAGGCTCACCACGGCCGTGGCTATTACCTGCCCGTGGCGGATGAATTGCTGCTGCAAATACAGCAGCCGGTGGTCCCAGCCCAGGGCCCGGGTTTCGATTTCAAAGGTTTCGAACAGCTCCAGCGAACGGCTGAACTGAATGGTTTCGGCGGCCACTACGGCCATGGGGGCGAAGCTTTTGATCTTGGCCAGCAGCCCCGAGCGAACCAGAATGTCCATGCGGGCCAGGTCGCACAGAATCAGGTACTGCCCGTTGTTCAGGTGGCGCAGCACGTCCAGGTCGGTCGGCCACACCCGGAATTTGGTGCGGCAGGGGCCCAGTACGGGCACTTTGGGCTGGAAACGGGCGGTGAGCAGCAGCCAGAGCAGGCGGAAATACAGCTTCATAGTGGGGCGAAAATACGCCCCGGTCGGTTTGCGAACCAGCCGGGGCGTAGCAGGGTGTTTTACTGACTAAAGTGTTTTACTCAGAATGTCATTCCGAGCGCAGCCGAGGAATCTCGCGTGCTGACGTTGCCAAAGTAATCTGATTGCCATTGCACGCGAGATTCCTCGCGGGGCTCGGAATGACGTTTTGGTGAAAAATCCACGCCTCAAATCAGCTTGTCCGGCGTAATCGGCAGCTCCCGCACCCGCTTGCCGGTGGCGTTGAACACGGCGTTGGCAATGGCCGGGGCCACGCCGATGATGGCAATTTCGCCGATGCCTTTCGTGCCCAGCGCGTTGACGTACGGGTCGGGCTTGTTTACGAAAGCCACTTCCACAGTGGGCGAGTCGGCGTGGACGGGCACGTGGTAGTCGGCGAAGTCCTTGGTGACGTAGCGCCCGAACCGGTCGTCGATGTGGGCTGCTTCCATAAGGGCCATGCCAATGCCGCCCACGGCCCCGCCCTTCATCTGGTTGCCGGCGGTTTTCTCGTTCACAATGGTACCCGCGTCGGCGCACGACACGAGCTTGCTGACCCGCACTTCGCCGGTCAGCTCGTGCACCCGAACCTCGGCAAAGTGCACCGAAAACGAGTACATCGAGTACTGCTGGCCTTCTGAGCCCGGCTTGGCTTCCACCGTCACGGCTTGGTCGCCGCCTTGTTTCACTAGGTCGGCGAAGGAGACGCGGGTGCTTGGGGCGCTGCTCAGGGTTAGGTAACCATCCGTAAGCGTCACTTCTTCCTTTTTGGCCGCGGCAAAAGCCGGGGTGCCCGCGCTGGCCAATTGGCGCAGCTTGTCTTTCAGGGCTAGGCACGCCTCCTGGGTGGCCGGCCCCACGCTGTTTACCGTGGACGAGCCACCCTGCGTACCGGCCTTGGGAAACGACGAGTTGCCCAGCTCAAACCGGATTTTCTCCGGTGCGAGGCCCAGCGTGTCGGCCGCAATCTGCGTCATCACGGTGCCCGTGCCGGGGCCGATATCGGTGGTGGCGCAGCGCAGCAGCACGGTGCCGTCGGGCAGCAACTGGGCGCCCACGGTGGCCGCGCCGCGGTGGGCCCCAAACGTGCCCACGCCCATGCCGTAGCCAATCAGCCACTCCCCGTCGCGCAGGGAGCCGGGCTTGAGCTGGCGCTTATTCCAGCCAATTCGGTCGGCCCCCAACTGGTAGCACTCCTTCAGAAACTTGGTGCTCCAGGGCTTGTCTTTCTCCGGGTCCTTGTCGGTGTAGTTGCGCAGGCGAAATTCTAGAGGGTCCAGGTTCAGCATGAACGCCATTTCATCCATAGCCGACTCCAGGGCAAACGCGCCGGTAGCCTCGCCCGGGCCGCGCATCCAGATCGGGGAGCATACGTCCAGCGAAGCCAGGCGGTAGCGCGTCGTCACGTTGGAGGCTTGGTACATCATGCGCGTCTGGGCCAGCGTCGACTCGGTGAATTCCTCGTAGGTCGAGGTCTGGCCGATGGACTCGTGGGTGATGGCCGTGATTTTACCGTCGGGCGTGGCGCTCATGCCCAGCTTCTGCCAGGTGTAGGGCCGGTAGCCCACGTTGGTAAACATTTGCTCCCGGGTCAGCATCAGCTTCACGGGCCGGTTCACCACCTTGGCGGCAATAATGGCGGCCGACTCGTGGGGCCAGCTGTGCAATGCGTTGCCGAAAGCCCCGCCCACGAAGGTGGCAATGACTTTCACGTTTTCCTCGGGCAAGTTCCACTCCTTGGCGAAGTCGCGGCGGGTGGCCATGGTGCCCTGGGTTTTGTCGTAAATCGTGAGGCGGTCGGGGGCTTCCCAGTGGGCCGTAATGGCCTGCAGTTCCATGGGGTGATGCACCTCGGTGGGAATCACGTACTCCTGCTCCAGCTTGATGGCCCCCGTCTTGTAGGCGTCGACCTGGCCCCGCTGGTAGTCGTTCATCGGGTTCTTGGGGTTCTTCTTGGCCGCCGCGGGCAAGAAGGCCTCTGCCGTGCTGGCTTCGAGGTTGGTTTTGTGCTTTTCCTGGGCGTACTGGCCTTTTACCAGCCGGGCGGCAAAGCGGGCCTGCTCCCAGGAATGGGCCACGACCACGGCAATGGGCTGGTCGTTGAAGCGGATTTTGTCGTCCTTGAAAATCTTCAGCGGCCCGCCCACCGTGGCCGGCTGGCTCGGGTCTTTGCCGGCCGTGTCGAAGCCGGGCACCTTGGGCGAGTTGAAGTGGGTAATGACGGCCAGCACGCCCGGGGCCTTTTCGGCCGCCTTGGTGTCGATGCTCGTCAGGCGGCCCTTGGCAATGGTGCTGCCCACCAGCACGGCGTAGGCCATGTTGGGCAGCTCATATTCGGCCGAGTACTTGGCGCCGCCGGTTACTTTCAGGCGGCCGTCCACCCGGTTCATCGGCGCCCCGATCTGCTTGTCTTGTGCTTTCATAGAAGTCGGGATTAAGCTGCCGCGGCCGTTTTCAAGGCCTGAATAATGGTGTTGGGGGCCAGCTTGAGCTTGTAGGCGTTGTGCTTGAAGGCCTTGGCGCCCTGCATGGCCACTTCCGCGGCCTGCCGGAACGTGGCTTCGGTGGCGGGCTTGCCCACCAGGCTTTGCTCGGCCGCCGTCAGCCGCCAGGGCTTGTGGGCCACCCCGCCCATCGCCAGCCGCGCGGCCTTGATGGTGTTGTTCTCAATGTCCAGGGCGGCGGCTACCGAGAGCAGGGCAAAGGCGTAGGAGGCCCGTTCCCGCACTTTCTGGTAGTGCACGTGCTTGGTGAAAGGCCCGTCGGGAATATCCACGGCCGTTATCAGCTCGCCCCGCTCCAGGTTGGTGTCCTTTTCGGGCGTGTCGCCGGGCAGGCGGTGGAAGTCGGCAAAGGGAATGGTCCGCTCGCCCTTAGGGCCCGTCACCAGCACGGTGGCGTCGAGGGCGACCAGGGCCACGCTCATATCGGAGGGGTGTACGGCGATGCACTTGTCGCTGAAGCCGAAAATGGCGTGCATCCGGTTGATGCCTTCCAGCGCGCCGCAGCCCGAGCCCGGCTCCCGCTTGTTGCAGGGCATGGTCAGGTCGTAGAAGTAGGAGCAGCGGGTGCGCTGCAGCATGTTGCCGCCCACGGTGGCCATGTTGCGCAGCTGGGCCGAGGCTCCGGCGTTCAGGGCTAAAGCCAGCAGCGGCTGCCGCTCCCGCACCTGCTTGTCGTCGGCCACGGCCGAGTTCAGGGCCAGGGCCCCGATGCGCAGCTTGCCCGGGTCGTGGTCGATGCGGGCCAGGGGCAGGCGGTTGATGTCGACCAGCTTCTGGGGCGTGGCAATGCCGCGCTTCATCAGATCCACCAGGTTGGTGCCGCCGGCAATGAAGGTGGCGTTGGCGTCCTTGGCGACGGCCTCGATGGCCGCCTGGGCCTTGGTGGGGCGTACGTACTGAAACTGGTTCATACCTTCTGTCCTCCGTTTTTCACTTCCTGAATGGCCGCCACGATGTTGGTGTAGGCCCCGCACCGGCAGATGTTGCCGCTCATATACTCCCGGATTTCGGTTTCCGAACCCGCGTGGCCCTCGCGCACGCAGGCCACGGCGCTCATAATCTGGCCCGGCGTGCAGTAGCCGCACTGAAACCCGTCGTGCTTCACGAAGGCTTCCTGCATGGGGTGCAGCTTGTCGCCGTCACTGAGCCCCTCGATGGTGGTGACTTTGCGGCCCTCGTGCATCACCGCGAAGCTCAGGCAGCTGTTCACGCGCTGGCCATCCACGTGCACGGTGCAGGCCCCGCACTGGCCGTAGTCGCAGCCTTTCTTGGTGCCGGTCAGGTGCAGCTCTTCGCGCAGCAAATCGAGCAGGGTGGTGCGCGGCTCCACCGCGAGCTTGTACTTCTTGCCGTTTACTTCCAGCTTGAGGGGCACTTTTTCGAAAGCGGCGGCCACTTTCTCATCCAGCTCGAAGCTGGCGGCCTGAATGACGGGACCGGGTACCAAGGTGAAGGCAGTAAGGAGGGAGGAGTGCTTGAGAAACGTGCGCCGGCCCTCGTTGTGGCCGGCCGGCGTATCGGGTTCAGGGTTCATAGCCATAGCAGGAAGCCGTTAAAAGGTCTGGGTCAAAAGGAAAGGGGCGGGAGAAAACGTAACCGGCAAGCAGCCCATTGGGTTACTTGCCGGTTACGTTTTTTACGGGGCTGACAGCCGAGAGAATTACTCAAACACCCCGAGCGAGGCCACGTGGTCCTTGCTGCCGTCGGTTACCCAGGCGTCGAGCTGGGCGGGGTCCTTCATCTGCTGCCCGCGGCTGCGGGGCACCACGAGGTAGCCGCACTGCACGTCGGGCAGGGCCGACATGTCGCTCCACAGCTTCTCCATCTGGGCCACGGGGTAGATGTCTTCCTGGCCGTGGCCCCAGCGGAACTTCACTTCCTTGGTCGTCACGTAGGTCGGGATGCGCTGGGCCACCGCGCGCACGGCCCGGGCCAGCTGGGCGTCGTCGGCCGCTTGCAGCCCGGCGCGGGTGAGGCCGAAAAGCTGGAGCAGCGGGTCGATTTCAATCCAGGTGGTCATCGAGTTGTAGTAGCTCAGGGCCAACTCTTCCTCCTCCCGGGGCTGGGCCAGGCCTTCCAAGAGGCGCATCTGCCCATTCACGCGGGCCAGTCCGCCGCCCCGGTCCTCGATGCGGCGCGGAATTACCTCGAACGTGAGGGCGTTGCCGGAGGCGCGGTGGTAACCCAGGGCGGCGGCGTGTACGTCGGCCCCCAACGTGTCGATGTTGTGGAGCATGATGGTTTCCACCGCCGGGTTTTCGCGCAGCAGGCGGGCCAGCGTGCCGTTGCGCAGCAGGTTCGACACCTCGTACCAGTGGCCGAGCGGGGAGAAGCGCTGGGCGGCAATGTTGTCGACGTAGTCGGTGCCCTCGCCCTTGCTTTTGGCCCAGCCAATCATGGTATTGCGCACGGCCTCGCGCACTTTCTGCTTGTTTTCGTCGAGGGTTTCCTGGGGCATTTCTTCCCACATAAAGCGCAAATCCCGCTCCATGGGCACGAAGCGCTGCCCGATGGAGCGGCCCTCGGAGAGGTACACCGCGCCGTCGTAGCCGTAGTTCCGGGTCTGCGCCAGCGTCTGCCGAATGGGCTCGTGCGTCAGGTAGCTGGTGGCCACGATGTGCGGAATTTTTGCGCCGTACTCCTCAGCCACGCGGCGCGTTTTGGCCAGGTGAATTTCCAGGAAGCTGCGGTGCCGCCCGTTGATTTCCACAAACGGGTTCAGGGCCTTAATCACGCCCGCGCCCTTGGTCCAGCGGCTGCCCACGCCGGCCGCCAGGCTCAGCACGGCCACCTTCCCGGCGCGGATGGCGTCTTCGCCCAGCTTCTCGACTTCCTGCAAATCGGCAAACTGCACCACGTCGGCGGGCTGCACGTCGTCGATGGCCGTTTCGGCGGGCAGGCGGTTGCGCGAGAGGCCAATCAGGCCCTTCTGCAATTCTTCCCGGATGTCTTCGTGCTGAATGTAGTCGAAGCCATTCTCGCGCTTGATCTGCTCGGCCTTGTCGTTTTCCACGCTGCGGTTGCCCTGGGCCGTGGGGTCCGATACCTTGAACAAGTTGCTGACGATGGTGCGCAGCAGCGGATACGCCAGGTTGTTCTGCTCGCAGTAGGTCGTGAAGTAGTCGATTTCGGCCCGCCGCAGGTAGGAAATAGATTCCGGGTCCTGCCTTACGAGGCCCGAAACGTGGATGGCGTAGTACTGCTCGGGCATCAAGGCCTCGTTGCCTTCGTGCAAAGTGCTCCAGGTGCCTCGCCGGTTGATGCTCCAGTTGTAGACTACCGGCTCCATGGCAAACGGCAGCGCGGCCGAGAGTTCCTGCTTGGTGGTGCGCAGCATTTCCAGCACGCGCACCTTGTAGTCCTCGTACCTGGTGGGATTCACGAACATGCCCATGCCGCCGCCCGACATGCCGCCCAGCATCAGGAAGCCGTAGTAGTCGGCCCCAAATTCCTTTTTGGCCTTGGCAATAATCTGCTCGGTAAAGTAGGTCGACGCCCAGGGAATAATCGTCTTGATCGGGCCTTCAAAATTGCGGGCCGTGTTGGCTCCCAGCTTCTGAATGTCGCCTTCCTTGATGGAGGCCAGAATGTTGTCGAAAATCTCGTTGGTCTGCTGCCGGGCGGCCGTTTCCTGCTGGCCGCGCAACAAGTATTTCTCGGTCACCATCTCCAGAATCGGGCCCACGTTGGAGGCCATGCCGCCGTGCATCAGCACCAGGGAGTTCATGATTCTTTCCCCGATTTCGGGATGTACGTCGTCGCCCTCCAGCACCCGGTGCCGCGGCAGCAACGTGCCCCGGCTAATGTCGTATTCCGGGTCGCCGGGCTGGGCAAACGTGCCCTGAATAGCCTTGATGCCGGGCCACACGCCCCCCGAATCCTGCCAGCCCCCGCCCGAGCCGCCAATCCACTCGCCCAGAATGGCGCGGGATGCTACCAGCCGCCGCTCGTTCTCGTCGAGGCCGCCGGTCAGGTTTTTGGTCTGGCCCGTGGCCCGCATCAGCAGGCTGATGATGGAGCCCAGCAGATTGGTGGAAACGGCGAAACGGGAGCCTTTGGGAATGTCGTTTACCTTAGTCACCAGCTCGATGCCCATGCCCGGGGCCACCATCCGCGCCAGGATTTCCGGCAGGCTTTGGTTGGTGCCTTCGAAGGACGGCGGAATCAGGCCCGAGGCAATAACGCCGGCCTTGACCAGGCTCAAATAGTCGTTGCCGAAGTTGAATAAATCGGCCAGGTCCGTGACGTCCTTGGTCGTGTTCAAATCGATGCTCGTGAGGCGCAAAACCGGCTCGGGAATGACGCGCACGTAGGCGTGCAGCGGCGGCCGGATGTCCTTGTCGCGCCCGAACATGCCCAGGTCAATCGACAGGTTCACGACCCGCGCGCCCTCGGGGTAATCCATGCCCAGGAAGAAGATATCCGACCAGCCGCTGTGAGTAAGGTCCATGCGCACGGAGGTGTGCTCGTGCAGCACGGGGTAAAACAAGGACGTGTCGTTACGCTGCAATAGCGCCGGGTGAATTCGGATCGGGTGCTCGTCCTGGTGGCCCACGCGGAACATCCACTGGTTGCCCTTGCTGGAGCGCACACTCTTGCGCACCTGGTCGGCCAAGATCTGGAAGGATAGGTGGTGGTAGCTGTCGGCCAGGGCGCTGAAGAGCGTGGCGTTGGGCCCGTGCTGGTCCAGCTCGCGCAAAAACGTGCTGATGGCCTGCTCGAAGCGGCGGCCCAGCAGGTCTTCAAAGCCGGCGTAGGGAATCTTACCCACGGCCGGAATGTCCTTCGATTCCTGGAGGAAAAACCGGAAGCCGGCGTACAAAAACAGGATGGCCCGCACTTTGTCGTAGAGGCTGGGCGTGGCCTTGCGGAACTCGTCCAGCTCGCGCAGACTGCGCAGCAGTTCCCGGGCCGAAAGGCCCCGGCTTAGGGCGTAAAAGTCCCGGTTCCGCTTCTCGGGCTCGGTAGCGGTAATGGTTTCGACGAAAATATTCATGACGTTGGGTGTAGAGACGCGTATTCGCGTCTCAATCGTTGCTGACGTTGTTTTGAGTGAGTGCGCATACGCCCGTCGTTGGCTGTGCCGACCTTCGGTTCAACGACGAGACGCAAGTATGCGTCTCTACACGCGGGTATTGGCTTCGGCCAGCAATTCGACCATCGTCGTCAGGGTTTCGTCGTGGGCCTCGCCGGCCAGGCCCAGGGCCAGCTGGGCGCGGAGCAGGCCGTGGCGGCGGCTCAGGTCGTAGCGGTTGCCACGCACTTCCAGGGCCAGGTATTTCTCGGATGCAGCCAGCTCCTGCAAAGCGGGCGTGAGCAGTACGTTGGTGCTGCCGGCCTCGATTTGCTTCCGCAGAATGTCGAATATGCCCGGCGTAAGCACGTGCATGCCGAAGAAGCACAGGTAATAGCCGGCGCGCAGGCCCGGGGTCTGCAATTCCAGCTCGGCGGTGCTCAGCGAGGGTTTCTCGATGATTTTATCAATCTGGTACACGCCCGACTGGCCGGCCGCGTGCTTGCCCGTGAGCGTGCCGTAGCGCCCAATCTGGTGCTCGATAGTTGGGTTTACCGCAGACACGGCGCACTCTTCCTGCGCGGCCAATTCCAGCACCTGCGCGGCACAGCGCTTGCCCGCCACGTGCGACACGTAGAGGTAGTCGCCGAGCAGCAGCAGAAACGGCTCGTTGTTCACAAACTCCCGGGCGCAGTACACGGCGTGGCCGTAGCCCAGCGCTTCGGCCTGCTCGGCAAATTGCAAGCGGCTCAGCAGGTGGTCGATTTTGCCGGCCTGCTCTTTGGCCCAATCCACGTTCTGGTAGGTCTTGATCAGGTTGTCGCGCAGAGAGGTGAAGGCCGCCACGTACCGCTCCCCGTCGCCGGGGGCGCACACCACGCACAGCTCCTCGATGCCGCTGCTAAACGCCTCCTCGGCAATAATCTGGATGACGGGCTTGTGCAGGCCGTCCACATCCACCACCGGCAGCATGGCTTTCTGGATGGTATCGGCCACCGGGTAGAGGCGCTGGCCGCGGGCGGCGGCGGTAATGACGGCTTTTTTGATCTTCATGGGCATTGTTTGAGTATTCACGCAGGAAAATGCCGGGAGAGAGGCGGGTTGGAAAATTGGGTTCGTCGGGCCTTAGCAGAAGCCGTTGGAAGGTCAGACGTTGAATTATCGTTTGTGTTGCAAGAACGTCATGCTGGGCTTGTCGAAGCATCTATACCGCTTCGTTGGAGTGATGCTATTAATTAGCATCATATTCCCGTTGCAGATGTTTGCCTACAATGTTCAAATACCGGATTGTGGTTGCGGTAGGTAATTTCTTCTTTTCGATATAAGCCAAATATTCCCGAAGAACGTCATTCACATGGGTTCCCTCGAAAAGGGTAGTTGCGCCTTTGTGAACAATTAATATGCGTCTTTCAGCGTGTGGGCTGCTCAACTTATAAGAATATATCCCGTCCCGAAAGACGTAGTTATTATGGTTTGCCAAATCAAAAATATAAACAGGAAAGGCGTTTTGCGGCAGCTTTTCCTGGCGCTTAATGGCTTTATTTATTCGTCGCAGCACACTGTCCGGAACATCAACCTGCTTGAATGGTGAAGTAGCGGTCTTCAACTTTTGCTGACTGTAGGCACAATGTGCAGTCGTGAGCAAAAGCAACAAGGTAAGTAGTCTGGGTTGAAGCATAAGCTTCTCTTTAGTAATGGTTTGCAACGAAGCAGTAGAGATGCTTCGGCAAGGTCAGCATGACGGATTAGCATTGCACGCGAGATGTCTCGCTTTGCTCGACATGACGGTCTTAAAACAACCCACTCGACGCTTTCAACCGCGCCATTTTTGCCTGGATTTCCGCCAACCCCAGGTTGTGGATACTACCCAGATGCGTGGTTTGAAACTCCTTGTGCGGCACGTAGGAACCGTCTTCCACCGCCAGCCCGACTTGCTTGTACGCCGTGCGAAACGGCGTGCCGCTTTGAATCAGCTGGTTGATGTTTTCCACCGTGAAGGTCGCGTCGTACTTCTCCTTGTTCAGCAGGTCCGGCTTGATTTTTAGCTGGGGCAAAGCAAACAGCACGATGTCTAGGATGTCCAGGAACTGCGTGAGGGGCTCGAAGAGCAGCTCTTTCAGAATCTGAAAGTCGCGGTGGTAGCCGCTGGGCAGGTTGCTGATGGTGAGCGTAATGGTGTTGGGCAAGGCCTGCAGCGAATTGCAACGGGCCCGGATGAGCTCAAACACGTCGGGGTTTTTCTTGTGGGGCATGATGCTGGAGCCGGTGGTAAACTCCTTGGGTAGCTCCACGAAGGCCATATCCTGCCCGTTGTATAGCACCAGGTCGTAGGCCATTTTGGCCAGCGTAGCGGCCATGCCGGCCACGGCGAAGGCCACGGTTTTTTCGGTTTTGCCGCGCAGCATCTGGGCGCCCACGCTGCTCACGGCCACGCTGCCGAAGCCCATCTGCCGGGTCGTCAGTTGCCGGTCGATGGGGAAGGAGCTGCCGAAGCCCGCGCCCGAGCCCAGGGGGTTCTGGTCGGCCACGGTGTGGGCGGCTTCGAACAGGGCCAGATCCAGCAGCAGATGCTCGGCGTAGGCTGAGAACCACAGGCCAAATGAGCTGGGCATGGCCGCCTGGAAGTGGGTATAGCCCGGCATCAAATCGGTTTGGTGGGCCTCGGCTTTTTGCAGCAGCACCTCAGCCAGCTGCATGGTTTTGGCCGCCACCCGCTCGGTGTAATCCTTCAGAAACAGCTGAATGGCGGTGAGCACCTGGTCGTTGCGGGAGCGGGCGGTGTGAATCTTCTTGCCCGCGTCGCCGAACTTCTCGGTCAGGTAATACTCAATCTTGGAGTGCACGTCTTCGAACTCCGCCTCGATGGTGAAGCTGCCGTCAGCAATCTGCGCGGCCAATTCCCCGAGGCCCTGCTGGAGCTGCTCGTTTTCTGCGGCGGAAATCAGGCCGGCCTGGGCCAGCATCGTGGCCTGGGCCTGGGAGGCCCGCACGTCGAACTGCGCCAGGTACATATCCAGCTCCCGGTCTTGGCCGACGGTGAACTGCTCAATTTTCTTGTCAACGGCTATGCCCTTGTCCCAAATCTTCATGGTCTGTGCTGCTAAGGGAAGGCCGGCGGGCGGCTTTCCCGGTACTACGTTTTTGTGGGCCAGCTCCGCCGACGCCGGCCCGCGGTGGGCGTGTCGCAAAGTGCCCGGTATTTGTCGCTATTCCACCGTCTGCGGCCGGGGGCGGGGCGGTACTTTTACGTATCAATCCACCAGGAATACGGCGCCATGCAAAAGATTACCACCTTTCTGACTTACAACGACCAGGCCGAAGAAGCCGCCACGCTTTACACCAGCCTGTTCCCGGATTCCGCCATTCAGCGCGTCACCCGCTACCCGGCCGGCACCTACCAGGCCGCCGGCACGGTCATGACGGTGGAGTTTACGTTGGCCGGACAAAAGTACGTGGCCCTGAACGGCGGACCATACTTCACGTTCACAACCGGTATTTCATTGTCGGTAAGCTGTCAGGATCAGGCCGAAATAGATACTCTGTGGGACAAGCTCACGGCCGACGGCGGGGAGCCGGGCGACTGTGGCTGGCTCAAGGACCGGTTTGGCGTGTCGTGGCAGATTACGCCGGCCAACATGGGCCAGCTGCTGAGCAGCGACGACCCGGCCCGCGCCCAGCGCAAAATGGCCGCCATGATGCAGATGCACAAGCTGGACATTGCCATCCTGGAAAACGCCTAAGGCCTACAGCTGCAAGCCTTCCAGCAGCTCGATGTAGGCCCGAATGCCGCCCCGGATTTCGTAGCGGTAGATGTACTCGTCCGGGGTGTGGGAGCGGGCCGAGTCGCCGGGGCCCATCTTCACCGTCGGAAACGGCATCAGGGCCTGGTCCGACATGGTGGCCGAGCCGTAGGTTTTGCGGCCCAACGCCACGCCCCGGCGCACCAGCACGTGGCCGGGGCTGATGCGCGACGAGTTGAGCCGCACCGAGCGGGGCACCACCTCCGATTGCACGTTTTCCCGCACGGTCTGCACCACTTCCTCGTTCGAGTAAAACTCGTTGGTGCGCACGTCCACCACGAAGCGGCACACGTCGGGCACCACGTTGTGCTGGGTGCCGGCCTGAATCTGGGTCACCGTCATTTTTACCGGCCCGAGTAGCTCCGACACCTTCGGAAACTTGTACTGCTGCAGCCACTGAATGTCGGCCAGGGCTTTGTACAGGGCATTTTCACCCTCGTTGCGGGCCGCGTGGCCGGTTTGGCCGTGGGCGGTGCAGTCGAGCACCACCAGGCCTTTTTCGGCAATGGCCATGTCCATCTGCGTCGGTTCACCCACGATGCCCAGGTCGATTTTGCCCAGCTGCGGCAGCAGGCTGCTGATGCCGTTGGCCCCCGAAATTTCCTCTTCGGCCGTAATGGCGCAGATCAGGTTGTAGGGCAGGTCCGGGCGCTGCTGAAAGTACAGAAACGTGGCCAGCAAGCTGACCGCGCAGCCGCCCGCGTCGTTCGAGCCCAACCCGATGAGCTTGTCTTCGGCTTCTTCCACCACGCCGCCAAACGGGTCGTAAGTCCAGGTGGCGCCGGGCTTCACGGTGTCGTGGTGGGAGTTGAGCAGCACGGTGGGCTTGGCCGGGTCGAAGTGCTGGTTTACGGCCCACACGTTGTTGAGCTGCCGCTGGGGCCGGGCCCCGTGCTGGGCCAGAAACTCAACCAGCAGCGCGGCCGTAGCGTCTTCCTCCCGCGAAAACGACTGGGTTTGAATCAGGCGGATTAACAGCTGAATAGCTTCCTCCGCCAGCTGGTCGGTTAGCTCCGGCATAGGATGGTTTTTACGGGCTCGTTGATTTTCAGCGCGTTTTCGATAACGACCCGCTCCACGCCGGCGTCCAGGGCCGCAAAGGCATTGTCCAGCTTGGGCACCATGCCGGCCGCAATGACGCCGCTTGTTTTGAGTTCCTGGTACTGCCCGGGCGTTATCTGCGGAATGATGGATGTCTCGTCGTTTATATCGGCCAGCACCCCGTCTTTCTCGAAGCAGAAGTGCAGCTCCACCTCGTAAAATGAGGCCAGGGCCCGGGCCAACGAGCTGGCAATGGTGTCGGCGTTGGTGTTGAGCAGCTGGCCCTGCCCGTCGTGGGTGATGGCGCAGAAAACTGGCATCAGGCCCGCGTCCAGCAGCTGTTGCAGCAGGTCGGCGTTGATGCTGTGCTCGTCCAGGTCGCCCACGAAGCCGTAGTCGATTTCCCGCACCGGGCGCTTCGTGGCGCGAATCACGTTGCCGTCGGCCCCCGACAGGCCCAGGGCGTTGACACCTCGCGCCTGCAAGCCGGCCACCACCTGCTTATTCGTTTTACCAGCGTAAAACATGGTCACGACGTCGAGCGTGGCCGCGTCGGTGATGCGGCGGCCCTGCACCATCTGGGGCGCGATGCCCAGGTCCTGCAGCATCTGGCTGGCGCCCTTGCCGCCGCCGTGCACCAGCACCTTGCGGCCGGGCACCTGGGCCAGGGCCGCCAGAAACTGATTCAGCTGGGCCGCGTCGTCGATGATGCCGCCGCCGATCTTAAATATTTTCAGGACTTCACGCATACCGTGGGGGAGGGGAAATAAGGGCCCTAAGGGCTGGAATAGACGGATTTGGCCAGGGCATGGTTCGGGCAGCGCTGCCCGGCGGGCCAAAGTTGCCGCGTTTTTTTCGCGGCGGCCCGGCAAAGTTTCCGAAAAAAAACATCTAGTTTTGCAACGATTTAGCGGTTTAAACGATTTAAAGCGCGAAACACTCCTACGCCGCCCCGCGGCACCCGTCATGATTCGTCTCTCCTCTATTGCGCTTCTGCGACGACCCATTTTGGTCGTGCGAATTATGCCAGCTTAACTGCTGGCTGCAATAATTCGCCGGCCTACACTTCCCAAACCGGCGCGGAGCTGCTCAAGTTAGCAGCTCTACTTGAAGAGAAACCTTACGAATAACTGACCTTAGTCCGAGTGTAACCCCCCAGTACGTGTGACTTTTTCCGGCCCTCTGCCGGAATTCTCCGCTCTTTCGGCCTGATCCGCCGGCCCGCTTCTCTTCCGGGTTTTGCCTGCTTCCGGCGCCGCCGTCGGGAGCCGCGTAGCCACTTCCACCCGCTGCGCTTCCCCTTTCTTCTTTCGTCTTTCCGAGTCTGCTGCCGTATACGAAGGCAACTAACCGAGCTTTGACCATGCTGTTACGAGTCGCCAATGCTGCCGATGCGCAGTACGTGGAAACCCTTTGTCAGTGGTATGAGGAATCTGCCAGAACCCGCGGCGTTGGTATTGCCAAGCGTGATCCTAACTACTTGAAAAAGAAGATGGAGCGCGGCGATGCCGTCATTGCCTTCGCCGACGACAACGTCCTGGCCGGCTTCTGCTACATCGAAACCTTCGAGGACGCGAAGTTCGTCGTCAACTCCGGGCTGATCGTTAACACCGAGCTGCGCAAGGAGGGCCTGGGCCGCTCCATCAAGCACCGCGTGTTTGAGCTCTCGCGCACCAAATACCCGCAGGCCAAAATCTTCGGCATCACCACCAGCGGGCCGGTGATGAAGATCAACACCGAGCTGGGCTACCGCCCCGTGACCTTCACCGAGCTGACCCAGAGCGACGACTTCTGGAAGGGCTGCATGGGCTGCAAAAACTACCCGATTCTGCAGGAAAATCAGCGCAAAATGTGCCTGTGCACCGGTATGGTCTACGACAAGCTCGAAGACCAGTACGGCAAGATTGCCCAGGAAAGCATTGAAATCCTGAGTCAGGGGTAATGACTGTTTGTCATTCCGAGCGCAGCCGAGGAATCTCGCGTGCTGAGGTCTGAGTAGTATTCCAACGTCAGCACGCGAGATGTCTCTTCTCTGCTTGAAGCGCAGAATGTTCGACATGACGTTTTGATAAACACTTAACAACACATGAAAAAGGTAGTTTTAGCGTACAGCGGCGGCTTGGATACGTCCTACTGCGTGGTGTACCTGACCCGCGAGCTGGGTCTGGAAGTGCACACGGTTATCGTCAACTCCGGCGGCTTCTCCGAGGAGGAGCTGGCGGCCATCGAGAAGCGGGCCTACGAGCTGGGCTCGACCAAGCACGAGGTCATCGACGTAACCCAGCGCTTCTACCAGGACTGTTTGCGCTACCTCATCTTCGGTAATATCCTCAAGAACGATACGTACCCGCTGAGTGTCAGCGCCGAGCGGATGTTCCAGAGCCTGGCGCTGGCCGAGTATGCCCGCGAGCATAAGGCCGACTACATTGCCCACGGCAGCACCGGCGCCGGCAACGACCAGGTCCGTTTCGACGTGGCCTTCTCGGTCATTGCCCCCAACACGGAAATCATCACGCCCATCCGGGATTTGAAACTGTCCCGCCAGGCCGAAATCGACTTTCTGAATCAGCACGGCTTCGAGATGAGCTGGGAAAAAGCCAAATACTCGATTAACAAGGGTATCTGGGGTACCAGCGTCGGCGGTGTCGAAACCCTGACTTCGCACCAGGCTCTGCCCGAGTCGGCGTATCCGACTCAGCTCAGCGCCACGGAGCCGACCAACATCGAAATTACCTTCGAGAAAGGCGAGCCGGTAGCGCTGAACGGCGAAACCATGAACCCGGTGGCCTTGATTCAGGCCCTGAACGAGCTGGCCGGCACCTACGCCATTGGCCGCGACACCCATGTGGGCGACACGATTCTGGGTATCAAGGGCCGCGTGGGCTTCGAGGCGCCCGCCCCGCTGATTCTGCTCAAGGCCCACCACTTGCTGGAAAAGCACACTAGCTCGCGCTGGCAGCTGCTGCACAAGGACTACGTGGCCAACTGGTACGGTACGCTGCTGCACGAGGCCCAGTACCTCGACCCGGTGATGCGCGACTTCGAAGCCCTGCTGACTTCCTCGCAGGAGCGGGTGTCGGGCAAGGTGTTCGTGACGCTAAAGCCCTACCAGTTTGAGTTGCAGGGCATCGAGTCGCGCTACGACATGATGCGCTCCAAAGTGGCGACGTACGGCGAGGAAAACGACGCCTGGGACGGCCGCGACGCCAAGGGCTTTATCAAGATTTTCAGCAACCAGCTGCGCATTCACTCTTCCTTCAACGATGAAAATTAAGGCCGGCATTGTGGGCGGGGCCGGCTACACGGCCGGGGAGCTGATCCGCATTCTGCTCCACCACGAGTTTGTGGAGCTGGGCGGCATCGTCAGCTCGTCCAACGCGGGCAACCCCGTGCACCAAGTGCACGACGACCTGGTGGGCGACACTGACCTGGTGTTTGCCTCGGGGCTGGCCGGCGACGAAGACGTGGTGTTTCTCTGCCTGGGCCACGGCAACTCGAAAGCCTGGCTGGCTCAACACCCGCTGCCCGACACCACCCACGTCATCGACCTGAGCAACGACTTCCGCCTGGAGGCCGACGCCGAGTTTGCCGACCGGGAGTTTGTCTACGGCCTGCCCGAGCTGAACAAAGGCCGGATTCAGCAGGCCCAGAGTATTGCTAATCCCGGCTGCTTTGCCACCGCCATTCAGCTGGCGTTGCTGCCGCTGGCCCAGGCCGGTAAGCTGACCGAGGACGTGCACGTATCGGCCATAACGGGCAGCACGGGCGCGGGGCAGAGCTTGGCGGAAACGGTGCACTTCTCGTGGCGCACCAACAACGTGTCCATCTACAAGCCCTTTACCCACCAACACTTAGGCGAAATAGCGGAGAGCCTGGCCCAGCTGCAGCACGAACTGGCCGTGGACATTCACTTCATTCCCTACCGCGGCAACTTCGCCCGGGGCATCTTCGCCAGCGTCTACACGCCTTCGGACCTGACCCAGGACGAGGCCCGGGAGCTGTACCAGAAGTTTTACGCCGACGCGCCGTTTACGACGGTGTCGGATAAGGAAGTGCATCTGAAGCAGGTGGTGAATACCAACAAGTGCCTGCTGCACGTGCAAAAAGTCGGCAAGCAACTGCTCATCACCTCGGTCATCGACAACTTAGTGAAGGGTGCTTCGGGGCAGGCCGTCCAGAACATGAACCTCCTTTTTGGCCTGCCGGAAACGACGGGACTCAACCTCAAATCGGTGCTTTTCTAACCCCACCCCCGGCCCCTCCCCTCCGGGAGAGGGGTGCCAGACGACTTTTTCAAAATCATATCCATAGTAGCCCAACTACCAGAACGCACCCCTCTCCCGGAGGGGCCGGGGGTGGGGTCAATGACTTGCAAACCATGGAGCTTTTCAACGTTTATCCGCTCGTCAACATCACGCCGGTTAAGGCGCTCGGGGCGAAGCTCTGGGACGACCAGGGCCAGGAATACCTGGATTTCTACGGCGGGCACGCCGTTATTTCCATCGGCCACAGCCACCCGCACTACGTGCAGCGCCTCACCGAGCAACTGCAGAACATCGGCTTCTACTCCAACTCGGTGCAGATTCCGATTCAGCAGCAGCTGGCCCACAAGCTCGGGCAGGTGTCGGGCTACGAAAGCTACTCGCTGTTCCTGTGCAACTCCGGGGCCGAGGCCAACGAAAACGCCCTGAAGCTGGCTTCCTTCCACACCGGAAAAAGCCGCGTTATTGCCTTCAAAGGCGCTTTTCACGGCCGGACTTCCGGGGCCGTAGCCGCCACCGACAATCCCAAGATTGTCGCGCCCTTCAACGCCGGCCACCGTATTGCCTTCGTGGACTACGACCTGGCCGCCGTGGAAAAGCAGCTGCAGGACGGGGACGTCTGCGCGGCCATCATTGAGCCCATTCAGGGCGTGGGCGGCATCATCATGCCATCCGACGAGTTCCTGCAAAGTCTGGCCGCTTTGTGCAAGCAGTACGGAGCCCTGCTCATTGCCGACGAGGTGCAGAGCGGCTACGGCCGCAGCGGTAAGTTCTTCGCCCACCAGCACGCCGGGATTCAGCCCGACGTTATTTCCGTCGCGAAAGGCATGGGCAACGGCTTCCCCATCGGCGGCATCCTGATTTCGCCGGAATTAAAGGCTTCCTATGGTTTGCTGGGCACCACCTTCGGCGGCAACCACCTGGCCTGCGCCGCCGCGCTGGCCGTACTGGAAGTTATTGAGCAGGAAAATCTGCTGAATCACGCGGCCGAGCTGGGCGCTTATCTTCGGCAGGAGCTGGAAGCCAAGGCCGGGGCCGAGGAAATCCGGGGCCGGGGCCTGATGGTGGGCATCAAGTACGACTTCCCTATTAAGGACGTGCGCGACAAGCTGCTCACGGACTACCACATCTTCGTGGGCAACGCTTCCGACCCCACGGTGCTGCGCCTGTTGCCCCCGTTGAACATCACCCAGGCCGAAGTCGACCGGTTCCTGCAGGCGCTGTACGCCCTGACGGAGAAGTCGGTGGCCGAGATTCCCCAAGCGTCGGCGCTGGATTAGAACGGTGTAGCGACGCAATATTTTGCGTCTTCCCGTTGAACGGCTGGCGCCAGAACGTCGGCCCCGCATAAACAACATCAGCAACGATTGAGACGCGAATACGCGTCTCTACATCCTACGATAGATGTCCCAAACCGTAAAACTCGTCCTCGAAGACGGCACCGAAATCCAGGGTACTTCCTTCGGCGCCTACACCTCCTCGGCCGGGGAGGTCGTGTTCAGCACGGCCATGACCGGCTACCCCGAAAACCTCACCGACCCGTCCTTCGCCGGCCAGATTCTGGTGCTCACCTACCCGATGGTGGGCAACTACGGCGTGCCCGGCGAGGAGCTCTACGAGTCTATTTCCCGGATTTTCGAGTCCGACAAGATTCACATTGCCGGCTTGGTGGTGAACTACTACTCCGAGGAGCACAGCCACTGGAACGCCGCCAAAAGCCTCGGCGACTGGCTCCAGGAGTACAACATCCCCGGCATCTTCGGCGTCGATACCCGCATGCTGACCAAGATTCTGCGGGAGAAAGGCGCCATGCTGGGCAAAATCGTGGCCGAAGAGGACGTGCCCCTGCACGACCCCAACCAGGACAACCTCGTGGCCCAGGTGAGCCCCACCGAAGTGCAGCACTACGGCAGCGGGCAGCACAAAATCGTGCTCGTCGACTGCGGCACCAAGACCAACATCATCCGCTGCTTCCTCCAGCGCGACGTGGAACTGATCCGCGTGCCCTGGGACTACGACTTCACGAAGCTCGACTACGACGGCCTGTTCCTGAGCAACGGCCCCGGCGACCCGAAGATGTGCGAGGCCACGATTAAGCACCTGCAAACGGCGCTCAGCCAGGACAAGCCCATCTTCGGCATCTGCCTGGGCTCCCAGCTCATGGGCCTGGCTGCGGGCGGCGACACGTTCAAGCTCAAGTACGGCCACCGCAGCCACAACCAGCCCGTGCTGCTCACCGGCACCAAGCGCAGCTATATCACCAGCCAGAACCACGGCTTCGCCGTCGATACCGCCACGCTGCCCGCCGACTGGACCATGCTGTTCGAAAACCTGAACGACGGCACTTGTGAAGGCATCAAGCACCAGACCAAGCCCTTCTTCTCCACCCAGTTCCACCCCGAAGCCGCCGGCGGCCCTGAGGATACGGAGTATCTGTTCGATGACTTTCTGAAGGCGGTTGCGGAGTATAAGGCTGCTAAATAGAACGACCCGAAAAAGAACGTCATGCTGAGTTTACCGAAGCATCTCTACCGCTTCGTTGAAGCAGTAACCGTCATAAAATAACTCAATGAGGCTACAAAGAATAACTCTCTATGCTGATGGTAGCACTGGACCTGAGATAAAGTCCGGCACTGCAATACTTCTAATTCAGAATGGTGAGGTAGAAGTAGGCAAGCTCGTTTTGGAAGAAGACGAATACGGTAGCAGTTCTATCGAGCATCCTATTAATGCCGAAGACTTAAAAGTTGAAGCTCTTGACGCTGTAAGCAAAGAGCCTGAGCTATTGGCATCACAAAAAGCAATAATTGTAGTTTGCCCACAAAGCATTTTCTCTAAAATGATTTGGTCAGATTAATAAAATATTGCCGTGTACGTCTATATCCTGACCAATCAAACCCAAACCGTTTTGTACATCGGCGTCACCAATGACCTCACGCGGCGACTTTACGAGCACAGCAGTGACCGGGGTGACGCCGGAAAATTCACCGGCCGGTATCAGACGGATTTGCTGGTCTACTTTGAAATTGCTCCTGATGCAACGCAAGCCATAGAGCGGGAGAAACAGCTGAAAGGCTGGACACGCAAGAAAAAGGATGCGTTGATTACCGAATTTAATCCGACTTGGCAGGCCATTGATTTAGAAACCTGGTCTGGCTGATTACCTCTTCAACGAAGCGGTAGAGATGCTTCGACTCCGCTGCGCTTCGCTCAGCATGACGTTCTGTTTGCACACACGACATAATGAACAAACCCAATAAAGTTCTCATCCTCGGTTCCGGCGCGCTGAAAATCGGCGAGGCCGGCGAGTTCGACTACTCCGGCTCCCAGGCGCTGAAGGCGCTGAAGGAGGAAGGCATCCGCACCATCCTCATCAATCCCAACATTGCCACCGTGCAGACGTCGGACAATATTGCCGACGACGTGTACTTCCTGCCCGTGACGCCCTTCTTCGTGGAGGAAGTCATCAAGAAGGAACAGCCCGACGGTATTCTGGTGGCTTTCGGTGGCCAAACGGCGCTGAACTGCGCCGTAGCGTTGTACCGCGCCGGGGTGTTTGAGAAGTACAACGTGCAGGTGCTGGGCACGCCCGTGCAGAGCATCATCGACACCGAGGACCGGGACATTTTCAAGGACAAGCTCGACCAGATTGGCGTGCTCTCGGCCCGCAGCGTGGCCGTGACGACGATGGAAGACGCGCTGGCGGCCGGCGAGAAAATCGGCTTCCCCATCATCGTGCGGGCGGCGTTTGCGCTGGGCGGCCTGGGCAGCGGCTTCGCCAACAACATGGACGAGCTGCGGGCCCTGGCCCAGAAATCCTTCACCACGTCCGACCAGATCCTGGTGGAGGAATCCTTGAAGGGCTGGAAGGAAGTGGAGTACGAAGTGGTGCGCGACCAGTACGATAACTGCATCACGGTCTGCAACATGGAGAACTTCGACCCCATCGGCATTCACACCGGGGAGAGCATCGTGGTGGCTCCGTCGCAGACCTTGAGCAACCGCGAGTACCACAAGCTGCGCAGCATCGGCATCAAGACCATCCGCCACCTGGGCATCGTGGGCGAGTGCAACATTCAGTACGCCCTCGACCCCGTGTCGGAAGATTACCGCGTGATTGAGGTGAATGCCCGGTTGTCGCGCTCCTCGGCGCTGGCCTCCAAGGCCACGGGTTACCCGCTGGCGTTTGTGGCGGCTAAGCTCAGCCTGGGCTACTCGCTGTCGGAGCTGAAAAACAGCGTAACCCAGACGACCTCGGCCTTCTTCGAGCCGGCGCTGGACTATGTGGTGGTGAAGCTGCCGCGCTGGGACTTGGGCAAGTTCGAGGGCGTGAATCGGCAGATCGGCTCGGCCATGAAGAGCGTGGGCGAGGTCATGGCCATCGGCAAATCGTTCGAGGAAGCCATTCAGAAGGGCCTGCGCATGCTCGATACCGGCAAGCGCGGCTTCGTGGCCAACAAGCCCGAGCAGGTCGACAACGCCACCATCGACCAGCTGCTGAGCGAGCCGAACGAGGAGCGCATCTTCGCCATCAACCTGGCCTTCGAGGCCGGCTACAGCATCGAGCAGGTCCACGCGCTGACCAAAATCGACTTGTGGTTCTTGCAGCGCCTGTTCACCATCTTCCAGCTCAGCAATAAGCTGGCGGCGGGCCGCGCTACCGGCCTCAACGGCTTGGAAACGCAGCTGCTGCGCGAAGCCAAAAAAGCCGGTTTCTCGGACCAGCAGATTGCCGTGAAGCTGCTGGGCGAAGGCGACGTGAAAGCCGACGAGCTGCTGGTGCGGGCCCGCCGCAAGGCCCTGGGCGTGCTGCCGGTCATCAAGCAGATTGACACGCTGGCGGCCGAATTTCCGGCCAAAACCAACTACCTCTACAGCACCTACCACGGCACCGAAAACGACCTGGCGCCGGAAACCAGCAAGTCCATCGTGGTGCTGGGCTCGGGCGTGTACCGCATCGGCTCGTCGGTGGAGTTCGACTGGTGCGGCGTGAATGCCGTGCAAACCGCCGCCGCCGAGGGCTACAAAACCATCATCATCAACTACAACCCCGAAACCGTGTCGACCGACTACGACGTGTCGGACCGGCTGTACTTCGAGGAGCTGAGCTTCGAGCGGGTGATGGATATTCTGGACTTCGAGCAGCCCCAGGGCGTGATTCTGAGCACCGGCGGGCAGATTCCCAACAACCTGGCCACCCGCCTGGAAGAAGCCCAGGCCCCGATTCTGGGCACCACGGCGGCCATGATTGACCAGGCCGAAAACCGCCACAAGTTCAGCAGCATCATGGACGAACTGGGCATTGCCCAGCCGCGCTGGAAAGAGCTGACTTCCCTGGAAGCCATGCACCAGTTCGTGCAGGAAGTGGGCTTCCCAGTGCTGATTCGGCCCTCGTACGTGCTGTCGGGCGCGGCCATGAACGTGGTGTCGAACACCTTCGAGCTGGACAGCTTTCTGCAGACGGCCAAGGAAGTCAGCGCGGAGTATCCGGTGGTGGTGTCCGAGTTTATTCAGGACGCCAAGGAAGTGGAACTCGACGCGGTGGCCGACAAGGGCGAAATCGTCTCGTACGCCATTTCCGAGCACGTCGAGTTTGCCGGCGTACACTCCGGCGACGCCACCATGTACTACCCGCCCCAAAAGCTCTACGTGGGCACCGTGCGCAAGCTCAAAATCATTGCCGAGAAGATTGCCAAACGGTACGAAATCAGTGGGCCGTTCAACATCCAGTTCCTGGAAAAGGACGGCGAAATCCGGGTGATTGAGTGCAACATTCGCGCCTCGCGCAGCTTCCCCTTCGTGTCGAAAGTCTCGGGCCGCAACCTGATTCAGAAGGCCACGCAGGTGCTGCTGGGCCTGAAAGTGGAGCGCGACGAGAGTGAGCGGGTCTACGATTTGCCTTTCGTGGGCGTCAAGGCCCCGCAGTTCTCCTTCACCCGCCTGCCCGGCGCCGACCCGGTGATGCGCGTCGACATGGTGAGCACCGGCGAGGTGGGCTGCCTCGGCGACACGGCCGAGGAGGCCCTGCTGAAGTCGATGCTGAGCGTGGGCTACAAGATTCCCCAGAAAACGGTGCTGATTTCCGGCGGCCCCATCAAGTCGAAAGTAGCGTTGCTCTCGGCCGTAGAGCTGCTGGTGCGCAAGGGCTACCAGATCTACGCCACCCAGGGTACGCACCGCTTCTTCGCCGAAAACAGCATCCCGAGCAGCCTGCTCTTCTGGCCCGACGAGCTGCAGGAGCCCAACGTGCTGACCTACCTCAAGGAAAAGAAAATCGACCTGGTCATCAACATTCCCAAGAACCTCTCGAAGGGTGAGCTGGACAACGACTACAAAATCCGCCGCACCGCCGTGGATTTCGGCGTCCCGCTGCTGACCAACGCGCGCTTGGCCAAGGCATTTATCCAGGCCTTCTGCACCCTGGAGCTGAAGGATCTGAAGATCAAGAGCTGGAACGAGTATAAGGCGATGTAAGCGTCGGAGCGCCAAAACGAGAAATCTAGAACGTCATGCTGAGCGCAGCAAAGCGGAGCCGAAGCATCTCTACCGCAGCGGTAAACCAACGGCATTGCAACGAAGCGGTAGAGATGCTTCGGCTGCGCTCAGCATGACGTTCTAACACACTTCTCCGACATCCCACCCCACACCCATGAAAAACTTCACCTCCTTCGCCGATGCCGGCGACTACCAGGCCCTGCTCAACAAAGCCCTCGAAATCAAGGCTGACCCCTTCGGCTACCAGCACGTGGGCAAGAACAAAACCGTCGGGCTCATCTTCTTCAATCCCAGCCTGCGCACCCGGCTCAGCTCCATCAAGGCGGCGTATAACCTGGGCGCGCAAGCCTGGGTGCTCAACGCCGGCGCCGACTCCTGGACCCTGGAAATGGCCGACGGCGCGGTGATGAACGGCGGCACCCAGGAGCACATCAAGGAGGCCATTGCCGTGATGAGCCAGTACTGCGACGTGCTGGGCGTGCGCACCTTCCCCACGCTCAAAGACCGGGAAGCTGACTACAGCGAGGAAGTGTTCAAGAAGATCATGCAGTACGCTACGGTGCCGGTTATCAGCCTGGAAAGCGCCACGCTGCACCCGTTGCAGTCGTTTGCCGACCTGATTACGGTGGCCGAAACCAAGCGGAAAGAGCGGGTGAAAGTGGTGCTGACCTGGGCCCCGCACGTGCGCGCCCTGCCCCAGTGCGTGCCCAACTCGTTCTGCGACTGGTTTTCGGAAGTCGACTGGGTGGACTTTGTCATCACCCACCCTGAAGGCTACGAGCTGGACTCCAAGTTTACCAAAGGGGCCCGCATCGAGTACGACCAGAAGAAAGCTCTGGAAGGCGCCGACTACGTGCAGGCCAAGAACTGGAGCAGCTACCAGGACTACGGCCAGGTCATCAGCAACGACCCCGCGTGGATGCTCACGCCCGAGCACCTGGTCGGCACCCACGACGCGAAATTCCTGCACTGCCTGCCCGTGCGCCGCAACGTGGAAGTATCCGACGCCATTCTCGACTCGCCCAACTCCCTGGTGATTCAGGAAGCCGGCAACCGGGTTTTCTCCATGCAAACCGTGCTGCACGAGCTGCTGAGCCGCTAAAAGGCCGCGCAGCCCAAGCAAAAAGGCCGCTCCGGTAAGGAGCGGCCTTTTCGCGGTTTACGGGGCTACCGAAAGGGTAGGCGGCACTACGTCCAGGCGCCGAATCTTCTCTTTGTAGTCGGCGGGCAGCAGGCTGGTGCGGGCCCACTGGCTGATGGGTAAGTGCTGGGCGTAGCGGTACACGAGCAGCACCGGCCGCAGCCAGGGCAGGCGGCCCAGGCCCAGCCGCCGCCGCACCGGCCGCGGCACCACGACCCGCTGGGCTTGCAGCAGCAAGCGGTAGCGAATCGGGCCCAAGTGGCGGGCGTACTGCTGGTAAAGGTCGGCGGTGAAGGGGCTGTAGTCGAGGTGGTCGGCCAGGTGCTGCTCCCGCGCTGGGAGCCACTGGGCGTAAGACGCGGGCAGCCCCGGAATGCCCATGCGCTGGCCCACGCGGCTAAAAACGTCGAAGGCTTCTTCCCGTTCGGCCAGGCTCAGGGGGCGCTCCAGGGCTTCGAAAGCCCGGATGGAGTAGTCGACGAGCATGAAGAGCACGTCGCGGTAGGCCCAGTCCGGAATGGCCATGCCGCGCTGGGCTTCCACGGCCGCGTGAATGGCCGTGATGGTGTCGATGGCCCGCTCGGCGGCGGCCCGCTCGGCAAAGACGATCTGCCGGGCGTACTCCACCGTCGAAAACAGGCGGGCCAGCGGGTCGGCGGGCAGGCGGCCGGTGAAGTACAGCCAGTCGACGGCCTTATTCAGGGCAAACTCGGCGGCGGCTCCCGCGAAAATGAACAGGACCGTATCGGCCTTGCCCCAGATGGTGCGCACCACTGAATCGGGGGCCACAAAGTACTCCGGGCGTTGGGACATGACGACGAAAACAATAAGCTGCTGAACACCTGGCGCCGCAAGGAAATTTCCGGACCGGCTGTTGGGTGTTCAAATATACAAAGAACTTTGTAATGCAAAGTTTGGTGTCTGGCTTTGTCCGCCGATGGCTGGCAGGGTGACGTTAACTTGTTGAGGATATGATTACTAGAAGGGGATTGGCGCTTGAAATTGGCCAGCAAATGCGGTATATTCACTATCCACCTTTATTCCTGTCGTCATGGAAAATCAGGCTGAAAAACGGGCCCGCACATTGGTTGAGCAGTGGCTGCTGGCCCACCCCGACCGAATCCAGAACCGGCGCCGCAAACCCGAGGACTTGCTCAACTGGAAGCTGGCTGCCATCCGCTCCGTCCGCAACGGCAACCCCTACGACGTGGAGGACACGCTCCGCTGGCTGGCCACCCAGGCCGAAGGCGCGGCCATGGAAGACTAGCCTTGCCCAGCAACGCCGCTACGTACCTTGTGCTAACATGCCAAAAGCCCGTCGAATGCGCTTCGACGGGCTTTTTTAGTTGGGGTGAAACCCGGTTTACTGCTTCACAAACTTGGTCGTTAGCTGCGTTTGGGCATCCTGGTAGCGCACCAGGTAGATGCCCGCCGTCAGCTGGCCCGCGGCCAGCGCCGTTTGCTGCGAGCCGGCCGTCACTACAACCTGTGCTACCTGCCGGCCCTTCACGTCGAAAATGCTGACCACGGCGGTTTTGCCGGCCACGGGGTGCGTCAGGGTAAGCTGCTCGCCGGCGGGGTTGGGATACACGCTCAGGCCCACCTGCACGCCTTTCTCGTCCTCGGTGCTCATCACCACGCTGGCAATGCCGTTGAGGTAATTTTCCAGCATGGTGTAGCCGTTGGCGCCGCGCAGGTTGCGGTCGGCCGCGTCGTTCGGGTTCAGGCCGTTGGCCAGCTCGAAAGCGTCGGTCATGCCGTCGTGGTCGGTGTCGGCGGGGGCGGGGCCGCAGGTTAGCGTGGGCCAGGCATTCTGCGAAATGCTGTAAGCCGTGCCGTGGGCGTAGCCGCCCTGCACGTCGATGAGGCGGCCTTTGCGCTCCTTCACGTTGCGGATAATGCGCTGGTCGAGCGTGTCGCGGGCGGGCAGCACGGCGCCCACATTCGCCAGGACGGCCTCGTACGCCTGTTGTGCCGACTGCGTGGGCATGGGCAGAATAGTGAAGGGCTCGGTTACCTTCGACTGGGCCGTATCGGTGCGTGCGCCGCTGGCCATGACCACGCCCAGCCAGTTGCGGCTGGTGACGGCGGGGTAGCCATCCACGTAGTTGCCCGCCATGTACACTTTGGGGTAGGGCAGCACCGGCGCGGTGGTTTGCTTGCTGGGGTTCATAATCATGGACCGCACCGGTACGCCGCCCGACGAGCCCGTATTGGTGCTGGGACCGTACTTGTAGTAGTTGTTGACGACGTTGTAGTTGCCGCCCTCGCCGCCGTTGGTACTGTAGCTGGCCCAGTTGTAGATGACGTTGTTGCGGAAGTCGCTGTTTTCCTGGCCGGCGGTGTAGGGCGGCAGGTTGCGGCTACCCTCGAAGCGCGGGTTGCGGCCCCGGCAGTGGGCAAACAGGTTGTGGTGAAACGAGGCATTGCGCCCGCCCCAGATGCCGCCGTAGCCGTGGCGCTCAAAGTCGGTGTCGCCGGTTTCGAAGTGGTAGGAGTAGTCGAGCGGCTCGCTCATCAGATTCCACTGCAGGGTGGTGCTGTCGCCGCGGTACACGCTCAGGGCCTCATCGGTGCTCCAGCTCATGGTGCAGTGGTCGATGATGATGTTTTTGCGGCCCGTGCCCCCAAACGCGTCGTCGGCCCCGGCCCCGTTTACCATGCCCTTGTTCTGGAACCGGTCGCCCATGCGGAAGCGCATAAAGCGCACGATGACGTTGTCGGCCCCGATGGTCACGGGGTAGTCGGCCAGACAGATTCCCTCGCCGGGCGCGGTCTGACCGGCAACGGTCGTGTTGGCCTTATTGAAGCTCAGAGCGGCGGTCAGGTGAATCGTGCCGCACACCCGGAACACGATGGTCCGGTGCGTGGCCACCTGGTTGACGGCGTAGCGCAGCGTGCCGGGCGTGTTGGTGTCGGCCAGCGAGGTTACTTCAAACACGGTGGTGGGCACGCTCAGCGTCCCGCGGCCGCCCTTGGTAAACTTGCCGGCCCCTTCCGCGCCCGGAAAGGCAACCAGCTGAGCCTGGGCCGCGGGGGCGGCCGCCAGCAAAGCCAGGGTCAGGGCCGCGCCCAGGCGGCGCGTGGTAGCAGCAGTCAGCCGGCGGGAGGTAAAATTCAGATGCATAGGGCCTGCGTTGAGTGGGGTAGGGAGCAGCGTTGCCGAAGCCCGCCGTTGGCGGTTTGCCGGCAATCAGGAGTTGATATTACTCAATCGGGCAGCCGCAACGAAGGTGGGAGCGGGACTTTATTCGCGCAATCGTTACCGGGAACGTTGCCAACCACCCAGCGAAAACCAGCCGGCGGTAGATGGGTGCTCACCGCCGCCGGGCGGGAGTCGCTGCCGCCGGCGGAGCGCCGCCGCTGACCGGCAACGTTCCCGGTAACGATTGCGCGAATAAAGGCGCCCCGCGGGTCTGATTCTGCCCCGTAATCCGCTTACTATTAAGCTCTGGTACTTCCCCCCAACCTGTTTTACTATGACTTCAACCCCTACGCATTCCGGGCTGCCCGCAGTAGCCGCCCGCTATTGGCTGGCGCTGTGCGTGCTGCTGGCTGCCCTTCTGTTGAGCCGCGCCGCCCAGGCCCAGACCTACGACGCGGTAGTGGCCTGGGACGGCACCGGCACCTTCAAAACGGTGCAGGCCGCCATCGACGCGGCCCCGACCGGCCGCACGGCTACCTATACCATCTACGTGAAAAACGGCCGGTACAAGGAGAAAATCACCGTGCCCTCGAACAAGCCGTTTTTGCAGCTGATCGGCCAGAGCGTGGCCAACACCGTGCTGACCTACGACGACTACTCGGGTAAGCCCATGCCCGGCGGCGGCACCTACGGCACGTCCACGTCGGCGTCCGTGACCATCAACGCCCCCGACTTTTCGGCCCTGAACATCACCTTCGAAAACACCACCGGCGACGCGCCCCAGGCCCTGGCCATCAACGTGAATGCCGACCGCGCCGTGTTCAAGAACTGCCGCTTTCTGGGCGGGCAGGATACGGTGCTGGCCAACGGCAACGGCCTGCGCCAGTACTTCCGCGACTGTTACATCGACGGCACCGTGGACTTTATCTTCGGCAGCTCGCGCGCCGTGTTTGAGCGGTGCGTCGTGTACGCCAAAACCCGACAGGACGGCCTGAGCGGCAGCTACATCACGGCCGCCAACACCCAGCCCGGCCAGGCCTACGGCTACGTGTTCCGCAACTGCACCATCCCGGCCAACCGCGGCACGACCAGCTACGTGCTGGGCCGCCCCTGGCAGAACTCGACCGGCAGCACGCCGCTGGCCGAAAACAAGGTGGTGTGGCTGAAAACCACCATGGCCACCGGCATCATCAAGCCCGAGGGCTGGAGCACCTGGGACGCCGGCACCAACACGGCCCTGATTACCTACGCCGAGTACCAGAGCCGCAAGTTCGACGGCCGCCCCATCAACGTGAGCCAGCGCGTGAGCTGGTCGAAGCAGTACACGGCCGCCGACACGGCCCAGTACACCGTCGCCAACCTGTTTGGCACCTGGAACCCCTGCGCAGTAGCCTCGAGCGTGTGCACCAGCTTCACCCCCGACATTGCCGTAACCAACCTGCGCGGCACCAAGGGCACCACCACCGCCACCTTCACCTGGAACCTGGCCTGGGCCGTGAATCAGACCAAGTTTGAGGTGTTCCGCGCCACCACCCGCAAGGGCACGTACGCGAAAATCGGCACCGACATCGTGGTGCCGAACGATACGACCTACAACTTCCAGACTGCCGACGCGCTGCCCGCCGCCGGCGCCGCTTACTTCTACTACATCCGGGCTTCGAAAACCGGCCTGGCCACGCAAATCACCGACACGGTGGAAATTTCGCGCGTGCCCACCGTCACGACCACCGGCAGCCTGGGTCCGTTTGCCCAGTACGCCGGCGGCCCCTCGGCGGCCCGCACCTACCAGCTCTCGGCCGTGAACCTGACCAGCAACCTGACCGTGACGCCCCCGGCCGGCTTCGAAGTGTCGCCCAACAACGGCACTACCTGGTTTACCGCCACCACGCCGCTGGTGCTGGTGCCCGTCGACAACGTTATTGCCAACATGGCCATCAGCGTGCGGCTGAACGGTACTGCTACCGGCAGCTACTCGGGCAACATCGTGCACAGCAGCCCCGGCGCAGGCTCGGTATCGGTGCCCGTGAGCGGCACGAAAGTAACTACCAACGCGCCCGTGTCGCAGCGCCTGCAGATGTGGTCGTTGCGGGTCAGCGCCCAGGACAGCGCCGCCGTTCGGTCGCCGTGGGTGGCGGCCAGCACGCCCACGCTGCGCAACCTCTACGCGTCGAACGGTACTACCGTGACCGGCATTACGGCCTACTCGTCGCGCTACGGCCAAGCCTTCGGGGCCACGGCCAACGGCGACGGTTCGTGGGGCACGGCCGTGGGTGGCCCGGGCGGCAACCTGAACCGCCGCTTCTACGAGCAGTTCACCATCCGGGCCCAAGGCGTCGCCGTCCGCATCGATTCGCTGCTGCTGTGGTCGGCGTTCTACAACACCAACAGCAACACCAAGCTGGCCGTGGTGTATTCCAAAACCGGCTTTACCACCAATGACTCCACCGACGTGTCGGGTGGTATTGGTCCGGCCGGCGCTTTGAACAGCACCGCTAATGGCGGCTTCGCCACGCCCATCGTGCTCAACAACCAGAACACGGGCACCAACCAGAACTTCCGCCTGGCCTTGGCTGGTGCCAGCGACGTGCGCCTCGAAAGTGGGCAAACCCTGACCGTGCGCCTGTACTGGAGCTGCGGCAGCGGCAGCGCGGGCCGCTACGGCCTGCTGCGCGACGTGCAGATGAAAGGGGAGCCCCTCATCGTTACGGGCACGCACGCGGCGGCGGCCCTGGCCGCCGGGCTGGCCGTGTACCCCAACCCGGCCCAGCAGCAGCTGACGTTGACTCACCCCAAAGCCGGTGCCGATGCCAGCGTCACGGTGTACTCGTTCGACGGCCGCAAGGTGGCTACGTTCAGCCCCAAGCCCGGCGTGGAGCAGACCCCGCTCAAGCTCGACGGGCTGGCCAAGGGCACCTACCTGCTGCGCTACAGCAGCGGCAAGGAAAGCCTGACGACCAAGTTTATACGAAACTAACCAGCCCCCAGAAACGGCCCCGGAAGAGACTCCGGGGCCGTTTTGCGTTTTAGTAGAACCTGTTTCCTTTCCGTTGAAAATCAGTTTTGAATGGTAAAATCCATCCGAGTCCTGCTGCTGGCGGCCCTGGCCGTTCTGTCCTGGCTACCCCGTTTCGCGGCGGCCCAGTCCTCGTCCTTGTCGAAAGTATGGGTGCCCGACCTGGGCAACGGCTCCTACAAAAACCCGGTGCTCTACGCCGATTATTCCGACCCCGACGTGGTGCGCGTGGGCAACGACTACTACCTGACTTCGTCGAGCTTCAACGCCGTACCCGGCCTGCAGATTCTGCACTCCACCGACCTGGTTAACTGGACGATCATCGGGGCGGTATTCACCCAGCAGCCGCCCCAGGCCCGCTACGATGTGCCCCAGCACGGCAACGGGGTGTGGGCGCCTTCCATCCGCTACCACAAGAAGGAGTTCTACATCTACTACCCCGACCCCGACCTGGGTATCTTCGTGACCAAGGCCAAAAACCCGGCCGGGCCGTGGTCGGCGCCGGTGTGCGTGAAGGAAGTCAAGGGCTGGATTGACCCCTGCCCGTTGTGGGACGAAGACGGGCAGGCCTACCTCACGCACGGCTTCGCGGGCAGCCGGGCCGGCTTCAAGAGCGTGCTGGCCGTGAGCCGCATGAGTCCCGACGGCCTGCATCTGCTCGGCGACGACCGGCTGGTGTTCGACGGCCACGAGCAGCACCCGACCATCGAGGGCCCCAAATTCTACAAGCGCAAGGGCTACTACTACATCATGGCGCCGGGCGGGGGCGTGGCCACCGGCTGGCAGGTGGTGCTGCGCGCCAAAAACGTGTTTGGCCCCTACGAAGACCGGATTGTGCTGGATCAGGGCAAAACGCCCGTCAACGGTCCGCACCAAGGCGCCTGGATCGACACGCCCACGGGCGAGGACTGGTTTATGCATTTCCAGGATCAGGGGCCCTACGGCCGCGTGGTGCATTTGCAGCCCATGACCTGGAAAAACGACTGGCCGGTAATCGGCAACGACCCCGACGGTGACGGCAAGGGTGAGCCGGTACTCACCTTCCGCAAGCCCGCCACCAAAGGCAAGCCCGCCGCGCTGGCCACCCCCGCTACTTCCGACGAGTTCGACGGCCGGGAGCTGGGCCTGCAGTGGCAGTGGCATGCCAATCCGCAGGTGGGCTGGTCGTTTCTGACCGGCACCGGGGCGCTGCGCCTCTATTCGGTGCCGGTGCCCCCCGACTACAAGAGTCTCTGGCAGGTGCCCAACTTGCTGCTGCAAAAGCTGCCGGCCGAGGTGTTTACCGCCACCACCAAGCTCACGTTCACGCCCCGCTTCGAGGGCGAGAAAACCGGCCTGGTGATGATGGGCCTAGATTACGCTTGCCTTTCGGTGACGAACGAGGGCGGTAAGCTGCAACTGCGCCAGGCTACCTGCCAGAACGCCGACAAGGGCACTGCCGAAACTGCGGGGCCGGTGGTGGCCGAAGTGCCCGCCCGGCAGCCCGTGTACTTGCGCGTCGCCGTGGCGGCGGGGGCCAAGTGCCAGTTCAGCTACAGCCTCGACGGGCAACGCTATACGCCCGTGGGGCCGGTGTTTCAGGCGCGGGAAGGCAAGTGGATAGGGGCGAAGGTGGGGCTGTTTTGCACCCGGGCCAGCAAAACCAACGACGCCGGTGCCGCCGATTTCGACTGGTTCCGGATTGAGTAAGGCCGGGTGATTTCCACGGAAAAAGCCTGTCGGGTGCCCGGCGGGCTTTTTTTGCGTCCATGCCCGCTCGGATTGTAGGCGCTGCCTGCCGCCGCCGGAACCCGGACCGTGATTTTGCCTGACTCGCCCACCACTTATAACAGGGGGTGAGTGTATGCTGAATGAAATAAGAAAAGTTATATTTATGAAATATGGCTACTTAATTCATCTGAAAAACAGATTGTTTAATAAATATGACTATTTAATCATAAATACTGCGTAAAACATAGTGAAACCGGGAAGCGGCAACGTTGCCGGGAACGTTTGCACAAATAAAAACCCGCTATTGCTTCGCTATTGGCGGGGGTTAGTGTAAACTTATAGAACCGATGAATCGGCTAACAGTACAAATTTGGCCGCGCCAACGGGTGAGAGTACAAAAAAACGATTCCCGTCTGTTCCGGCAGCCTGGCTGCCACCCCGGTAAGTCCCTCCACACCCGGCGGTAAAGCAGAAGCGGCCAGTCTTTTCGCAGTCATTTTTCAATTCCCACACACCATTCCAATGAGAAAGTACATACTGTTTGTCTGGCTCCTGCTCAGCGTGGCCCTGCACGCGGTGGCCCAGCAGCGCAGCATTCAGGGCGTCGTTCGATCTACTGAAAAAGACGAGCCCCTGCCCGGCGTAACAGTCGTGGTGAAGGGAACCACCACCGGCGCCTCCACCGACATGGATGGCAAGTTCAGCATCGCGCTGCCCGCCAACGCCGGCGACGTGGTGCTGCGCCTGAGCTACATCGGCTTTCTCTCGAAGGACGTGCCGGTTAGCGGCAGCCAGAGCAACGTCAGCATCCAGCTCAGCCCCGATACCAAGGTAATGGAGGACGTCGTCGTGATTGGCTACGCCGAGGTGCCCCGCAAGGACGTAACCGGCTCGGTGGCCTCGGTGGGCGCCAAGCAAATCAAGGACGTGCCGGTAAACTCGGCCGCGGAGGCCCTGACCGGCCGTCTGGCCGGCGTGCAGGTTACTTCCTCGGAAGGCCAGCCCGGCTCCGACATCCGCATCCGGGTGCGGGGCGGCGGCTCGATTACCCAGGACAACTCGCCGCTCTACATCGTGGACGGCGTGCAGCTGGAAAACGCCCTGTCGGTGCTTTCACCCCAGGATATTGCCTCGGTTGACGTGCTGAAAGACGCTTCGGCCACGGCTATCTACGGGGCCCGCGGCGCCAACGGCGTGGTTATTATTACGACCAAAGGTGGCCGGGAAGGCAAGCTGAGCGTGACCTACAACGGCTTTGCCGGCGTGCGACGCATTGCCAAGACGCTCGACGTGATGAAGCCCAACGAGTACGTGGATTACGTGTACGAAAAGGCCGCCCTGGCCGGCAGCGCCGGTTTGAGCACCATCAAAAGCCGCTTCGGCTCGACCAATTTCCGCGACACGCGCGACTACTCCCAGCCCGTGGGCAAGGATGCCAACGGCAACGACATCTTCGGCTACGACACGCTGGGCCGGGCCCGCAGCGCCGAGTTCATCGACTGGCAGGACAAAGTATTCGGCCGCGACGCTTTCCAGCAGACCCACAACGTAACGCTGTCGGGTGGCGGCAAAGGCTCGACCTTCTCGCTGAGCTTGACCCGCAACCAGGAAGACGGCATCCAGATTGAGTCGGGCTTTACCCGCAACCTGATCAACTTCCGCTTCGACCACAAAGCCAACGACAAGTTCAAGTTTGGCCTCAGCACCCGCTTCAACGACCAGACCGTGCAGGGCTCGGGCACTTCGAACCAAGGCACGGGCTCCACGACCAACACCCGGCTGCGCAACACCATCGTGTATCAGCCCCTGGCCCTGGTGCGCCCCGGCGCCATCGACCCCAACGAAAACCTGGAAGACGACGAGTTTTTCCGCACCTCGGGCTCGTTGTCGAACCCGGTGCTGACGATTCAGAACGAGTACCGCGCCGACAAGCGCCGCCTGTTCAACCTGGGGGGCAACGCGCAGTACAACTTCACCAAGGCCCTGGCCTTCCGTACCACCCTTGGTTTCGACAACACCAACACCCGCGTCGAAACCTTCAACGGGCAGTTTTCGCCCGTTATCAAAGGCGCCAACTTCTCGGGCCTGCCGTTTCTGGGCATTGGCACCGGCTCCCAGATTACGTTCAACAACTCGAACGTGCTGAGCTACAACTTCAACAAGGGCAAGCACTCGTTTGACGCCCTGGCCGGCCACGAAATCTACCTGCAGGAGTTTAACACCCAGAACGTGGTGAGCTACTACCTGCCGCTGACCATCGGCTACGAAAAGGCCTTCAACAACATCAACCAGCGCGACCCCAACGCCCCCGCGACGCCCCAGCCGGCCCCGACCACCGACCAGCCCATTAAGTCGCGGCTGCTCTCGGGCTTTGGCCGCGTAAACTACTCCTTCGACGACAAGTACCTGCTGACGGCCACGTTCCGCGCCGACGGCTCGTCGAAGTTCGCGCCCGGCATCAACAGCCGCTGGGGCTTCTTCCCGGCTGCTTCGGCCGCCTGGCGCATTTCGCAGGAAGAGTTCATGAAGCCCTTCACCAACACGGTTTCCGATCTGAAGCTGCGCTTGAGCTACGGCCTGGCCGGCAACAACCGGATTCAGGATAACCTGTACCGCGCCGCTTTCCGCACCACGGGCCAGTATGCCCTGGGCGAAACCCTGGTGCCCGGCGCCGTGGTGAACTCCTTGTTCAACGAAAATCTGAAGTGGGAAACCACCGTGTCGCGCAACCTGGGCCTGGACATCAGCCTGTTCAGCAACCGCGTGCAGCTGACCATTGACGCCTACTCGAACCGCACCCGCGACCTGCTCCTGAACCTGGCCATCGCGCCGACTTCGGGCTATACCTCGCAGCTGGTGAACATCGGCGCTACCTCCAACCGGGGGCTGGAGCTGCAGGCAACCGGTACCGTGTTCCAGACCCCGGACTTCTCCTGGACGGCTAACGCCAACGTGGCGCTGAACCGCAACCGGGTGGAAGACCTCGGCCCGAACCCCTTCCCGCTGCAATACTCGGGCTGGGCCAGCACGGCCATCACCGCCGACTACTACGTGGCCGTGGGCCAGCCCGTGGGCCTGATGTACGGCTACGTCACCGACGGCTTCTACACCGCCGACGACTTCGAAGGCTACAGCAACGGCAAGTGGAACCTGAAGCCCGGCGTCGTTTCGGACCGGGGCGTAGTAGGCTACAGCGGTGCCAACGAGGAAGTAATTCCGGGTACGCTCAAGCTGAAGGACGTGAACGGCGACGGCACGGTAAACGAGGCTGACCGCACGGTGATTGGCAACGCCAACCCCAAATTCTCGGGGGGCTTAAACCAGCAGTTTACCTACAAAGGTTTCGACGCCAGCATCTTCCTGAACTTCGTGTACGGCAACGACGTCTACAACGCCAACAAGATTGAGCTGACCTCGAACCTGGCCAACTCCTACCTGAGCAACGGCCTGGCCATCATGAACGACCGGTACCGCACCATCGACGAAAACGGCGCCGTGATTACCGACCTGGAAACCTCGCGCCGCCTCAACCAGAACGCCAAGATCTGGACCCCGACCCGCCAGCTGTTTCCCCACTCGTGGGCCATTGAAGACGGCTCGTTCCTGCGCGTGAACAACGTGACCCTCGGCTACACGCTGCCCAAGACGATTTCGGCGTACGCCAAGCTGACCCAGGTGCGCTTCTACGTGACGGGTAACAACCTCTACACCTTCACCAAGTACACCGGCTTCGACCCCGAGGTAAACACCCGCCGTGGTACGCCTCTGACGCCCGGCGTCGACTACGCGGCCTACCCCCGCAGCCGCGCCCTGCTGTTCGGGGTCAACCTCTCCCTCTAATTGTTGCAACGGATTCCCACGATGAAACGCATCCTTCGTCCTACCATAGCCGCTTTTGGCATCGTCTGTCTGGCCGGTGTCATGTCCTGCAAAGATTTCCTGGAAATCGAGCCGAACTCGTTTGATACCACCGAGCAGGTGTTCAGCACCGTCAGCGGGGCCACCAGCGCCGTGATGGGCGCCTACGACCCGCTCTCGGGCGACGCCGGCTACGGCAACCGCCTGAGCAGCTTCTTCCCCTTCGACTCGGATGAGATGCAGAGCAGCCAGGGTGGCAACGACGCCGGCACCGGCCGCCGCGGCATTGCCCGCTACGCGTCGGTGGCCACCAACGCCGACGTGCAAAACCCCTGGAACACGCTCTACCAGGGCATTGAGCGCGCCAACATCTGCATCAAGAATATTCCGCAGATGCCGCAGTTTCAGAGCGGTGCCGACATGGTGGCCGTCAAGCGCCTCTACGGCGAGGCCCTCACCCTGCGCGCCCAGTACTACTTCGAGCTGATCCGCAACTGGGGCGATGTGCCCGCGCAGTTTGAGCCCTCGGTGACGGGTCAGGATTTCAACATTCCGCGCGAAAACCGCTTCAAGATCTACGACCGGCTGCTGGCCGACCTCGACGAGGCGGCCAAGATTGTGCCGTGGCGCACGGCCATTGCCTCCTCGGATGAGCGCATCACCAAAGGAGCCGTGAAAGCCCTGCGGGCCCGCGTGGCCCTCTACCGCGCCGGCTACTCGATGAACCCGCAGGGAGTCGTAGAGCGGGCCCCCGACTACCGCCAGTTCTACGACACGGTGCGCGTGGAGTGCCAGGAGCTGATGATTAACCGCGGCCAGCACAACCTGAACTCGAGCTACGAGGAAACCTTCCGCAGCATCAATGAGCTGCGCCGCGACGCCAACCGCGAAATCATGTTTGAAGTGGGCATGGGCGGAGCCAGCGCGCTGTCCGACAGCAAGCTGGGCTATTACAACGGCCCCCGCATCAACGCCTCGCCCAAGTACGGGGCCTCGAGCGGGGCCATTACGGCCCTGCCCACCTACTTCTACGCCTTCGATTCGCTCGACGCCCGCCGCGACGTAACGCTGGCGCCCTACACCATCGAGTCGAACGACGCGCAGAAGGCTACCAACCTGATTACCATCTACGACGGCAAGTTCCGCCGCGACTGGCGCAGCCCGCTGGTGTCGGGGGCTTCGGTGCAAAGCCTGGGCTACAACTGGCCCCTGATCCGCTTCGCCGACGTGCTGCTGATGTTTGCGGAGGCGCAAAACGAATTGGCCGGCCCCACGGCGACGTTCAAGGGCTTTTCGGCCTCTCAGGCCCTGATGGAAGTGCGCCTGCGCGGCTTCAAAGGCAACGCCGCCGCCGCCAAAACGCCCCCGACCGATAAAGACGGCTTCTTCGCCTTTTTGCAGAACGAGCGTTTCCTGGAGTTCGGTGGCGAAGGTGTCCGCAAGTACGACCTGATCCGCTGGAACCTGCTCGGGCCCAAGCTCGATGCCGTGAAGGCCACGCTGCGGGCCTGGATGGCCGACAAGACGCCCGCCAGCCCTTACGCCAACATTCCGCTGACGGCCTACTACACCGTGACCAACGGCCAGATCAGGTTTGTTCGCTCGCTCTACCGGCCCGCCCCGGCTACGACTCCCGCCGGGGCTACGGCCGTGGCCTGGCGCTCGGCTATCAGTGAAAACCGCATTGCGGACATTGCTTCCGGCTACATTCCGACCCACCAGCTGCTGCCCATTCCGGCTACCTCGCTGAACACGAACAACAAGCTGAAGCAAAACGCCGGCTACAACTAAGCCGGCCGCCCCCGGCTGACAAGCAACCGTTTGTCCTCGGCCGCGGCCTCGCTCAGGAGGCTCGCGCCGGGGACGTTTGGTTGCTGCCCGCTACGGGCTGACGTCGCCCACACGCAGATTAGGAGAGAAGGAGCAACACCGTTTAGATGATCCGCTGATCATGAAAGAACTATCTACCAATACCCTGGCCCAGCTCAGTTCCGCCACCGTGGCCCTGCCCGCCGCCGCCCACCTGGCGCTGCCCGAGAAAGTGCTGCAATTCGGCACCGGCGTGCTGCTGCGCGGCCTGCCCGACTACCTCATCGACAAGGCCAACCGCCAGGGCGTCTTCAACGGCCGCATCGTGGTGGTGAAGTCCACCGACGGGGGCGATATCACGGCCTTCACGCGCCAGGATGGGCTGTATACGCTCTGCATCCGCGGCATTGAGGACGGGCAGCAGGTCGAGGAAAACGTGGTGTGCTCGGCTATCAGCCGGGTGCTGTCGGCCAAAAGCCAGTGGGCCGAGGTGCTGCGCTGCGCCCAGAGCCCCGACCTGGCCGTGGTGATTTCCAATACCACCGAGGTCGGCATTCAGCTGGTCGCCGACGACATCCGCACCAGTCCGCCCCAGTCGTTTCCGGGCAAGCTGCTGGCCGTGCTCTACGCCCGCTACCAGGCGTTTCAGGGCGACCCGGCCAAGGGCCTGGTGATTGTGCCCACCGAGCTGATTCCGGAAAACGGCGCCAAGCTCGAAGCCATTCTGCTGGAGCTGGCCCACCGCAACGGCCTCGAAGCCGAGTTCATCGACTGGCTCGAAACGGCCAACACCTGCTGCAACTCCCTGGTGGACCGCATCGTGCCCGGCCGGCCCGCCGCGGCCCTGCAGGCGGCGCTGGAAGCCGAGCTGGGCTACAACGACGACCTGCTCACGATGTCGGAAGTGTACCGGCTCTGGGCCATTGAGGGCGACGAGAAGGTGCGCCGGGTACTGTCGTTCGAGCAGGCCGACGCCGGCGTGGTCGTGCAGCCCGACATCAACCAGTTTCGGGAGCTGAAGCTGCGCATGCTCAACGGCACGCACACGCTCAGCTGCGGCCTGGCCTACCTGGCCGGTTTCGACACGGTGCGGGCCGCCATGGAAGACGAAGTGCTGGGCGCCTTTATCTCCAGTCTGATGCAGGATAATCTGCGCCGAGGCATTCCGTATCCGGTGCCGGAAGACGTGTCGCGCGAGTTTGGCCGGCAGGTGCTCGACCGGTTCCGCAACCCCTACATCGAGCACCGCTGGCTGGGCATCACGCTCAACTACTCGGCCAAGCTCCAGCTGCGCAACGTGGCCACGCTGCTCGGCTACGTCGAGCGGTACCAGCGGGTGCCGGCCTGCGCGGCGCTGGGCTTCGCGGGCTACCTGCTGTTTATGCGCGGCACCCAGGAGCAGGACCACACCTGGTACGGCGAGCTGAACGGCCAGACCTACCCGATTCAGGATGAAAAGGCCGCCTACTTCGCCGACCTCTGGCAGCGCCTCGACGCGGCCGAGCTGACCACTACCGTGCTGCGCAACTCTACCCTCTGGGGCCACGACCTGACCACGCTGCCGGGCTTCGCGGCCCAGGTGAGCAGCCACCTGCAAGCCATGCTCGACCAGGGCGTGTATGCCACCGTGGCCAGTCATCTGACCGCGCAGGTATCGGCTTAACCAACCAGCTGCCACGCAAAAAGCCTGGGCCGCATCGTTGCTGTCCGGGCTTTTTTGTGGGAGCTTCCGCCCGGCTGTCCGCCGTGGTGCTTGTTACTGATTTACATGAAAAACCTGCTGCTACTGGTACTGGGCGTGCTGGGTGCCTACGGAGCCCGGGCCCAGAAACCCTACGACGTGCTCGACTGGAAAGCCAACGTGTCGTTGAACACCGCCCTGGTGCAACAGATGCGCGACCAGTACGCCGGCCGCCGCACCGAGCTGGCCCGGGCGGTGCAGTCGGAAGCCGGGGTGCGGGCCTACCGCGACAGTGTGCGGGCCCGCTACCGCCGGGTGTTGGGGCCCTTGCCGGCCCGCACGCCCCTGAAGGCGCGGGTGACGGGCCAGCTGGCCCGCGACGGATACCGCATCGAAAAAGTGGTGTACGAAAGCACGCCCCGGCACCACGTTACGGCCAACCTCTACGTGCCCAAGGAGCGCAACGGCCGGCTGCCGGGCGTGCTGCTGTTTTGCGGGCACGAGGCCGAGTCGAAAGCCACCGAGTCGTACCAGAAAACGGCCATCCTGTTCGCCAAAAATGGGTTTGTGGTGTTCGTTATCGACCCTATTTCGCAGGGGGAGCGGTACCAGCTGACCGACGGCACGGGCAAGCCCCTGACCCGGGGCGGCACCACCGAGCACACCCTGCTCAACGCCGAATCGGCGCTGGTGGGCACCAGCAGCGTGGCCGATGAGCTCTGGGACAACGTGCGCGGCCTCGACTACCTGCTGACCCGTCCCGAAGTGGATGCCGCCCGCATCGGGGCGCTGGGCAACTCGGGCGGGGCCACCCAAACGGCCTACTTCATCGGCTACGACGACCGGGTGCAGGTGGCCGCGCTCTGCAGCTACGTGGCCAGCGGGGAGCGGGTGCTGGAGCTGACCGGCCCCGCCGACGGCTGCGTGCAAATTCCCGACGCCGGCCGGGTGGGCCTCGACGTGGCCGACTGGCCCATTATGTTTGCGCCCCGGCCCATGCAGCTGCTGGCCGGGCGCTTCGATTTCGTGGATTACGGCCTAGTGCAGGATGCCTACGCGCAGGTGCGGCAGGTGTACCAGGGCTTCGGGCCGGCGGGCCGCGTCAGCCTGTTTACCTACGACGACGGCCACGGCATCTCCCAGCCCAAGCGCGAGGCGGCCGTGCAGTGGTTTCGGCGCTGGCTCTACGACGACAACCAGCCCGTGCGGGAAGGCAACCTGGCCACGCTGCAGCCCGAGCAGCTGTGGTGCACCCGCACCGGGCAGGTGACGACGGCCTTCAACGACGAGTTGACTATTCCGCAGCGCAACCTGGAGCGGGCCCGGGAGCTAAGCCGGCAGCGCAACAAGAGCGGCGGGGCGAAAGATCTGCCGGCGCTTATCCGCCGCCAGCTGCGCCTGCCCGCCCCGCTCGACGCGCCCGTGGCGGTGGAGTGGAAGGAAACCGTACTTAACAAAGACCAGGTGCCGCTGCGCAAGCTCATCATCCGGCGCGCCGGCCAGGTGCCGCTGCCCGCCCTGCTGGCCTTGCCCGCCGGCGACGCGCCCGTGACGAAGGTAGTGCTGTGGCTGCCCGAGCGGGGCAAGCGCACCCTGGCCGACAGCACCGCGCTGCTCACCGGGTACTTACGCCAGAACTACGCCGTGCTGCTCCCCGACCTGCGCGGCCTGGGCGAGACGACGGACCCCGAGCCGCTCAACGACAAGAAGTATTACAACCGCGAGTACCGCAACGCCCTGCTGGCCCTGCACGTGGGCCAGCCGCTGCTGGGCCAGCGGGTCGTCGACGTATTCATGGCGCTGGGCTTCATCGGGCAGGAGCCGCGGCTGCGCGCGGCACCCGTGGCGCTGTACGCCACCGGCCGGGCCGTGCCCGTGGCCTTGCACGCAGCCGTGTTGGCCCCAGTTATTGCCAACGTGTGGGTGGGAGCGGGGCCCAAGTCGTTTCAGCAGCAGCTGGAGCAGCCCACGGCCAAGGACGGCTACTCGCTCGTGGTGCCGGGCGTGCTGCGCTCCTACGACCTGCCCGAGCTGGCCGCCGCGCTGGGGCCGGCGCGCCTCTCAGTCCTGCCGACTCCCTGAGGACGCTGCCGCAGCGGTTCGCGGCTGGTGGGGCCGGCCGGAAAAGCGGGGTCTATGCAAACGGTTGCGGTAGTTTACGTGACAGTACAGGAGGGTTAAAGCCGGGATTAAACGCTTTATTTAGGATTACAAGCGTGCAACTCAGAACGCATAAACTTAGCTTTAGCCAGCCTTTGCGGCGGTACTGCTGCGGCAGCGCTGCTTTCTGCCGGTACTTTCTACTCTTTCACCGTTTTTAAATGAACCAACTCGCCACTCTAGATTACATTGTCTTCTTTGTCTACTTCCTGATTGTGTCAGGGTACGGCATCTGGATTTACCGCCGCAAGACCGGCCACGACGGTACCATCGAGGGCGACTCCAAAGATTACTTCCTGGCCGAAGGCTCCCTGACCTGGTGGGCCATCGGCTCCTCGCTCATTGCCTCCAACATTTCGGCCGAGCAGTTCGTGGGTATGTCGGGCTCGGGCTTCAAGATGGGCCTGGCCATTGCGACCTACGAATGGATGGCGGCCCTGACGCTGATTATCGTGGCCGTGTTCTTTATTCCGGTGTATCTGAAGAACCACATCTTCACGATGCCGCAGTTTCTGAACCAGCGCTACAACGGCACGGTGGCTATGATTATGGCCATTTTCTGGCTGATGCTCTACGTGGTAGTCAACCTGACCTCGATTCTCTACCTCGGGGCCATTGCCATCAGCAGCATTGCCGGCCTCAACCTCACGTTCTGCCTCTACGCTCTGGCCATATTTGCTGTCATTATTACGCTGGGCGGCATGAAGGTTATCGGCTTCACCGACGTAATCCAGGTGTTCTTCCTGATTCTGGGCGGCCTGGCTACCACCTACCTGGCTCTCGACATGGTGGCCGACCACTACGGCCAATCGGGCGTTATCAGCGGCTTCAAGCTGATGCAGGACCAGGCCGCCGACCACTTCCAGATGATTTTCCAACAGGACAACCCCAACTTCATCGATCTGCCGGGCCTCACGGTGCTGCTCGGCGGCATGTGGATTGTGAACCTGAACTACTGGGGCTGCAACCAGTACATCACCCAGCGCGCCCTCGGTGCTGATTTGCCCACGGCCCGCTCGGGTATCTTGTTTGCGGCCTTTCTAAAGCTGCTCATGCCCGTCATTGTGGTGCTGCCCGGCATTGCCGCCTACGTGCTCTACAAGCAGGACGTGTTCGGGGCCGCCGAGTTTGGGTCAGGCGCTGATCTGAACCCCGACCGCGCCTACCCGGTACTGCTCAACATTCTGCCCACGGGTCTGAAAGGCCTGTCGTTTGCCGCTCTCACGGCCGCCGTGGTGGCCTCCCTGGCCGGCAAGGCCAACTCCATTGCCACCATCTTCACCCTCGACATCTACAAGAAAGTGCTGAACACGGAAGCTTCGGAGAAGAAGCTCGTAGTGGTAGGCAAGATTGCCGTGGTCGTGGCCATGATTCTGGGCGTGCTCATTGCGCCCCACCTGGGCATCGACAAGAAGGGCGGCTTCCAGTACATTCAGGAGTACACCGGCTTCGTGTCGCCGGGCATCTTCGCCATGTTCATCCTGGGCTTCTTCTGGAAGAAAACGACTTCCAACGCGGCCCTGTTTGCCACCATCGGCGGCTTTTTGCTTTCCATCATGTTCAAGTTCCTGCCCGGCCTGGTAGATCTGTCGTTCCTGGCCCCGCTGGGCTTCGCGGTGAAAAGTGAGGCCGGCGTCTACGAAATTCCCTTCCTCGACCGGATGGGCTTCGTGTTCGTCATCTGCGTCATCGTGATGGTCATCATCAGCCTGCTCGAAACCAGCCGCGGCACCAAAACCAACGGCCTGGAAGTCGACGCCAGCATGTTCAAGCCCCAGCGCAGCTTCACCATCGGTGCCATGGTCATTGCCGTGATTCTAACGGCGCTGTACACCATTTACTGGTAAGCTCCCAGTAGGAGAGAAGCTTCTTATTGATACGAGAAAGGCGGCTGCACCACGGTGTAGCCGCCTTTTTTGTAGCGTTTGTGGTAATAATATAGAACGTCATGTCGAACAGAGTGAGACATCTCGCGTGCAATGGTATATGATTACCGTGGCAACATCAGCACGCGAGATGTCTCGCAAGGCTCGACATGACGTTCTGATGCCCTCATTCGGCATCGTTCCCGGCAACGTTTGCGCAACTATTCTCCTCTTTAACGGCCTTTCCGGCCGCAAATAGGCCTTACTTGCTGCTACGCGTACCGCGTTGCCGGGACCAGCGGGCTTAAGCGGCCGGCAACCTCGGGCGGGAAGCGTGGCAAACTCCGTTCTACCCTTCGCCTACCCGTATGGCCCATCGTCTTTTTACCACCGTGGCAGCCGTTTGCTTGCTCGCGCTGCTGGCCTTTACCGGCGCCCCACCCGCGGCCATCAAGGTCTACCTCATCGGCGACTCCACGATGGCCAACAAGGAAGAAAAGGCCTTTCCCGAAACCGGCTGGGGCATGCCCTTCCGGTACTTTTTCGACGAAACCGTCACCGTCGACAACCGGGCCATGAACGGGCGCAGCACCAAGTCGTTTTTGGCCGAAAGCCGCTGGCAGCCCGTGGCCGCCGCCCTGCGGCCCGGCGACTACGTCTTCATCCAGTTCGGCCACAACGACGAGGTGCCCACCAAGGCCAACTACACGCCCGAGGCCGACTTCCGGGCCAACCTCGTGCGCTTCGTCACCGAAACCCGGGCCCGGAAAGCCACGCCCGTGCTGCTCACGCCCGTCGCCCGCCGCAAGTTCGACGCGGCCGGCAAAGTGGAGGAAACCCACGCCGTGTACGCCGGCCTCGTGCGCAGCGTGGCCCAGGAGCAGAAAGTGGCCCTGATTGACCTGGACGCCGAAAGCCTGGCTTTGCTCCAGCAGTTCGGCCCCGAAGCCTCCAAGCTGCTCTTCAACCACCTGGCCCCGAACGAGCACCCCAACTACCCCGCCGGCCGCGACGACAACACTCACTTCAGCGAGCTAGGCGCCCGCAAGATGGCCCAGCTCGTGCTGGCCGACATCCGCACCCTCCAGCTGGAGCTGGCCGACCGGATTGTGAAGCGCGAAGTCAAGAAGACCGTCGACGCCCAGGCCCGGTAGGGGCGCGTTGCACGCGCCCGTCGGAGCCGCGCCAGTTGCCCAAACGCTGCTTCTCCGACTCTTCTATAATCCATAAATAACAACGGCTACTATGCTGAACAACGACCGGGCGCGTGCAACGCGCTCCTACCTGCTGCTGGTGCTGCTCTTGCTGGCCTTCACCGGCGCCCCGCCGAAGAAGATCAGGCTCTACCTCGTCGGCGACTCCACCATTGCCCAGAAGATCCGGCAGACCTTCCCCGAAACCGGCTGGGGCATGCCGCTGCCCACGTTCTTCGACTCGACGGTGGTGGTGGACAACCGGGCGCAGAACGGGCGCAGCACCCGCACCTTTCTGGCCGAAAACCGCTGGCAGCCCATCGTCGATGCTTTGCAGGAAGGTGACTACGTCTTCATCCAGTTTGGCCACAACGACGAAGCCCAGGACAAGCCCGACCGGTACGTGGCCCCGGCCGACTACCGCCGGAACCTCGTCAAGTTTGTGCAGGAAACGCGCGGCAAGAAGGCCTACCCGGTGCTGATTACGCCCGTTACGCGCCGCAAATTCGATAAGGAGGGCAAGATCATGGAAACCCACGTAGCCTACTCCGCCGCCACGATGGACGTGGCCCGGGAACTGAAAGTGCCCCTGATTGACCTCGACCGGATGAGCCGGGAGCTGCTGCAGAAGTACGGCGCCGACCAGTCGAAGCAGCTGTTTCTGCAGCTCGAGCCCGGCGACCATCCCAACTACCCCGCCGGCCGTAACGACAACACCCACTTCAGCGAGTTGGGCGCCCGCAAGATGGCCCAGCTCGTGGTCAGCCAGGTAATAGCCCAGAAGCTGCCGCTCTTGTCGGAGCGAATTGCCAAGCCCACGGCCAAAAACGCCGTGCCGTCCGTGGCCAACGGCAAGGATGCGCAACCCACCACGCCATGAGAAAATTCCTAACGCTACTCTGCCTGCTGAGCAGCCTGCTCACGGGCCGCGCCTTCGCCTATGACTTCGTGGTGGCCCAGGACGGCTCGGGCCAGTACCGCACCGTGCAGGAAGCCTTCAACGCCGTGCCCGACTTCCGCAAGAAAATCACCACCATCTTCATCAAGAAGGGCGTCTACAAGGAAAAGCTCATCCTGGCCGGCTCCAAGAACCTGGTCAGAATCATCGGCGAAGACCGGGCGCAAACCATCCTGACCTACGACGACTATAACCAGAAGAAGAACATCTTCGGCGAAGACAAGGGCACCTCGGGCTCGGCCAGCATCTACGTCTACGGCGCCGACTTCTCGGCCGAGAACATCACCTTCCAGAACTCCTCGGGCCCGGTGGGGCAGGCCGTGGCCGTGTGGGTGGCCGGCGACAAAGCCCGCTTCCGGAACTGCCGCTTCCTGGGCTTCCAGGACACGCTCTACACCTACGGCTACGGCTCGCGGCAGTACTACCAGGGCTGCTACATCGAGGGCACCGTGGACTTCATCTTCGGCTCCAGCACCGCCTTTTTCGAGGATTGCACCATCTTTTGCAAAAAGGGTGGGGGCTACGTCACGGCCGCTTCCACCCCCGACAGCACCCGCTACGGCTACGTGTTCCAGCACTGCAAGATCATCGGCGACGCCCCGGCGGGCAGCTTCCTGCTGGGCCGGCCCTGGCGGCCCTACGCCAAAACGGTCTTCATCCGGTGCGCGTTGGGCGAACAAATCGGCGCCGCCGGCTGGGACCATTGGGGCAAGGAAACCAACAAGCAAACCGCCACTTACGCCGAGTTTCAGAACCAGGGCAAAGGCGCCCAGCCCAAGCAGCGCGTGCCCTGGAGCCACCAGCTCACCGACGAGCAGGCCAAAGCCTACACCCGCGAGAAGGTGTTCCGCAACTGGGACCCGACCAAGGACTGAGTATCGTGCCCCGCGCCCCGCGTTGCGCGCGCCACTAGGCGGCACGGCTTGTCTCCTTTTTTCTGCAACGAGCAAGTATAGAGACAACTGAACTTGCCTCGCGCAACTTGTCTCCTTACTTGCCGAAACAAAAATAAAGGAGACAGTAAAAATTGTTTCGCTTGAGTTGTCTCCTTTTTTCTGAAAGCAAGGAATAAGGAGACAAGCCGCCTTTCCATCTGTTTTGACTACGCTTCGATGCTGCTTTCCCGACTTCTGCTCACGGCTAGCCTAATACTAGGTGCGGCCCACGTGCACGCCCAGACGCCGCCCACCGCGCCCGCGCCCCCGCCCGCCGCCAAGCCGGCCCCCGCGCCCGCGCCGCCGCAGGTCACGCGCATGACCGTAGCGGCTGATGGCTCCGGCGACTACCGCACCATTCAGGAAGCGGTGAATGCCTCCCGCGACTTGTCGCAGGTCACGGTGACCATCTTCATTAAGAACGGCACCTACCGCGAGAAGCTGGTGGTGCCCTCGCACAAAACCCACGTCACGCTATTGGGCGAGAGTAAGGAGGGCGTCGTCATCACCTTCGGCGACTATTCCGGCGACGTGGCCAAGCACACGACCTACACCTCCCACACGGTGCTGGTGCAGGCCAACGACTTCACGGCCGAGAACATCACCTTCGAAAACTCGGCCGGGCCGGTGGGGCAGGCTGTGGCCCTGCACGTGGAAGGCGACCGGGCCACGTTCCGCAACTGCCGCATGCTGGGCAACCAGGACACGCTGTTTATGGCCGTCGAAAACAGCCGGCAATACTACCAGAACTGCTACATCGAAGGCACCACCGACTTTCTGTTTGGCACCGCCACGGTGGTATTCGAGGGCTGCGAGCTGCGCAGCAAGCGCAACTCCTACGTCACGGCCGCCTCCACGACCGAGCACCAGCAGTACGGCTACGTGCTGCTCAACTGCAAGCTCACGGCCGCCGGCCCCGACGTCAACAAGGTTTACCTGGGTCGGCCCTGGCGCCCGAATGCCAAAACCGTCTTCATCAACTGCGAGCTGGGCGCGCACATCACGCCCGCCGGCTGGGACAACTGGCGCAACCCCGACAACGAAAAGACGGTGTACTACGCCGAGTACAACTCCACCGGCCCCGGCGCCCACGCCAAGGAGCGCGTGAAGTGGGCCCGGCAGCTCACGGCCAAGGAGGCCAGGCAGTACACGCTTAAAGCCATTTTTGCCGGCGGGGCCGGCTGGGACCCGGCGCGGAAGTAGGCCCCGACGACACCGCACCCCATCCCAACCCTCGCCGCTTGAGGCGCGCAATCCTCCCGCAGAGGGACTTGCGCCGCTAGTGCAACGACTTCTGCCGGGTGTATAGCGCCGGTGCCGGCGCCTGGCCCGGGAGTACGAGCGACTCACCACCGCCCTGGAAGGCATGCACCAGCTCGTCTTGGCCTGTCTGCTGCCCGGCAGAGCAAATCACAGCAACGTGCTACCTCCCTGACCCGCGCCAGCGGGAAGTTTTTCACGGTTGTCCTGGGGGCTGTTTAAGGGCAGTAGGTGAAAACTGGGTCTAAGGCAGCAGAGGTCCGGCCCCAGCTCGGTACAGCCTGCGGCCTCGGGTAAGGCCCTATGCGCAAAATCAAAATCGGGATTGATGTCGGCGGCACGTTCACGCACGCCGTGGCGCTGGACGTAAATGGCCTGCTGGTAGTGGGCAAAGCCTGTGTACCGACTACCCACAGCGCCGCCGAGGGCGTGGCCCGTGGTGTGGTAGAGTCGATGCAGGTACTGCTGCAAACAGCGCAGATTGATCCGGCCGAAGTCATCCTCATTGCGCACTCCACCACCCAGGCTACCAACGCGCTGCTGGAAGGCGACGTAGCCACGGTGGGCATCATCGGGATGGGCAACGGGCTGGAAGGGCGCCGCGCCCGCGGCGAAACCAACCTGCGCGAGGTGCAGCTGGCGCCCGGCAAGCTGCTGCCCACCCGCTTCCGCTTCCTCGACACGCGCCAGCCCGTAACGGAAGCCCAGGCCCGCACGGCCATCGAGGCGCTGGTGGCCGAAGGGGCCCATGTAATTGTGGCCTCCGAAGCCTTCGGGGTTGATAACCCGGTCAACGAGGAAACCGTGGTGCGCGTGGCCGCCGAAATGGGGCTGCTGGGTACGGCCGCCAGCAGCATTTCGCAGCTTTATGGCCTGCGGGTGCGCACCCGCACGGCCGTCATCAATGCTAGCATGATGCCCAAGATGCTGGAAACGGCCAACATGACCGAGGCCAGCATCCGAAAGGCCGGTATTACGGTGCCCCTGATGATTATGCGCTCCGACGGCGGCATTATGGACATCAACGAGATGCGCAAGCGCCCCATTCTGACGATGCTCTCGGGACCGGCGGCGGGCGTAGCGGCGGCCCTGATGTACGCGCGCATCTCCGACGGTATCTTTCTGGAAGTGGGCGGCACGAGCACCGACATTTCGGTCATCAAGAATGGCAAGGCCCAAATCAAGACGGCTCAAATCGGTGGCAATCGGCTCTACCTGAACACCCTGGATGTGCGTACGCTGGGCGTGGCCGGGGGCTCGGTGCCGCGCCTGCAGGGCAGCAAGTTTGTGGACGTGGGCCCGCGCAGCGCCCACATTGCCCACCTGCACTACGTGGCCTTCGCCGACGAGCCCGACTTCACCGGCCTGCAGACCACCGCCGTGCAGCCCTTGCCCGGCGACCCCACCGATTACCTGGCCCTGCGGCGCCCCCAGGATGCCCGCGCCGAGTATACGCTCACGCCTACCTGCGCCGCCAATCTGCTGGGCCTGGTTAAGGAGCTGGGCCACGGCCAGGCCAACCAGGCGGCCGTGGAAAGCGGTTTCGCGGCGCTGGGCGCCGTGCTGCAGCGCCCACCCCGCGAGCTGGCCACCGAGCTGCTGACGCTCACTGCCGAAAAGATCCGGCCCGTTATCCGCCAGCTCAGCCGCGAGTACAAGCTCGACCCGACCCTGATTCAGTTCGTGGGCGGGGGCGGCGGGGCTTCGGCCATCGTACCGTTTGCGGCGCAGGCGCTGGGCGTGGAGCATACCATTACCCACAACGGGGAGGTGATTTCGGCCATTGGGGCGGCGCTGGCCATGATCCGCGACTCGGTGGAGCGCAACATTCTCAACCCCACCGAAGCCGACCTGATTGCGCTGCGCCAGCAGGCCGTGGCCTCGGTGGTAAGCATGGGCGCCGAGCCCGACACGGTGGAAGTAACCATCGAAATCGACAGCAAAAACAAGAAGGTAATTGCCACGGCCTTGGGCGCCAGCGAGCTGCGGGCCCGCGAAGACGCCCTCGAACCGCTGCCCGAAGCAGCGCTGCTGGCCCGCTGCGCCCAGTCGCTGCGCTGCGCGGCAGCGGCCCTGACGGTGGCCGGGCGCACCCGCTCGCTGTGGGCCGTGGCGCACCGGCACGAGCACCGCGCCTGGCTGGGCCTGGTGCGCCAGCAGCGCCAGCCTTTGCGCGTCATCGATCAGGAAGGCACCATCCGGCTGCAGCTCTCCGATTGCCTGGTGGCTACCGGCGCGAGTAGTGGCGTGAAAAACACCATTCGCGGCCTGGTCGAGCAGCTCACCAGCTTCGGCGACGCCGGGGCGCTGGTGCCCGACATCTTCCTGCTCACCGATAGCCGCGTGGTGGATTTGACGGGCCTGATACAGGAGTCGCAGATTATGGCCCTGGTGGATATCGAACTACACAAGCTGCTGCCCACCGACGAGGTAGTGGTGATTGCCGCAGAGAAAAAATGAGCGCTGAAACCTCAGTTACTACTCCCTTTGTCCCCATTGCTTTCGGTACCGACGGCTGGCGCGGCCTGCTGGATGTGGACATGACCGCCGCTAACGTGGCCCGCGTGGCCACGGCCCTGGCCGATTATCTGCGCGTGAGTCCGGGGCAGCGCACGGCGGCCGTGGGCTACGATGGGCGCCGGCAGTCGGCAGAGTTTGCGCAGCTGCTGGCGGAGATTCTGTCCGGCAACGGGATTGAAGTGTGCCTGGCCGATAGCATCGTGACCACGCCCGCGCTGGCCTACGCCGTGCGCAGCCAGGGCCTGCAGGTGGGCGTAATGGTGACGGCTTCGCACAACCCGGCCGCGTACAACGGCATCAAGTTCAAGGCCAGCTACGGCGGGCCTTTCCTGACCGAAGAAACCCACCGCATCGAGCAGCTGCTCGACCACTCGCCCCGCCGCCAGAGCCGCACCAACGTGCAGGTGCTGGACTTCAACGCGCCCTACCTGACCCACCTGGCCACGCTGGTAGATTTGGCCGCCATCCGGCGGGCGCAGCTGCCGGTGCTCATCGACTCCATGCACGGGGCCGGACAGTGCCTGCTGGAGCAACTGCTGCGCGCCCACGGCTGCCCCGCCGACACGCTGGCCGGCGAGGCCCGGGCCGACTTTGGTGGGCGAGCGGCCGAGCCCATCGAGAAAAACCTGACGCCCCTGCGCGACGCCCTGGCCGCCGCGCCCGGCCGCTACGTCCTGGGCCTGGCCACCGACGGCGACGCCGACCGCTTGGGCGTGCTGCTCGAAACCGGCGAGTGGCTCAGCGCCCAGGAAACCATCCTGCTGCTGGCCGATTTCGTGGTGCACGGCAAGGGCCTCGGCGGCGACCTGGTGAAGACTTCCTCCGTGACCGACAAGCTGCTGGCCCTGGCCACGCCCACGCGCCGCGTGCACGACGTGCAGGTGGGCTTCAAGTACATCTGCGAGGCCATGCTGGCGCACGACGTGGCCTTCGGGGCCGAGGAAAGCGGCGGCTACGGCCTGAAGGGCCACCTGCCGGAGCGCGACGGCCTGCTCTCGGGCCTGCTGGTGCTGGAAATGCTGGCTCTTTCGGGCTACCGCACCCTCGGGAAGCTGGTGCAGGCCGGGCGCGAGCGGTTCGGCCGCATCCATTACGACCGCATCGACCAGGAGTACCACCACCCTGACCGCCTCACCAGGCTGCCCGCGCTGCACGCCACGCCGCCCGCGCAGCTGGCCGGCTGGCCCGTCGCCGACTCGGCCGCTTTCTACAGCAGCCGCGGGGTCGTAAACGGGCTGAAGTTGCGGCTGCACGGCACTACGCGCTGGCTGCTGCTGCGCGCTTCCGAAACCGAGCCGCTGATGCGCCTCTACGCCGAAGGGCAGTCGGGGGCCGAAGTGGCGGCGCTGCTGGCTGCCGGGCAGGAGCTGCTCCGGCCAGCCTGATACCCCTGTTTTTGCCTCCTCTCAAGCTTACTTTCTGCCATGAATGACCTGTCTGCGCCCAGCGCTGCTCCAACCACTGCGCCGGCCGCTACGCCGCCCGGCCCGGCCTACGGCCACTTCTCCGCCGACTCCCGCGAGTACATCATCACCGACCCGCGCACGCCCCGGCCGTGGTTCAACTACATGTGGAACGAGCAGTACGCTGGCCTGATTTCGCACACCGGCGGGGGCTTCAGCTTCCTGGAGTCGCCGCGCGACAACCGGCTCACGCGCATGCGCTACAACTGCCTGCCCTGGGACCGGCCCGGTCGCTACATCATGGTCAAGGACGCTGAAACCGGCCAGTATTGGTCGTTGAGCTGGGCCCCGACCATCGAGCTGAAGTACGACCGGTACGAGTGCCGCCACGGCCAGGGCTACACCACCATCGTCACCGAAATAAACGGCGTGCGCGGCGAGCTGACCTACTTCGTGCCCACCGACGTGAATGCCGAGGTGTGGCGCGTGAAGCTCACCGACCTGAGCGGGCGCGCCCGGCAGCTGGAGGTGTACGCCTTCACCGAGCTGATGATGGGCAACGCGCTGAACGACATCATCAACCAGCCCAACGACAAGCACTTCACCGACATTCACTTTCAGGAAGATCTGCAGGCGCTGGAGTGCACCCGCCGCTACTGGGTGCTCAACAAGAAAGTATCGGTGGCCCAGCCCAACATCGGCTGGGACTACCACCTGTACTTCACCCTGAGTTTGCCCGTGACGGGCTTCGACGGCAGCCTCGACAAGTTTATCGGCCGCTGGCGCTCCGAAGCCAACCCCGAATGCGTGGAAACCGGCCGGATGCACAACACCGAAATCACCGCCGGCGACCCGGTGGCGGCCCTGCAAAGCAAGCTCACGCTGCAGGCGGGCGAGTCGGTGGACTTTGCCGCCGTGATGGCCGTGGTGAAAAAGGACGAAGACGTGCGCCAGCACGCAGCTTTCCGCTGGGAGGAGCTGCGCGATACGGCCGTACTGGATAAGAAGCTGGCCGCCGTGCGCGCCTACTGGGACGACTACCTGGGCCACATCCGGGCCCAGACGCCGGATGCGGCCCTGAATACCATGCTCAACGTGTGGAATCCCTACCAGGCCGCCGTGACCTTCGACATGGCCCGCAACTCGGGCTACTACCACGGCGGGCTGCTGTTCGGCAATGGCATCCGCGACCAGTTTCAGGACATTCTGGGCATGGTCATCACCCACCCCGAGCGGGTGCGAGCCCGCCTGCTGAACGCCCTGCGCTTCCAGCTGCAGGATGGCTCGACGCTGCACAACTTCTTTAAATTCACCAACAACGGCGAGAAAACCAACCACTCCGACACGCCGCTCTGGCTGAGCTTCGGGGTGGTGGAGTACCTCAACGAAACCGCCGACTACAGCCTCCTCGACGAGCTGGTGCCGTTCTACGACGGCGGCGAGCCAGCCACAGTCTACGACCACATCGTGCGGTCATTGGACTTCTGCCTCTCGGCCACCACCGAGCGGGGCCTGCCCAAGATGATGAACGGCGACTGGAACGACACGCTCGACCAGATTGGCCCCCTGGGCAAGGGCGAAACCGTGTGGGGAGCCTTTTTCCTGGCCTATGGCCTGCGCAAGTGCTTTCCGCTGCTGGAAAAGCGCGGCGACACCGCCACCCGTCAGCGCTGGCAGACGGCTTACGATAAGCTGGGCGAAGTCACCAACTCCGTGGCCTGGGACGGCGAATGGTACATCCGCGCCTTCAAGGATAACGGCGACCCGGTGGGCTCAAACGCGCACAAAGAGGGCAAGATCTTTATCAACTCCCAGACCTGGTCGGTTATTTCGGGCCTGGCCCCCGAGGAGCGCGGCAACTCGGCCCTCAACTCCACCTACGAGCTGATGGGTCGCCCCAACGGCATTCAGATCTGCTGGCCGTCGTTTACGGAAGTCGATGAAACCATGGGGCTGATCAGCCGCTGCGTACCGGGCAAGAAGGAGAACGGCGCCATCTTCAACCACGCGTCGTCGTGGTTTGTGCTGGCCTCCCTGCTCAACGGCGACGTGGAGCGCGGCGTGGAGGTGTACCGCCGCATGCTGCCGCCCAACTCGTCGGCCCGCATCGACCGCTACGAGGTGGAGCCCTACGTGTTTGCCGAGTACGTGACCAGTCCCGACCACGAAACCGAGGGCCAGGCCAGCCACTCCTGGCTCACGGGCACCGCCGTCTGGATGCTGCGCATCGGCCTCGACTACATCCTGGGTTTCCGCACCTCGCTGGAGGGCATCAGCATCGACCCGCACATTCCGGCCGCCTGGCCTTCGTTCACGGCCGAGCGGGTGTTCCGCGGCAAGCGCCTCAAGCTGACCGTGCACAATCCCCACGGCCGCAACCAGGGTGTGCGTGAGATGCGCGTGAACGGCCAGCTGGTGGCCGGCAATTTTATTGATCCGGCGAGTTATGCCGCTGCAGAATTAGTGATTGAAGTGACGCTATAAGGAGAGGGTATTCAAGCATACATGTGGGAATTCATGTGGGAATTTAAAAAAGCCCTCCGCACTGCGGAGGGCTTTTTTGCACTTAACCAAACACAAAAGAACTCTTTTCTGATTAGCTGCCGGAAGCCAGTCCCTGCTCCTGCACAACCTCCCGCAGCAGCAAAGCCCACCGTGCGTAAGCGGCTTCCAGCAGGTGCAGGCCATCGTCGGTGAAGTCGGCGCGCAGCTGGCCGGTTTCGTCGGTAAAGTGCGGGTGCAGGTTCAGGAACGGCGCACCAAGCTGCCGGGACAGCTGCGCCAGCTGCTGATTGAAGCCGACGATGCGCGCGTTGGGGCGGGGTGCATTGTCGCGGGTCGGAAATAAGGAGGTCAGGTAGATCGGAAGGCCCGGCGCGGCGGCCTGGCGCACAGCCGCCACGATGCGGATGATTTGCTGCAGAATGAACTCGTCGGTGCGGGCGCGGGCCAGGTCGTTGGTGCCGATGCAGACGAATACGGCCTGTAGCGTCGGCGTCGGCAGCCACTCCGGCCGCAGCCGTTCCAGCAGCTCCACCGTGCTGTCGCCGGAAACGCCCTCGTTCCGGATGGCCAGCTCCGGCAGCAGGCGGGCCGTATCGAAGCCGGCCGTGATGGAGTCGCCGAGCAGCAGCAAGCGGGGCGCGCGGGGAGTAGTTAGCATCGAAAAAGCTTCAGATTAGCTGCCCAAAATCAACGGGGCGGTGGAAGTCCGGCTCCGGGCCGGCGCTCAGCTGCAGGCCCCAGTAGGTGCGGGCGCCTGCCGGCCCCAGGCAGGCCGTGAGGTTGCCAAACAAAGGTGCGCCGGGGGCATAGTCGGGCACCTGCACGCGCAGCCGGGTTTGCCACACGGCCGGCTCCAGCACGATTTCCTTGAGGTAGGCCAGCGCCGGGGGCGGGGCGAAGTGGCGGGCCGGCTCCTCAATCAGCAGGGCAAACGGCTGCCCCAGCGGCGACACTTGCACCTCCAGGTAGGGCGCGGCGGTGGCGTCGGGGTGGGGGCGCGGCTGCAGGAACAGCTCTACCACGTCGTGTTCCCACAAGCCCCAGTTGGCGCGGTAATCGGTGCGGGAGAAGTCGGGATTGGTGTTCCAGGCTGCGCCAGCCGGCAGCGTCACCCGGAAAGTGACGTCGAAGTAGCCCTCCGGGGAAAGCTGCCAGCGGGCCTGCACAGCGGGCCGGGCCGCGGCGGGCGGCAGCGCGGCCGGGTGGGGCCGTAGGGCGGTAGCGTGTTGCAGGTGAGAAAAGCGCACGGGGAGCGGGATGAGGTGAGATAGAGAGAAGGGTACCAAGCGGCCCGCCAACAGCAGCGTGGCGGCCGGCACTATTGGACAGCGCGCAGGCTTGCGGCTTGCAGCTTACATAAACAGCACGGCGGCCAGCAGCAGGCCGGCCAGGGCCAGCACCCAGGTGTAGGGCAGCGTGTTCCAGAGGACTTTTTGCACGTCCACGCGCATTTCATTGGCCAGCCACACATTCTGGGTGTTGGTCGGGTCGCTGATGCTCTGAATGGGGCCTACGGCCATTAGCAGGCCCATAATAGCCAGCGGGTTGAAGCCCGACGCCAGGAACACGGCGGCCAGGCCGTAGCCCATGCCCCACACGTTCAGCGGGCCGCGGTAGAGCGCCAGCGGCGCCGCCAGCGTGAAAATCAGCACGTACGACCACCCGTGGTGGGGTTGAATAAACTGCAGCAGCGGCTGCAACAGCCCCAGCACCGGCCAGCCGCCGGGGTAGGCAGGCAGCGGCGTGCCCGGCCCCATGATGGCCACCAGCAGCATGCCGATGCCGAACATGAGCACCACGGCCGGCATCACCACCGCCCCGCCTTCCAGCGCGGCCTGAATCAGCAGGTTGAGGCTGCCGCGGCGGTAGGTGCTGACAAAGGCGTACAGCAGCCCCAGGATGAAGGCGGCAATGAAATTCACTTCGAACAGCAGAATCAGCAGCAGCGGAATCAGGGGCGAGAAGTAAGCCGACCAATGCACGTCATGGGCATTGTTGGTTCTGCCACTGAGTGCCGCCCGCCCTGTTACCAGCAGCGCCAGCGCCGCAAGTGCGGCCGCCGTAGCCCATTTCAGGCCCGTGCCTGCCTGCCCGGCCACTGTGCCCAGCTGCTGCTGGGCGTCCGGCGTCAGGCCGTAGTGGTAGCCGCCGATAAGCCCCGCCACCACGGCCAGCGTCAGCAGACTGCCCGTGATGATGCGGCGCAGGTTCAGCTCCTGCCCGTCGCGGTAGAGCTGAGCGGTGATGTAAATCAGCGCCGCCGTGGTGCTCACCCCAAACATGAGCAGCGCAAACGGCCGCACCTGCTCCAGCTGCAGGCCCATCACGCTCACGTACACGGCCCAGTTGGTAGCGTTGAGCGTGCCCCCGATGCTGAGCCCGAACAGGAAGATGCCCACCGTCGTCAGCCCGCCGATGCCTACCGACGACAGGATGGGCAGCACGATGGTGGCCACCATGATAATGGCCCCCAGCCCCGTAACAGTAGTAAACAGCAGCGCAATAATGGCCAGCATGCTCACGGCAATAAGCCAGGGGTTGTCGCCCGACAGCTCGGCGCCCTTCTTCACGAAGCTTTCCACCACCCGCGTTTTTTGCAGCATCACGCTGAGCATGCTCCCGAAGATGGCCACCGTGTAGGCCCCGTGCAGCTTCACGGCCCCGGCCCCAATGACGTGCTCCAGCACGTCGGGCACCCGGATGCCGCCCACCAGCGCCACCAGCACGGCCATGAGCGGCAGGGCCAGCAGCGCCGGTAGCTTGCGCAGAAACATGAGCAGCGCCATCAGGGCAAAAATGCCCACCAGGGCCAGCAGTTGAAGAGTCGGCATCCGGAGCAGGAAGGAAATGGGAAAGAGGCAGGAGAGGAGCGGTAGCCGGATAGACCCGGATTGCGGCCCGTTCCCCTAAGCCGGCGGCCCGGTCTGCAGTGCCTGCACGTACCATTCGGTGATGAGCGTGGGCCGCGTGATGGCCGAGCCGGCCACCACGGCCCAGGCGCCGGCCTGCCGCGCCGCCGCTGCGTCGGCGGGCGTGTTCAGGCGGCCTTCGGCGAAAACCGGGATGCCGACGCGGGCCACCAGGTCGCGCACCAGTGCCAGGTCGGGGCCTGCGGCTTTCAGGTGTGCGGTTTCGGGCGTGTAGCCGCTGAGGGTGGTGGAGAGGCAGTCGGCGCCGGCGGCTGCGCAGGCGTCGCCCTCGGCCACGGTGGCAATGTCGGCCATGACCAGGCAGCCCATTTCGGCCTTTACTTGGCGGATGAAGTCGGGGCCGCTGAGGCCTTCCCGCTCCCGCAAAGTGCCGTCGATGGCCACTACGGCGCAGCCCATTTCGGCCAGGGCCCGCACCCCCGCCAGCGTGCCCGTGATGCACACCGTGCCATCGGCAAACGACGACTTCAGCAGCCCGATGACCGGCACGCTGACTTCCGCCAGGATGCGGCGGGTTTTCTCGATACCCTCGGAACGGATGCCCGCAGCCCCGCCCTGCACGGCGGCGCGGGCAAACAGGGCCACGCCGGCGGGGGTGTTGAAGGGCGAGTCGCCCTCGGCCTGGCAGGACACGATAAGGCCGCCGCGCAGAGCGGACCAGGGGGAAGTGGGGGAGTGGTAGTGCATGCAGCTAGTTGAACTTAAGCGGGAGCAGGCTCCGCCGGATGATTCTCGGCTGGTGGCGGGCTGCCGCTTTTTTTTCAGGAAATTTTCTCCGGATTGTTAAGGGGTAGCCCATCCGTAGGCGTCTTTAGCAGCGAAACCCAGCTTTTTTTGCCGGCCCGGCCCGGGCCCACTTGCTTTTGCCCGGCCGGCTGGCCGGCGCGCTGGAATTGTACTGCCCCGATTTTTCTGTCAAGACACGTTTCACCCATTCTTTCCCCTAAGCATGACTGCTGCTGACGCCCTCCACGCCGAGCGTATCCCCACCACCATCTACTCCGACTCGGAGCAGGCTTCTATTGCTGCGGCCGGGGAAATTGCCGCCCTGATCCGGCGGCGCAACGCTGCGGGCCAGCCCTGCGTGCTGGGCCTGGCTACCGGTTCCACGCCCACGCGGCTGTATGAGGAGCTGGTGCGCCTGCACCAGCAGGAAGGACTCAGCTTCCAGAAGGTCATCACCTTCAACCTCGACGAGTACTTCCCCATGGCGCCCGACTCGCTGCAGAGCTACGTGCGCTTCATGCATGAGTACCTGTTCGACCACATCGACATTCGGCCCGAAAACGTGCACATCCCCGACGGCACCGTGGCCCCGGAGCAGGTGGGCGAGTTCTGCCGCCGCTACGAGGAGCAGATCCGCGAAGCCGGCGGCATTGATCTGCAGCTGCTGGGCATCGGGCGCACGGGCCACATCGGCTTCAATGAGCCCGGCTCCGGCGCGGCCTCGCGCACCCGCCTCATCACCCTCGACCACATCACGCGCACCGACGCGGCTTCCGACTTCTACGGCGAGGAAAACGTGCCGCGCCGCGCTATTACGATGGGCGTAGGCACCATTCTGGAGGCCCGGGAGGTGATGCTGCTGGCCTGGGGCGAGGGCAAGGCTGCCGTGGTGAAGCGCATGGTAGAAGGCGACATGACCGACTCGGTGCCGGCCACCTACCTGCAGAAGCACGCCAACGTCCACGTCATTCTGGATGAGGCCGCCGCCGCCGAGCTGACCCGGGTGAAAACGCCCTGGCTGGTGGGCACCGACCTGCGCTGGGACAACGATGCCCACGTGCGCAAGGCCGTAACCTGGCTGGCCCGCACCCTGCAAAAGCCCATCCTCAAGCTCACGGCTGAGGAGTACAACGAGCACGGCCTGTCGGGGCTGCTGGCCGAGTCGGGCGCCGCCTACGATATCAACATCAAGGTGTTCAACCAGCTGCAGCACACCATCACGGGCTGGCCCGGCGGCAAGCCCAACGCCGACGATACCCACCGCCCCGAGCGGGCCGTGCCCTTCACCAAGCGCGTGCTCATCTTCTCGCCCCACCCCGACGACGACGTCATATCAATGGGCGGCACGCTGCTGCGCCTCGTCGATCAGGGCCACGAGGTGCACGTAGCCTACCAGACCTCGGGCAACATTGCCGTGTTCGATGACGAGGCCATTCGCTTCGCCGACTTTGTGGCGGAGTATGATGAGGCCTTCAGCGTGGCCGGCGGGCAGCCCGGCGACAATATCTACCGCCGCGTGTCCGAAACGCTCAAAGGCAAGCAGCCCGGCCAGGTCGATTCCGACGAGGTGCAGCAGATCAAGGGCCTGATCCGGCGCGGCGAGGCCAAAAGTGCCCTGCGCTACGCCGGCCTCGACCCCGACGAGCGCGCCCACTTCCAGGATTTGCCCTTCTACGAAACGGGCCGCGTGCGCAAGAAGCCCCTGGGCGAGGAAGATATTCAGCTCACCATCAACCTGCTCAACCAGATACAGCCGCACCAGATCTACGCCGCCGGCGACCTGAGCGACCCGCACGGCACGCACCGCGTATGCCTGGCGGCCATCTTCGAGGCGGTGCGGCGACTGAAAGCGGCCGGCACGCCCTGGCTGCAGGACTGCTGGGTGTGGCTCTACCGCGGGGCCTGGCAGGAGTGGGACGTAGCAGAAATTGAAATGGCCGTCCCGCTTTCGCCCGAAGAGCTGACGCGCAAGCGCCGCGCCATCTTCAAGCACCAGAGCCAGAAAGACCGGCCGCTGTTTCCGGGTGCCGATCAGCGCGAGTTCTGGCAGCGGGCCGAGGAGCGCAACCGCACCACCGCCCAGCTCTACGACCAGCTCGGGCTGTCCGAGTATGAAGCCATTGAGGCCTTCGTACGCTGGAAATTCTGATGACAGGGACGCCCCGCGGTGGGGCGTCCTTTGTCGCTTTACATCCTGTTCGGCGGCGCAGCCGGCCTTCCCGAAAAAGCATTCCGCAGCAACGCAACCGAGTTGCTGGAGCGGTTTCTTCCACTACTTGCTGCGGCCAGGATACGGCCGTCACAGATTTTGCAGTACAAACGCAAAACCTCGGTTTTTGCCCGGAATTCCGAAAAAAAATGGCGCTGCGTGCCAGGTTGTTGAAAAAAACGAGGCTTTGGCAGAAAAAATTTGGTTTAACGCGGAGGAACCATCATTTTTAACAAAACGATTCTGATGGATTCTTCCCACCCGTCCACCGCTCTGCTTCTCCACCGCATTGCCACCGCCGACGACCGGCGGGCATTCGAGCAGTTCTTCACCCTGTACTACCCACGGCTGCTGAAATTCGCGCAGTTCTACGTCAAGTCGCGGGAGCTGGCGGAAGAGGTGGTGTCGGATGTGTTTTTCAAGCTGTGGCAGAAGCGGGCCACGCTGCCGGAGGTGAAGAACATGGACAGCTACCTCTACATTTCCATCAAAAATCAGTCGCTGAACTACCTGCAGAAAGCGGAAAACCAGCCTGCCATTCCGCTGGAAGATCTGCCGGCTTACTTGAGCGTAGAAACCCTCACGCCGGAGCGTACGCTACTGGTATCCGAGCTGCAGGCCGAGATTCATCGGGCCGTAGACAAGCTGCCGCCGCAGTGCAAGATCATCTTCAAGCTGATCCGCGAAGATGGCCTCAAATACAAGGAAGTAGCCGAGATACTGGGGATTTCCACCAAAACCATTGAGGTGCAGATCGGCATTGCCATCAAGAAAATCAGCGTAGATCTGCAGGCCCACCTCGCGGCCCGACAGGCACCGCCGCGCGTGCTGCGCATCGCCCAGGCCCTGATTCCGCTGCTGCTGGCCGGAGCGGCCGGCTAAAGAAGTTGGAGCAATCTACTTGTCAGCCTTTGCCAAGGCGCGGCCCCGGTCGCGCCTTTTTGCTGTCCGGGTGTCCGGCAGCAGCCTAATTTTACGGGGAAGTTAGGGGATATGGGCCGCACCCATGTCTAGAAAATCAAACACGTCATTTGAGCTGTAAATAGGGGATGGAGATTTCCGAACTATACGATCTTATCGGGAAAGAACTCGCCGGAGAACTCTCTGAGGTGGAGCGCGAAGTGTTGCACGCCTGGCTGGCCCAGGCCACGGAAGAGGAGCGCCTCGTTTACGACGAAATCAGGCTGTTCTGGCAGGGGCCCAAGCCCGTGGCCAACCCCGCCGACACGGCCCGGGCCTTTGACCGCCTGCTGGCCCGCATCGACGAGGCGGAACAACCCGCCCTGGCTGGTGAGGCTGCCGAAGCCGACGAAACCGGTGGCAGGGTAGTAGCCCTGCCGCGTCCGGCGCGGTGGCGGCGCCTGTGGCTGGCCGCCGCTTCGGTAGCCGTGCTGGCTACGGGCGGCACGGTGGCCTACCGGCAGTATCTGGCGCAGCCTAGCGGCCTGGCGCCGCTCAGCTACGAGGAGCGCACCAACCCGCGCGGTACCAAGTCCAAGGTGCTGCTGGCCGATGGCACGGCCGTGTGGCTGAACGCTGATAGCCGGCTCTCGTTTCCGGCCACGTTCAGTGGCGCGCGGCGCGAGGTATACCTGGAAGGGGAGGCCTTTTTCGACGTGAAGCGCAACGAGCAGATGCCCTTCATTATCCATGTGGGTACCCACGAGGTGCGCGTACTGGGCACGTCCTTCAATGTGAAAGCCTATAAGGAAGACGACGCCGTGGAAACGGCCGTCGTGACGGGCCGCGTGGCCTTTATCCGGGCGGCCCTGCCGGCCGCCGCCGCGCGCGACACCATCTATGTAGTGCCGGATCAGAAGGTGGTGTATTCCAAAGCCAGCCACGAGCTGCGCGTAGAGCAGGTCAATGGCCGCGACTACGCCTCCTGGAACCAACGCTCGCTAATCTTCCAGGCCACGCCGCTGGCGGAAGTAGCCAAGACCCTGGAGCGGCAGTACAACGTGACCGTGCGCTTCGAGGACGAGCGGCTGCGCAACTGCCGTCTCACCGGCCGCTTCAAGGATCAGTCGTTGCGCGAAGTGCTGCGCCTGATTGAAATGACCCGTGCCTTCGATTTTGAGCTTCAAAACAGTACGCTACTGATTAAGGGCCTGGGCTGCGACGCCGAAACCCCTGAGTCTCTAAAGCCTCTCACTATCTGATGACATGCCGTGGCCTGCGTGCGGGCTAGGTGTGTTCTTTTTTTTTGCTTCCCACCTCCCCGCCAATTCCCGCACATGAATCTAAGGCTACTCCCGGAATTTGCTTTTCGCTGCAACCCCACCACCCGCACCGCCGGCAAGGCGCTGCTGGTAGCCAGCTCTCTGCTGCTGGCCAACCTGTCGGCCGGCAATAGTGCCCAGCTGCAGGCGGCCTCCAGCGGGGCCACCGCCGCTACCATCACGCTCAAGGCCAAAGACAAAGACGTGACGTACCTGCTACGCGAAATCGAGCGCCAGAGCAGCTACGTGTTCATCTACAGCGACAACCGCCTCGACAAGCGCCGGCGCCAGACCATCAACCTGACCAACGTGCCCCTGGAAACGGCCCTCGACCAGGTGCTGCGTCCCTTGGGCATGGAATACCGCATTGTCGGGCAGCAGATTATCCTGACCGCCCGCCGGACTGATACGTCGGCGGCAGGACTGCCGACGCCCACCAACGGCAGCCTGGTGGCGCTGTCGGGCACGCCGGCCCCGGTGCTGCGCCGGCCGGCCGCGGCGGCGCGCACCGTGAGCGGCACCGTAACGGCCCGCGACGGCAGCGGCCCGCTGCCCGGCGTGAACGTGGTGGTGAAAGGCACCACGGTCGGGACGGCAACCAATGCGGAGGGCTTTTTCACGCTGGAGGTGCCCGAGGGTGCTACCACGCTGGTGTTCAGCTACATTGGGTTTACGGCGCAGGAAGTGGAGATTGGCAGCCAGACGACGCTGGCCGTGGCTCTGGCCCCGGATGCCAAAACCCTGTCGGAAGTGGTGGTGACGGGCTTCGGCCTGGAGCGGCAGCGCAAGTCGCTGGGCTACTCGGTGCAGGACGTGAAGGCGGCCGAAATCGTGGTGGCGCGCGAGCCCAACATTATCAACTCGCTGAGCGGCAAGCTGGCCGGCGTGCAGATCAACCGCAACGGCTCGGGCCCGGCCGGCTCCACCAACATCATCATCCGCGGCTACACCTCGCTCACCCGCGACAGCCGCCCGCTGGTGGTCGTTGACGGTGTGCCCATCGACAACACCAACCTGCAGCAGGCCAGCCGCCTGGGCGGCTTCGACTCCGGCGACGGCCTGTCCACCATCAACCCCGAGGACATTGAGAGCATCTCGGTGCTGAAGGGCGGCAACGCGGCGGCCCTCTACGGCAACCGCGCCGCCAACGGCGTGCTGATTGTGACCACCAAGAAGGGCCGCAAAAACCAGGGCTTGGGCGTGTCGCTGAACTCCAACACCACCTTCGACCGGGTGCAGGTGCTCACCGACTACCAGAACGAGTACGGGCAGGGCACGCAAGGGCGGTTTCTGAGCAACACAGCCGGCCAGCCCATCCTGACGGCCGACGGCTTCCCGCAGATTCAGCAGGCCGGCGAAAACATCGGCAGCTGGGGGCCGCGCATGGAGGGGCAACTGGCCCGGCACTGGACCGGCGAAATCAAGCCCTACAGCCCGCAGCCCGACAACATCCGGGACTTTTTCGAAACCGGCTATACCACCTCCAACACGGTGGCCCTGACCGGCGGCACCGACAAATCGACGCTGCGCGTGTCGCTGAGCGATTTGCGCAACAAGGGCACTTATCCCAACAGCAGCCTGGTGCGCGACAACGTGACGCTGCGCGGCACCACCTCGCTGGGCGACAAGCTCTCGGTGGATACCAAGCTCAACTACACCTTGTCGCGCACCTACAACCGCCCCACACTCGGCGCCAGCCCCGACAATGTGATGACGCAGTTCCTGTATATGCCCCGCAGCGTGTACATCGACGACCTGCGCGACTACCGCGACCCGGTGACCTTGCAGCCCCGCCTCTGGAACCTGAACACCCAACTGGGTGCCGGCGTGCTGGCCTCGGGCACCCAGCGCCAGAACCCGTTTTGGGCGGCTTACCTGAATACCAACGAGGTGAGCCAGGACCGGGTGAACGGCTCGGTGGCCATCCGCTACGACATTCTGCCCTGGCTGTGGCTGCAGGTGCGCGGCGGCACCGACTTCTATACCTCCCGCTCGGGCTACCGCTACGCCAGCTGGACGAGCTGGAACACCACGGCCGTGCCCGACCGGGGCGGCTTGTCGGAAAGCACGTTCCGGGTGAAGGAAACCAACATGGACTTCATCTTGAGCGGCACGCGCAACCTGAGCGAGGACTTCGAGCTGACGGCCCAGGCCTTCGGCAACCTGCTGCAGCGCAGCAACGAGCAGGCCGGGGCCTCCACGCAGGGGCTGAGCGTGCCCAACCTGTTCACCATCGACAACGGGGCGGCCCGCGTGCCCATCTACAACTTCTCGCGCTCCGAAGTACAGTCGTTGTTCGGGCGGGCTCAGCTGAGCTTCCGCAACGCCGTGTTTCTGGAGGCCACCGGCCGCAACGACTGGGACTCGACGCTGCCGCGCGGCAACTGGTCGTACTTCTACCCCAGCACCTCGCTGGCCGTGTCCTACACCGACCTGCTCAAGCTGGACTCCAAGGTGCTGAGCCTGGGCAAGCTGCGCGCTTCCTGGGCCCGCGTGGGCAAGGGTGCCAGCGCCTACGAGCTGACCACGCTCTATGATTTGGGGTCAGGCATTGCCAACGCGCCCGGCGTGGGTAGTTCCCACCTGGGCCAGCCGTTTGCCAACCTGCAGGACCAGCTGCCCACCATCAACCTCAAGCCCCAGACCACCCGCTCGATTGAGTTTGGCTCGGAGATGCGCTTTTTCAAGGACCGCGCCGGCCTCGACCTGACCGTGTACCGCACCAATACTTTCAACCAGGTAACCAGCATCGGCGTGACGGCCGCCTCGGGCTTCCGCAGCCAGCTCATCAACGCCGGCGACATCCAGAACCAGGGCCTCGAAATCGTGGGCCTTGTGACGCCGGTGAAGCTGGAAAACGGCTTCCGCTGGGATATGACCGCCAACTGGGCGAAGAACCAGTCGAAGGTGGTGGCCCTCAACGAAGGCGGCGTGTCGTACTTTCTCGGCAACGAGAGCAACAACGTGTCGGTAGTAGCCGCCGTGGGCAAGCCCTTCGGCGACATCTTCGGCACGGTGCTGCAGCGCGCCCCCGACGGGCGGCTGCTAGTGGATGCCAACGGCTTTCCGCTGGCCAGCACCAGCAACAACAACAAGCTCGGCAACTTCCAGCCCGACTGGTTTGGGGGCCTGAGCAACACGTTCAGCTACAAGGGGCTCAGCCTGAGCGTGCTGCTGGATGCCCGCTGGGGCGGCCAGATCTACTCGGTGTCGCAGCAGGTAGCCTCGGTGCGCGGCAATGCCAAGCAGACGCTCGAAGGCCGGCAGGGCTGGTACGAGTCGGAAGCGGCGCGGCTGGCGGCCGGCGCCACGCCCGCCAACTGGACGCCCACCGGCGGCGTGTACGTGGAAGGCGTGGTGAAGAATGCTGACGGCTCGTTTACGCCCAAGGCTGGTTTCGTGAACCCCGAATCCTACTGGGCGCGGCTCGCGACGGTGTCGGAGCCGTTCGTGTACGATGCCACCTTCGTGAAGCTGCGCGAGGTGGCGCTGGGCTACCGGCTGCCAACTGCGCTGCTGAGCAAGGCCAAGTTTATCCGTGGCGCCAGCTTCTCGATAGTGGGCCGCAACCTAGCCTTTCTGCGGCGCGACACGCAGGGCTTCGACCCCGAGTCGGGCTACAACCTGAGCCGGGCCCAGGGCCTGGAATCGGGCGGCTACCCCAACAGCCGCAGCCTGGGCTACAACCTCAACCTGGAATTTTAACGGCGGCTACGGCCTGATTCTCTATGACGACCACTTTTCGCGTTTCCCGCCGCCGCGCCGCCGCTCTGCTGGCCGGGCTGGGCCTGCTGCTCACGGCGCCCGCCTGCACCGACCGGTTCGAGGAAATCAACACCGACCCCACCAAGGCCATCGACGTGCCGGCCAACCTGCTGTTTTCGCGGGCCCTGAAGTACGGCGCCCTCTACGACAACGACCAGCAGCTGGGCGAGCACCTGCACGCCAACATGTGGGTGCAGTTTTTTGCCAATTCCACGGCCAGCTTCCAGACCGACCGCTACGAGAGCAACCTGACCTGGACGGCTTCTTTCTGGAACAACTTCTACGCCGGCTACGGCATGGATTTGCAGCAGGCCATCCGCTACGTGCAGAACTCGCCCGAGGAAGTAAACAAGCTTAGTGAAGCCCGCATCTGGCGCGTGTTCCTGTTTCAGCGCATGACCGACTACTGGGGCGACATGCCGTATTTCGACGCCTTTAAGGGCGTAACGGACGGCAATACGCAGCCCAAGTACGACCCGCAGCAGGCCATCTACGAGGACTTTCTGAAAGAGCTGAAAGAATCGGCGGCGGCCCTCGACGACACCAGGCGCGGCAACTACGGGCAGGCCGACCTACTGTTCGGCAACGCCGGCTCGCACGCGCCCAGCACCTCGCTGCCGGCCGTCAACAACCGCTGGCGGCGCTTCGCCAACTCGCTGCGGCTGCGCGTGGCCATGCGCCTGAGCAAGGTGAACCCGGCGCTGGCCGAGCAGCAGGTGCGCGACGCGCTGGCCAGCGGCGTGATGACCAGCAACGCCGAGTCGGCCATTATGAAGAACACCGGTGGCAGCATCCGCATCAACCAGAACCCGCTGGCCGTGGTGCTCAACTTCGCCGACAGCCGCATCAGCGCCACGCTGGTCGACTACCTGACCCGCTATAACGACCCGCGGCTGAACGTCTTCGTCGACCCCGTATCGAGCAGCAACCTGGCGCGGGTGGGGCTGCCCAATGGCCTTTCAACCACGCAGCTGGCCCAGACGCAGTATTCCCCGGCCAACTATTCGCAGGGTGGGGCGCGCTACAAAAACACCAGCAACGACCAGAACCTGCTGACTTACTCGGAGGTGTGCTTCCTGCGGGCCGAAGCCGCCCTGCGCGGCTGGGACAACACGGGTACGGCCCAGAGCTGGTACGAAACAGGCGTGCGCGAAGCTATGGCCCTGGCCGGCGTGACCGACGCGGCGGCCATCACGGCCTACCTCAATGGGCCCCTGGTGAAGTTCAACCCGGCGCAGGCCCAGCAGCAAATCAGCACCCAAAAGTGGCTGTCCTTGTTTGGCCACAGCGGCTTCGAGGCCTACGCCGAGTACCGCCGCACGGGCTTCCCGGTGCTGCAGCAGGTGCCCAGCCAGGGCGAAACCAACGGGCAGGTGCCGCGCCGCATGCGCTACCCCAGCACGGAGGCCCTGCAAAACCCCAGCGGCTACCAGCAGGCCCTCAGCCGCCAGGGCCCCGACCTGATGACCACCCGCATCTGGTGGGATAAGCAGTAGCGCCGGCGCCTGATTTACAGGATTATCGAAACCAAATCAATAAATCGTTACGCTAACCTCATCCGTTATCTGTACTATGTTGCGTTATGCAATCCGGGGCGCGCTGCTGGTTGTGGGACTGGTGGCCGCCCCTTTTGCTTGGGCTCAGCGGCCGGCCGCACCCAAGCCCGCCAACCCGCAGCTCTGGGCCCCGGAAATAGCCGCCTTCGCCCGGCAGGATAGCCTGGCGCGACCACCACAGCAGCCCATTGTTTTCACCGGCAGCTCGTCGGTGCGGGGCTGGCGCACGCTCGCCACCGACTTTGCGGGCCAGCCCGTGCTGAACCGCGGCTTCGGCGGGGCGCGCTTCACCGACGTGAATCATTACTTCGCGCGGCTTATCACGCCCTACCGGCCGCGGCAGGTGGTGCTCTACGCCGGCGACAACGACATTGCCGCCGGCTATGCGCCGGCGCACGTGTATGCCTCGTTTCGCACGTTTGCCCGGCGGCTACGCCGAGAGCTGCCCGCCACCCGGCTCACCTACCTGTCCATTAAGCCCAGCCCGGCCCGTTGGGCGGAGTACCCGCTCATGCAGCAGGCCAACCGCCGCATCCGGCGCTATGCCCGCTGGCACCGCCGGGTGGAGTTCGTTGATGTTGGTACGCCCCTGCTCGGTTCCAATGGCCGCCCCCGCCCCGCGTTCTACCAGGCTGATAGCCTCCACATGACCCGCCCGGCCTATGAGCTCTGGACCAGACTGGTGCAGCCGCACTTGGTGCCATAAGACTGACGGAAGAACGCCGCGCTGCCTGGTCAGCTGGCGGTTGGTTGCTCAGGCAGCGGCTCTGCCGGGAGCCTGCCAGCTGCTCTGCCGGGAGGCACGTTGCTGGCAGCCAATTTCTCTGATTTTCTTTCCTGCTGATGCTTTCCCGCTCATTTCTGCTCCCTATGCTCTGGCTGGCTTTGGCCGCACTGCCGGGTTGCAGCCGGCGGCCCCAACCGGCGGAAACGGAGGCCGCAGCGGCAAATCCAGTGTTGCTGCCCCGGCCGCAAATAGTGCAGTACACCGGTACCGGATTTACGCTCAGTGCCCGCACCCGACTCTTGCTCACCGCCCCGGCCACCGACACCGCCGCCGCAGAAGCCGGCCGGCAGCTGGCCGCTTGGCTGCACCGCCGTGGAATAGGAGGGGAGCTACAGTTCAGTGCCGATACGGCCAGCGCCGGTGTGCACCTCATTCTGCAGCCTGGCCCGGTGCCTGACTCGCTCCGGGAGCAGTACCAGCTGCGCGTGACACCGCGCGGAATCTGGCTGCGGGCCTCCACGGGGGCCGGCCTGTTCTGGGGTACCCAGACGCTGCGGCAGCTGCTGCCCGCGGCGCTTGAGCTGGCAGGGCCCGCCGTGGGGCCGCTGCTGGTGCCGGGTGTACACATTCAGGATTGGCCGGCGTTTGGGTGGCGGGGGTTGCTGCTCGATGTAAGCCGCCACTTTCTGCCCCCGGCCCAGCTGCGGCGCTACCTGGATTTGCTGGCCCTGCACAAGCTCAACCGCCTGCATCTGCACCTTACCGACGACCAGGGTTGGCGCCTGGAAAGCCGCACCTGGCCGCGCCTGACCAGCGTGGGTGCCTGGCGGCGTGGGGCCGACGGCCAGCCGGACGGCGGCTTTTACAGCCAGGCCGAGCTGCGGGAGCTGGTGGCCTACGCCCGGCTGCGCCACATCGAGCTGGTGCCCGAAGTGGATATGCCCGGCCACGTGCAGGCAGCGCTGGCGGCCTATCCGGAGCTGTCGTGCCGGGGCCGGCCACTGGCCGTGGCTACCGACTGGGGCGTGCACGAGGATGTGCTGTGCGTGGGCAATCCGCGCACCGCCGGGTTTGCGGCCGATGTGCTGGGTGAGGTGATGGACCTGTTTCCGGGCCAGCTTGTGCACGTCGGCGGCGATGAAACACCCGTGGCCCGCTGGCGTGCCTGCCCGAAATGCCAGGCGTTGATGCGCCGGGAAAATCTCCGGTCGGAGCGGGAGTTGCAGGGGTATTTCCTACGGCAGGTGTCGGCGGTGCTGGCCCGGCGCAGGCGGCGCGGCATCGTCTGGGACGAGGCGCTGGCGCTGCACCCGCCGGCCGGCACCGTGGTGCAGGCCTGGCACGGGTTGGGGCCCGTAGCGGCGGCAGTCCGGGCGGGCTATTCGGTGGTGGCCTCCCCCAGCAGCTTCACGTATTTCGACCAGAACACCACTATCTTGGATCTGGCCAAAGTGTACCGGTTCGACCCGCGCCCGGCCGGGCTGACGGCGGCGGAGCGCGGCCGGGTGCTGGGTAGCGAGGCGGCTATCTGGACCGAGCGGATAACACCCGCGCAGCTGGATCAGGCGATGTTTCCGCGCCTGCTGGCCCTGGCCGAAGTGCTCTGGACCGGCCCGCCGGCGGCCCGCGCCTACCCGGAGTTTCTGGCCCGCACCCGGCAGTATTATCCGCGCTTGGCGGCGCTGGGCGTGCAGTATGGCTTCGAAACCCGCCCGCTGGCCGTCAGTACCGAGCCCATCGCCACCGGCCTGCGCGCCACGCTCACGGCCGGCGGCCCCGGCATCGGGCTGCGCTACACTATGGATGGCACTACACCCTCACCAACTTCAGCTCCTTACATGGTGCCGCTGATGGTCGAAACGCCCACCCGGCTGCGGGTGCTGGCCTTGCGCGGCGGCCAGCCACTGACCGAACTGCCCGCCGTACAGCTCCAGCCCCATGCGGCTTTAGGCGCGGCAGTGGCGCTGGCGACGCCGTTTCACCCGATCTATTCTGCGGGGGGCGCGGGCGCCCTCACCGATGGCCGCCTGGGCAGCCTCGACTACCGCGACGGCGCCTGGCAGGGCTTTGAGCGCACCGACCTCGACCTTACCCTAGACCTAGGCCGTAGACAGCGGCTCGACAGCGTGCGGGTGGCGTTTCTGCAGGACTGGAACTCCTGGATTTTTCTGCCCCGCGTCGTGCAGTTCGGCTTTTCTTCGGACGGTCAGACGTATACATCGGGGTCCGAAGCCACCACGCCCGAACCGATTAGCGCGGAAGGGCCGCTCCGGCGCAGCTACGGCGCCGCCGGGCCGGCCGGCGCCGTGCGCTACGTGCGGATACGGGCCCGCAATGTGGGGGTGTGCCCGCCCGGCCACCCCGGCGCGGGCGGCGCGGCGTTTCTGATGGCGGATGAGGTAGTCGTTGAGGGCCACAGATAATTCCCGCACCCTTAGGGGATTCAACCCGAAAGCGGGTCTGTAAGCACACACCCCGCGCTGCGGCCACGGGAGCCGTTTCTTGCCGACTGCTTTTCTATGAAAAAACGCTTTCTAACCGCCGCTCTGGCCTTGCTGCTGCCGGCCGCTACCATGGCCCAGGAGCTGCGCGCCACCTGGCTTACGCGCACCAAGTTCGGCAGCCGCGCCGCCATTGCCCAGCAGATGGACAGCCTAGCCTCGGCCAACTTCAACACGGTGTATGTGAACGTGTGGAGCCGCGGCTATCCGCTGTTTCAGAGTGCGCGCTTCTTCCAGCAGACCGGCCTGCGCACCGACCCTACCTACGCCGACCGCGACATCCTGGCCGAAGCCATTGCCGAAGGCCACCGCGTGGGCCTGCGGGTGGAGGCCTGGTTTGAATACGGCTTCGTGGCTGGCTGGACCGGCAACCTGGCGCCCGGCGCCGTGCGCGGCCCCATCTTGGACGTGCACCCCGACTGGACCGCCACCAAGCTCAGCGGCCAGCAGCTCGACCCGGCCAGCAATTTCTACTGGATGGCCCAGAGCAACCCCGCCGCCCAGAACTTCCTCATCAGCCTGGCCACCGAAATCAGCCGCCGCTACGACGTGGATGGCATTCAGCTGGACCGCATCCGCTACGCCAGCCTCGACTACGGCTACGACCCGTTCACCGTCGTCCTCTACCGGCAGGAGCACAACGGCGCGGCTCCGCCCACAGCCGGCAACGATGCGGCCTGGATGCGCTGGCGCGCCGACAAAATCAACAGCTTCCATGCCCGCGTGTACGACAGCATCAAGGCCGTGAATCCGCGCCTGATTGTGTCGAATGCGCCCAGCCAGTACGGCTCCAGCACCTACACGGCCTACAACCAGTACCTGCAGGACTGGAAGTGGTGGGTAGATAACAACAAGGTCGACAACGTGCAGGTGCAGAGCTACGCCAGCACCCAGGCCGTGTACGACGGCTACATCACCTACGCCAAAAACCTGGTGAACGACCCCACGAAGGTGTATCCGTCGTTTGCCGTCAGCCCCGGCTCGTCGGTGGTGCTCACCAACCCGCAGATGGTGAGCTACCTGGATCTGGCGCGCAGCAAAGGCTTTCTGGGCAGCGCCATCTGGTTTGCTGATGATCTGGCCGGGCGCTTCCGCTACCTGAGCCGCACGCGCTTCGCCACGCCCGCCACCGCGCCGTTTGCTGCCGCCGACTGGCGCACGTTCCGGACGCTGGTGCCCATCACCGACGCCGCCAATGCCGTGCGCTCGGGCACCTGGCTGACCAGCAACAACCCCGGCTACAGCGGCCCCAGCCTCTACGCCGACAACACCGCCGGCAATGCCCTGGACTACTACCTCACCGTGCCCGCCGATGCCTGGTACGAGGTGTACGCTTACCAGGTGGTTTCCAGCAACCGTAATACGGCCGCGCCCTTCCAGGTGACGGACGCCACCGGCACCACGACGACTGTGGCAGTAGACCAAACCCGCGTAAGCAATGCCGGCTTCGTGAAGCTCGGCGACTTCTACCTGCGCACCGGCCGTCAGCGCGTGGTGCGCCTGAGTGCCGACAACACGCCCGCCGGCCGCTTCGTGAGTGCCGACGCGGTGCTGCTGGTGCGCAACCGTCGCCTCGACGGCCGCGCCGTCCCGCTTGGCACCCGCGAGTCGCGCAAAGCTACCGGGAGCCAGCTACAGGCCTTTCCCAACCCCAGCCAGGGCACGTTCTCGGTGCGGGCCGAAACCACCTTGACGGCCGTGCGCGTGACCGATCAGCTGGGCCGTGTGGTGTATGAGCAGCCGGTGCGGCTGGCGGCGGGGGCCACCCACGCCGTGCAGCTGCGCAGTGCGCTGCCTGCGGGCCAATATGTGGTGCAGGCCCGCCAGGCCAGCGGCCAGTGGCTCAGTGCCAACGTGCAGCTCAGCCGCTAACTGCTTTTCTCTTACCCGTTCTCATCATCCAATTCCCCCTCCTATGAAGTCACTTTCTACTCTTTTGCACCAGGCTACTCCCAAGCGGCTGGCCCGCCTCACGGCGTTGGCCGCGCTGCTGGCCGTTTCGTCGCACGCAGCCCAGGCCCAGCTGGATATGAGCCGCTACCGCTGGACTACCAGCACGGCCGCCAGCCTGGCTACCAGCCGCACCGGCGCGGCCATCGACATGAGCACGGGCACCACTCAGCTCTTCGGCCCCGGAGCTACCAATGTGCCCGGCTCCACGTTCCAGCCCATCGGGTTTGACCTCTGGTTTTATGGGCAGCGGTTCAGCCAGTTCAGCGCCACCACCACCGGCCTGGTGAGCCTGGCCGAGGAAAACCTGGTAGTAGCCGCAACCCTCACGGGCGGGCTGGAGCGGTTTGCCGCCTTCCACCGGGCCTTTGCCGCCGCCGATGTAGCCACCATCGGACCATCATCGACGGGCAAGATTCACTACAAGACCACCGGCACAGCTCCTAACCGCGTGCTGGTAGTGGAGTACCTGAACCTGGGCGTGCTGGCCAACAGCGGCACCGTAGATGCCACCTACCAGATGCGCTTCTACGAAACCAGCAACGTCATCGAGTACGTGTATGGCAGCATGAACATCGGCTCCACGGGGGCCAACAAGGGCTTTCAGGTGGGAATGACCCACAAAGTGGACGCCACCACCACGCCGCCCACCTACAACACGATTTACGTGGCCACCAGCATTCCGGAGGCCCGCTACAACGTGGCGGCTTTCTCCGGGGTGAATGCTCAGGCGGCCGGCCCCATTCTGGCCCTTACCAGCAGCACCGCTGCCCAGCGCCGCAGCTTCACCTTCGACCCCACACCTACCACAGCAGCACCGCTGCCCGCGCCCGCCAACCTGACGGCCACGGCCGCCGGCGCCAGCATCAACGTGAGCTTCTCGGATGGCGCCGATGAAATTGCCTACGAGGTGTACTACAGCACCAGCGGCGCCAATTTTGGCCTCAACCCCACCGCCACGGCCAATACCCCGGACTACGGCCGCGTGCAGGTGCTGAGCCCGGCCGCCGGCATCACCACTGTCACGGCCAATATTCCCGGTCTGCGCCCCAACACGCCGTATTTTATCAAAGTATTTGCCTTGCGCGAGGCGCTGTCGGCCGCTTCTACGGCCACGGCTACCACCGTGCTGGGCACCCGCTCGGCCGCCCTCACCGCCGCTCTGCAGGTGCACCCCAACCCCAGCACCGGCTCTTTCACGCTCGACATCCAGGACCGCACCGTGCAGACCTGGCAGGTGCAGGATTTGCAGGGCCGCGTAGTGGCGCAGGGCACTGCCCTGCCGGGCCGTCAGCAGCTTGCCCTGCCGCGGCTGGCCGCCGGCGTGTATTTGCTGCAGGTGCAGGCTCCGGCCGGCGTTGGCACACGTAAAATTATGATTCAATAATCTATCTGATAATAAGTTATGATAGTAGGTGCGCCGAAGGATATGCTTCGGCCGCCACGTATACTTTAGGTCGAAAAAGAAGAGGAACCTGGTTTCTCTTCTTTTTTTACTGCCTTGTTTTTCCCTTCCCACCCCATTTTTGCCATGAAATTTTCCTTCAACATCTGGAAAGAGGAAATCAGCCTGGCGGTGCTGCTGGCCGGCGCCATCATCACGGTGAAGGCTACCCAGCCGCTGCCGCCCGACTCTACCAGCGCCCGCATCCTGCAGGCCAAGCCCGGCGCCAGCGTAGAGCTGCCGGAGTTTGCCTTTCAGAAGTCCAGGCAGCTAAGCTACCGCAAGCTGGTGCTGCCGGGCCCGCAGTTTCTCATCAGCGACGACCCGGAGTACATCCGGGTGCCCGAGGCGGCCGTGTTCCGGGAACGGGTGCTGCCCGGCACCGTGCGCTTCTACCTCTACAACGTGAACGGCGTGAAGGAGCCCCAGAAGATGGACCGCAAAATCACGGCCCTCATCAAAAACCTGGGTTCCGGGCCCATGCGCCTGCAGATGCTGAAGTATTCGGCGCAGCCGCCCAGCGGCGACTACCTCAAGATTGGCAGCCAGGGCCTGGCCGACTACTTCGCCTCGCAGCCCAGCCCGAAGGTGCGGCAGGTGAAAGCCGGGCAGGCCGTGGCCCTGGACGAAAAATGGGAGAAAACCACCGTCAGGTACGACGACCTGGTGCACGGCTTCTACGAGTTTCTCATCGATCAGCCGGCCGAAATTACGGTGCTGCAGACCGACCCCGGCACGCCCGGCCCCACGGCGCTGGCCCGCAACCCCCCGGTGCTGCCCGGCAAAAGCAAGAGCGGGGCCGGCCGCGGCGTGTTTGGCGTGAGCAACTACCGCGTGCAGCTCGACTCGGTGTTTGACACCCGCCACGGCGCGGCCGAAATCACCGTGGCCGACGGCCAGCGCGACCCGTGGGTGGAGGGCACCGCCAGCCACACCACAGAAACAGCCGTGCTCAAGGGCAACTACGGCGTGCTCTACGATATCAACATCCGCTGGCGCAGCACCGACGGCCGGGGCCTGGCCTTGCTCACGCGCAACGCCCGCGGCGGCGGCCCCAACAACAACTGGTGCGGGGCCATGGCCACCAGCGTGGTGGTCAGTGCCGGCCTGCACCCCGGCGGCATCGTGAAGCTGCCTTCCGATAAGGCGGCCACCAAAAAGGAGCCCGAGGCCGTTGTCATCCAGGTATTTGCCCCGTCCGCCGACGGTCAGGAGCAGCTGATTCACCTCACATATTCACCGCCCGGCGCATCCTGCCTGCCCACGCCCATTACGCTGGTGCCGGTGCAGATGAACGCTAAATAGGCCGGCAAGCAAACGGCTGCTGCCCAACGGACTTGCCAGGAAAACCGTGGGTTGCGGCTGCAGAATTAAGGGAAACCTCTTTCCCGATGGTCTGTAGCAGCAGTTCCGGCACGCGCTGACGTGGCTTCAGGGCCTTCGGCCCGCTTTTCATTCTCTCTATGCAAATTCATTCGCTGAATCATTCGCAGCCCTACGACTATGTCGTGTACGGAGCCTCGGTGGGGGGTATTCTGCTGGCGCTGCACTACGCCGCCGCCGGCAACACCGTACTGGTGCTCAATCCTTATGGCTTCCCTGGGGGCAGCGTCACGGAAAGTCTGAGCTGCCTGCAGCAGCGGCCCGTGGCGGCCACGCCCCACGCCCGGCAGCTTTTTGGGCAGCTCTTCGCCAACCCCTACGCTACCGTGTATGAGGCAGAGGAAGGCTGCGTGCTCAACCCGGAAGTCATCAAAATCGGCTTGCAGCACGCGCTGGAGGCATCGGCAGTGGCGCTGCTGTTTCACGTGAAGGCCCGCGCCCTGGCCCCGGCCGGCCCCGATGGCTACGCCACGCTGAGCGTAATTGGTAAGGAAGGCGAGTTTAGCGTGCGGGCCCGCCGCGTGCTCGATGCCACCGATGCCGGCCACCTCACGCGCCTGGTGCGGCGCACCGGCCAGCTCACCGGGGCGCGGCTGTGCGTGTTCACCAGCCCTGTGCCCGAAGCCGCCGCCGCCACCATGCAGGCCCTGGCCGGTTTGCAGCAGGCCGTGCGCCTGCCCGACGGCCGCTACTGGCTGGCGCTGGGGCTGCCCGCCGCGCATCCCACCTTCGTTGAAACCACGGCCAACGATATGCTGGATACCCTGACGGCCGCGCTGGCGCCGCTGGGTGCCCGCCTGCAGATTGTGCCGGCCGAAACCCAGCTGCTCTACCAGGCAGCGCCGGCAGAGCCTGGCGAAGCCTTCGGCAGCGCCGCCGACCTGCTGGCTGGCCGCTCCTACGCGCCCCACCAGTGGCTGCAGCGCGCCGCCGACCTGGAAGCTGCCGCCGTGGCCGCCCAGGCTGCGCGCCCGGTAGCTCAGTAACCAAACCAATGCCGGAAGACGCGCCGCGCCGCCGGCGTATTCCCCACCGACGATACTTTCCCCCTTATGGAGCTAAAGCAAAAATACGATGTGATTGTGGCCGGGGCCGGCATTGCCGGCATCGGGGCGGCGGTGAAGGCCGGGCGGATGGGTGCCTCGGTGCTGCTGGTGGAGCACTACGGCTTCGTGGGCGGCATGAGCACGGCCGGGATGGTCGGGCCGTTTATGAAGCACACCGTGCACGGCCAGCCGCTGGTGCGGGGCGTGTTCGAGGACCTGGAAAACGGAATGCGCCGCCAGAACGGCATGATTGACAACGGATTCTACGCCAGCGCCTTTCGCTCCTCGGCTTACGAGCTGCTGCGGGCGGCCGGCGTGACGGTGCTGCTGCACGGCGAAATTGCGCGGGTGCAGCGCGACGGTAACCGCCTCGCCGCCCTGGATATTCTGGTTGATGGCCGCGAAGTAATAATAGCCGGGGAGGTGTTCATCGATACAACCGGCGACGCACAGCTGGTGTTCTTGGGCAACTTTCCGTGGGTGAAGGGCGACGAGCAAACCGGCCTGCTGCAGGCCCTGACGCTGTTTTTCCGCATGGGCGGCATCGATATTCAGCGGGCCACCGACTATGCCCAGGCCAACAAGCACGACTTCTTCGACTGGATGACCTACGACTTCGATTTCTCGAAAATCGTGTCGGTGGCGGGCTACTGGAGCAACGTGCGCCGCGCCATTGCCGAAAAGCGCCTGCCCCCGGAAATCGAGTATATCTTCTTTACCACCCTGCCCGGCAGCGGCGAAGGCTCCTTCAACACCAGCAACGTGCTGGGCCTCGACGGCTCCTCCTCGCCCGACCTGACGGCTGCCGAGCTCACCGGCCGCAATCAGGTTGATCAGCTGGTACGGCTGATTCAGCAGGAGCTGCCCGGCTTCGAGAACTCCTACCTCGTGGAAACGGCTGTGCAGGTGGGCGTGCGCGAAACCCGCCGCGCCGTCGGCGACTACGCCGTAACGGGGGCCGACGTGCGCAACATGCACAAGTTCCCGGATCCGGTGGCCCGCTCCAGCTACGGCATCGACATCCACGGGCAGAAAGGGGAGAGCTCCGTGCTGGAGCACGTAGAAGAAGGCCAGTACTATGAGGTGCCGCTTCGCTCCCTGCTGGTGCAGCAGGCCGACAACCTGCTGGTGGCCGGCCGCTGCATCTCTTCCACCCGCGAAGGCCACAGCGCCATCCGCATTATGCCTACTTCCTCGGCTACCGGCGAAGCCTGCGGGGCGTTGGCGGCCCTGGCCGTGCGCAACGGCCAGCAGCTGCGGCAAGTGCCTTATGCAGCGTTACAGGCTGAAATTGCCTATAATCTCTCGGTACTGGAATAGTGGCCTCGGGTAAAAGTTTGGTACAAAGGTTACATGGCAGCTTTAGGTGATGACGTGGCTGCGCAAGCTGTTGAGGAGGCGAGAACCCGCCGTTTCCTTCGCACGGTGCGCCGTAAGCGCGAGCAACCGTAGTTAGGGCCGCCTGCCCAAGGGCGTTGGCAAGGCAGAGCGGACGGCTGCCTTATTCGCGCCAGCCCCTGGCTCGGCCGGCAGAATAAAGCCGGTCATCATCCTGTCCACTTGCGGGTGAGTAGGCGGCTCCGTACGCGGTAGCCGTTACCACCACGGCCAGCGCCTGGTCGGGAATACAAAAAAATGTTGCCGCCGTTGCCCGCGCCATAGAACGTCTCGCAGACCTTGCCTTGCACCTGGTACGTTTTGCTCTGGAACAGATACCCGTAAGGCTCGTTGACCCGATTGGGAATGGCGACGTGTTTCGTGAATGTTTTAGCGACCCACGCGGCGGGCAGCAGTTGCCGCCTCTGCCACTGCCACCGTTCTGGTCCAGTTGGCCGTACTTGGCGAAGTCCAGCGCGCGGAGTTGAAGGCTGCCCGCAGGGTTCACCACGTGCTGGGGCGTATACTGCCAGCGGTAATCGGTGATACCCAGGGGGCGTAGGAGCCTGTAGTCCGCATACGCTTCCCGCCCTTCGGGTACGCGGTGCGGCGGGTGGCCCCGTTGAAGTATTCTACCACCACCACCACGCCCTGGGATTATGCTCTTGGTACAAATCATTGCAATGCTAATCTAAGCCCCTCTCCCGGAGGGGAGGGGTTGGGGAGGGGTTCAACGACAGCCCGCGAGGTGCTTCGGCTGCGCCGCCGCCTGCCGTTCCTTGTCATAACGTCCAGACAAAAGCACCACCACCACCACCACCATCCCCAACCGGCCTTGCAAGGCCTCCGAGCTCAACCACGTCGGCTTCGAGGGCGCGTATTTGTTGAAGGCCAATGGACGCTATTATCTATCTTGCGCCGAGCGCTATTATGAGCGCTACCACTGCATGACGGCCGAGTCCCGGACGCTGCTGGGCCCTACGAGCCATGCTACGTATCGGTGCCCTACGCGGGCCATGACGTCTTTTTTCAGGACGTAAGAGGCCAGTGGTGGAGCACGCTGTTTGGCAACGACGACGACGCGCCCGTGCGGAAGCAAGCCGCCGTGGTGCCCGTCGAGTTCGATAAGCAGGGCCACATCCGTCCCGTGGTCCAGTAAAAAATCCGTTTGCCCGCCGTGAGAGAGTACGTGCTGTTCGTCGATACCGAAACCTCCGGCATTCCGCAGGACTGGTCGCAGCCGTACTCGGTGCTGGGCAACTGGCCCCACATTGCCCAGCTGGCCTGGGTGGTGTGCTCCCGCGACGGGCAGCAGCTCAAGGCCGAAAACCACTACATCCTGCCCAGCGACTACGACCTGAGCCCCGCCTCGGTGAGCGTGCACGGCCTGACCCGGGAGTTCTTGCAGGAGCACGGCCAGCCCCGGCACGCGGTGCTGCGCCGCCTCTACCAGGATTTGCTCCGCTACGAGCCCCTGGTGGTGGCCCACTTCATGCAGCTCGACTTCCACATGCTGGGCGTGGGCTTTTACCGCGCCGGCCTGGACAACCCGCTGGAGGCGCTGCCCACCTTCTGCACCATGCTCACCACCAGCCGGTTTGTGCAGGCCGGTCCGCAGCGCTTCTTGCGCCTGGGCGAGCTGTACGAGCGGCTGTTCCGGGAGCCCCTGCGGCGGCAGCACGACGCGCTGGTAGATGCCCAGGCCACGGCCCGCTGCTTTTTTGAGCTCTGGCGCAACGGCGACATCACCGAGCAAACCCTGACCGCTCAAACGCCCCCGCGCCGGCCGCCGGAAAAGCCCGGGCCACCGGCTGCCCGTATACTTGCCGCACTGATTCTGCTGCTGCTGGTCTTGCTGGCCGCCTACTTCTTACTGCTCTGACTATGACCGACCGGATAGAGTTTCTGCGCACCGTGAAGCCTTTCGACGTGCTGCCCGAAGACGTGCTGCGCGAAATTGCCGATCTGCTGGAAGAAGTAACCCACCCGCGCGAGGCCATTATATACATGCAGGACGTGAGCAAGCTGCGCGGCCTCGACATCGTGGTGGAGGGCGGGTACGAAACGTTTTTCTACGACAGCCAGCAGCACAAGCGCCTGGTGGAACACTGCGGGCCGGGCTGCTGCTACGGCGGCATCTCGGTGCTGCTCAATAAGAAACGCTCGTTGCGCACGGTACTGGCCCGCAAGGGCACGCGCGTCTACTTCCTGCACCGCCGCGACTTCCGGGCCCTGTGCCAGGCCTACGACGGGTTTTTCCAGTACTTCACCACCAAGTACGGCCAGCGCATGCTCGACGACGAGTACGCCCACTTCGTGAAGCTCAACCAGGGCAGCGCGGCCCAGAACTACCTGGCCTCCGACCAGCTCTACTCGCGCCGCCTCGAAGCCGTGGAGCTGCGCGACATCGTGGCCTGCCCCGGCACCACGCCCATCCGGGAGGTGGCCCGCCGCATGGCCGAGGCCCGCACCAGCTGCTACTTCGTCACCGACGCCGCCGGCACCATCACGGGCTACGTCACCGATATTACCCTGCGCGACAAAGTGGTGGCCGGCCTGCTCGACGCCCGCCAGCCGGTCAGCACCATTATGGATGCGCCGGTGGTCAGCATCAGCGCCCAGGCCTACGTGTATGAGGCCACGCTGCTCATGTTCCAGACCAAGACCCGCTACCTGCTCGTGCGCGCCGCCGATGGGGCCGGCTACGTGGGCTTCGTGAGCCGCAACAAGCTGCTCACCGAGCAGGCCCAGTCGCCGTTCATGTTTATTCAGGCCGTGAAGCAGGCCGTGTCGGGCCCGGAGCTGCGGCGGCGCTGGGAGCAGGTGCCCGACATGGTGTACCAACTGCTGGACCGCGGCGTGAAGCCCGAAATCGTGAACCAGCTCATCACCAGCATTTCCGACACCATTGCCCTGAAAGTCATTGAGGGCGTGATTCAGGAAATGGGGCCGCCGCCGGCTAGGTTCGTGTTTATGGTGCTGGGCAGCGAAGGCCGCAAGGAGCAAACCCTGCTCACTGACCAGGACAACGCCATTATCTACGAGGACAAGGCCAACGAGCAGCGCGAGGCCGTGCGGGCCTATTTCAAGCAGTTTGCCGAGCACGTCTCCGACCAGCTCAACGCCATTGGCTTCAGCTTCTGCGAGGGGGGCTTCATGGCCAAAAACCCCAAGTGGACCCACTCCCTTTCGCACTGGAAGCGCAACTACACCGAGTGGATCAGCGAGTCGAACCCCGAGGCGGTGATGCAGTTCGCGGCCTTCTTCGACTGCCGCTACCTCTACGGCGACGCCACCATCATGCAGGAGTTGCAGCAGTTTCTGAGCGAGCAGCTGCAAGTGCCCCACGACCGGTTTTTCTACTACATGGCCATCAATGCCCTGCAGTTTGAGCCCCCGCTCACGTTTTTCCGCAACATCCGCACCTTCACGGTGGGCTCCCAGCAGGTGTTCAACCTGAAAAAGACCATGACGCCCATCGTGGACCTGGCCCGCATCTACGCCCTGAAGCACCGCATCTTTCTGACCAACACCGGCGAGCGGCTGGCGGCCCTCAAGGAGCAGGGCGTGTTTAGCGACAAAGAGTACCACGAGCTGCTGCAGTCGTACTACTACCTGATGGGCATGCGCCTCAAGAAGCAGGCCGTGCAGATCATCAGCGACAAACGCCGCCCCGACAACTACCTCGACCCCAAGACGCTGACCCGGGTGGAGGAAGTCAGTTTGAAGGAAATCTTCAAGGTTATCGGCGACTTCCAGCTCAAGATCAAAGTCGGCTTCGCCAAAACGCTGTAGGACGCTCTTGCGTCACCCCCAGATGCCCCGGGGCCGTACATGCCCTCGGCACCGTGCCCCCGTTTCCCCGAAATCTACCTGCCATGTCTACGCCCACCTCCTTCGGCCACACCCACGACGGCACCGAAGTACAGCTCTATACCCTAACCAACGCCCACGGGCTGCAAGCGCGCATCACCAACTACGGCGGCACGCTCACCAGCCTCTTGGTGCCCGACAAAGCCGGGCAGCTGGGCGACGTCGTGCTGGGCTTCGACAACGTGAGCGGCTACCAGAGCCCCGAATACCAGCAAGCCGGCCCGTATTTCGGGGCCCTGATCGGGCGCTACGGCAACCGCATCAAGGCCGGGCAGTTCACCCTGAATGGGAAAACCTACTCGCTGGCCAAAAACAACGGGCCCAACCACCTGCACGGCGGCCGGCAGGGCTTCGACAAGGTCGTCTGGCAGGCCGAGCCCGGCCGCAGTGCCGACGGCCAGACCCTGACCTTGCGCTATGTGAGTAAAAACGGGGAAGAAGGCTACCCCGGCACGTTGACTGTCACGGTGGTCTACACGCTGACCCAGGACGACGCCTTGCGCCTCGACTATACGGCCACGACGGATAAAGCCACGCCGGTGAACCTGACCAACCACAGCTACTTCAACCTGGGCGCGGGCCCGGATGTGCTGGCCCACCAGGTCACGCTGCCGGCCGACCGCTACACGGTGGTCGACAACACCCTGATTCCGACCGGGGAGCTACGGTCTGTGAAGGGTACGCCCTTTGACTTCGCCACGGCCCACGCCATTGGCGAGCGAATCGGAGAGGTGCCCGGCGGCTACGACCACAATTGGGTGCTGAACCAGCCCGGGGCGGAGCTGCACCCAGCCGCCACGGTCTACGAGCCGACCTCGGGCCGCACCTTGGAGGTCCTGACCACCGAGCCGGGCATCCAGTTCTACACCGGCAACTTCCTGGACGGCACGCTCACGGGCAAGGGCGGCCGGGTCTACGGCAAGCACGCGGGCTTCTGTCTGGAAACCCAGCACTTTCCCGACTCGCCCAACCAGCCGAAGTTTCCCAGCACCATTCTGCAGCCCGGCGACACGCTGCACTCTATTACCGTTTACCGCTTCGGGGTGCGGGAGAAATAAGCTGCCGCCCGAAAAGGTAGTTTCGTAGAGAGAAAGCGGCTGTTTACCGCCCGGTAAGCCTCTTAGACTAAATGGGTCAGGCGTTTAGGAAGCGGTATTTTTCAACACGGAGCACGTTTCTGCGTAAGAGGCTCTACCGCGTCAGTCCCACCGGCGGTAAAATCCTTTCTACATCCAAAAACTCTTCCTATGAAAACTGCTTTTGCTTTCGCCGCCCTTCTCGCTGCTGGTATCACTTCGGCTTCGGCCCAAACCACTACCGGCACCACTACTTCCGGCACTAGCACTTCGGGTTCGATGACCAGCGGCTCAATGACGAGCGGTTCGTCGACGAGCGGCACAATGAATACCGGTACCACCTCGGGTACCATGAACACGGGCACCACGTCCGGCACGATGGGCACCGGCACCACGTCGGGCACGATGAATACCGGCACGACTAGCGGCACCATGAACACGGGCACGACCTCGGGCACGATGGGTACCGGCACGACCTCCGGCACCATGGACAACGGCTCGATGGGCACCGGCACCACTTCCGGCACCATGAGCACGACTTCGGGCTCGACCATGAGCGAAGGCAGCATGGAAAACGGCAAGATGAAGTCGAAAGCCGACAAAAAAGGCAAAATGAAAACCAAGGATGACAACATGAAGGCCAAGGCTAAAACCAAGCCCGGCCTGTAGTTCCTGGTTAACGCCATTCCGTAAAAAAGCCCCGACCAAGTATGGCCGGGGCTTTTTTTACGGGGGCATAAGGCCTGCTACCTCGCGTCGTCAAAAACAAAGCCTGCCCGGTATGCTCGGACAGGCTTTGTCGTGTTCGGACTGCGGCGCCCCGCAGTTAGGCGGGCTGGGCCTGCAAATCGGAGCCCAGGCGCAGGAGCAGGTCGCCGATGGAGCGGACGTCGGCCTGCTGCCCGGCTTCGGCCTGGAAGGCAAACTGGGTAGTCTGGGAGCCCAGCAAGCTCAGGGCGCGGCCTACGGCGGGGCCGTCAATCTTGGGCGCCGTGAGCAACGACTGCAGGTTGCCGATTTCGCGGGCTATGTCCTGCAAGGCCGGGATGCCGCTCTGCAGAAACTCCTGCTGCCAGGCCTCGGTGTTGTCCATGGCGGCGCTGAGCGGGATGGAAGTAAGGCCGCTTTTCAGGGCCTGTATGGTATTGGCCAGATGATTCTGGGGCAGTGTGTCGTTTGCCATTGAAAGGGAAGAAGTAGGGGGGTGAAAGGAGTTGTGTTACGACAGGGAAGCGGCTTCGGCGGCAATGAGTTGCAGCTCGCGCAGCACGCCCACGGCGCGGCAGGCGCTGGCCTCCTTGTCCTTTATTTCGAGCATGATGTCGACGTCGAGGCCGTGCAGATGGGTCAGGAACTCGCGGAATAGGTCTTCTTCGAGCGTGGTGGTGTGCTTACCTTTCCGCTCGCCCAGCTGCTGCGAGCTGTAGTCCATCATCAGCACCCCGTCGCGCTCGGGGTGCCAGGTGGCGGCGGCCAGGCGCAGCGCCTCGGCCATTGGCTCGCCGTGGTTGAGGCACTCGTGGTGGAAGTTGTCGAACAGAATCGGGATGCCCACGGCCTCGTGCACCCGCAGGCAGTCGCGCAGACTAAACAGCCGGTCGTCGTTTTCGATAACCAGCCGGCGCTGCACGGCCGTCGGCAGCTCGCGGTAGGTGGCAATAAAGCGGCTGATGGCCAAGTCCCGGTCGCCGTAGAGGCCGCCCACGTGAATCTGGAGCTTGGCCGTGCTGTCGAGGCCCATCAAGTCCAGCATCGAGCCCTGGTACACCAGCTCGGCGATGCTGCGCTGCACGATATCCTCGCTGGGCGAGTTGAGCACCACAAACTGGTCGGGGTGAAAGGAGATGCGCATGCCCTGCGCCCGCACGTAGTTGCCGATGGCACGAAACTCCGGCTCGAAGCGCGCCTGCCAGGGAAAGGTGTTGATGGGGTGGGAGCCGAACGGCACGATGCTGGAGCCAATCCGGAAAAAGCGCAGCTCGTGGGCCACGTTGTATTCCAGGATGCGCTGCAGACAAATCAGGTTGCTGGCTACGGCCAGCTCTACCCGCTCAGCGGAGTAAGACGCCAGCCGAAACGTGGCTCCGGAGGTGCAATCCAGGGATTCATTGACGCAGGGATATCCAATTCTCATACCCTGACTTTACGCGGGGCCGGAAGTGAAGTTGTGAGTAGGAATGTGCTCAGGTGCTAATGTGGGGGAATGTGCTAATTCTTAATGTGAGCAATGTGGGTAGAATGTGAGCAATGTGGCTGAATGTGTCATGAGCCATTCCGCGCCTCAAGCGGCGGCCATCCGTCCTCTGAAATGTGCTCAGCCTTCTAAAGTGAAAAGCCCTGACCCATGTACCGCGAAGTTCCACTTCGCGAGGCGCTGAACGACGGTTGTTCAGCTGGCTCCAACGACGCGCGAAGTGGAACTTCGCGGTACAAGCAAAAGCCCTTTACTCCAGCTGGAATAAAGGGCTTTCCGGGCAAAGGTCAGGTCGTACTGCGCAGAGGACGGATTGCTTCGCAAGCTCGCAATGGCACATTTCTCACATTAGCACCTGAGCACATTACTCATAGCCCGTGTTTTCTTTGAAGTTGCGGTTGTATTTCTGCCGGTTCTTCTCGGCCTGGGCGGCTTTTTCCTGGGCTTGAATTTCCTCCATCTTGCGCCGCTGCTGCCCGGCCCGGGAAAACTGGTCGTAAATCAGGCTGATGGGGCTGGCCAGGGTCGGGATAGGGTCGCGCGGGGCGATGGTATCGACCGGGAACAGGGGCTTGGGCGGCGGGGCCCGGCGCACGGCGTTGGCCGGGGGCGTGGGCCGGCGCACGTTGCGCAGCGCCCGGTTGATAACGGCCCGATCGGGGCGCCCTTCCTGAATCCGGACTTCCCCCAGCTGAATACTGTCGCGCAGCATGTAGATCTGCACCACAATCTGGGACAAGCCGGTGCGGCCCAGCGGCAGGCGTTGGGGCTTAAAGCCCACGGCCCGAAACACGAGCGTGTCGGTATTGGCAACGCTGAGGGCAAAGTCGCCCTCGGCATTGGCCACAGTGCCACGGTTGGTGCCCTGCACGAAAATGGCCGCGCCGGGAATGGGCTGCCGGTCTTTAGCCCCCGACACCGTGCCCGTGACGCGCACCTGCGCCGCAGCGCCGCCTGCCAGCAGCAGCCAGCAGCCGACCAGCAGGCCAAGTGCCCGCGCCGAAAAGAAACCCTGTAGTAGTTGAAAGAAGCCCTTCACGAAGCTGATTAGAATACAGACTACCATGGAAGTAGCCCCTAAATGAGCCCAAAAACTCCGGAGCCGTTGCAGGCAGGAGTTCCGAAGCAACGAAAAAACTGCCGCAAAGGTGCGGCAAGCACTCAGGACAGGTGCTAATTACCGGCCGGCAACTGCGCTGGGCAGAACCCAAAGGAAGGCTCCGGGGCAAAAGTAAAAAAGCCCGATCGACCAGATCGGGCTTTTTATCGGCTAGTCCGGAATTACGCCGGACGCTTACTCGGTTTTTGTTTTGTTGCCGTCGGCGTCTTTGGTTTTCACCTTGCCGTTGTCTTTCACTTTCAGCTTGCTGCCGTCGTCGGCCTTGGCCTTCAGCTTCTCCACCTGTGTGCCGCCCGACATCGAGTTATCGGCCGATGACGACATGGCCGAGTTGTCGGTGGTGCTCATGTCTGCCGACGAGCTCATATCCGACGAGGAAGACATGGCCGAGTTGTCGTCCATGTAGTTCGACTCGTCGTAGGCGGAGCGGTTGGTTTCGTAGGCTTGGTACTGCGTTGGCTCGGTGAAGATAGACTTGAACTCGGTGTCGGTCTGCATGTTGGCGTCGCGCATGGCGGCGGCCATACCGGTCGTGTCGGAAGTGTACTGGTTGCGCAGCTCGCCCATGCGGCGGGCCCGGTTGTAGTAGGCCGTGCGCACGCGCGACACCATCGCCGTATCCTGGATTTTCATGTCCGAGGCCATCTTGGTGGCAATGGTATTGGCGCGGTTGCGGTACTGGGTATCCATGTCGGCCGTGTTCATGGCCGTGCCGTTGGCGGCGTCCGTGGTAATGGTCGTTTCGGAGGTTTCGGTGGTTTTTTCCTGCGAGCAGGAAGCCATTGTGAAGGCCGCGGCGCACGACAACAGCAACAGTGAATTTTTCATGGTGTAGAGAGTCGGTTGTGAGAGAAATCAGAAACTGATGCGGCGTATACGCGCCCACAAACTCCTCGGTTACTGCCGGGTAAACTCGGGAAATAAAAAAAGCGACTAGGAATAATCCTAGCCGCTTTTTCTCCGGAAATAAATTGGTCAGTTTAGGCCCGGCGCAGCTCAAACACGGTGATTTCGGGCAGGAAGCCCACCCGGCCGGGGTAGCCGATAAAGCCCAGGCCGGTATTCACGTACAGGTGCTGCTTGCCCTTCGAGTACAGGCCCGCCCACTGCTTGTAGACGTATTGCACCGGGCTCCATTTCAGGAACGAGAGGTTGACGCCGAACTGCATGCCGTGGGTGTGGCCCGAGAGCGTGAGGTCGATGTCGGGGTATTCCAGCACCTGCGCTTCCCAGTGGGAAGGGTCGTGGCTGAGCAGGATTTTGAAGGGCGCGTCGCCGCTGCCGGCGTGGGCCTGGGCCAGGTTGCCGTACTTCGGGAAACGCATCTGCGCGCCCCAGTTCTGCACGCCCAGCACCGCTATTTTCTCGCCGTCGCGCTCAATCGTGTGGCTTTCGTCCAGCAGCAGCTTCCAGCCAATCTTGGCGTGGTTCTGCTTGAGTCGGTCGAGGTTGGCCTGCTTGGCTGATTGGCCGCCCAGATCGGTCCAGTCGACGTAGTCGGCGTAGTCGTGGTTGCCCAGAATCGAGTAAATCGGCAGCTTCGACTGGATTTTGGCCAGCGTATCAATGTGGGGCTCCACCTCGGTGGCCACGTTGTTGACCAGGTCGCCGGTCATGAAGACCAGGTCGGCCTGCTGCTTGTTGATCAGGGCCACGGCCCGCTCCAGGGGCTCGGGGTCGGCGTTGAAGCTGCCCGTGTGCAAGTCCGAAATCTGGAGCAGCTTGAAGCCGTCGAACGAGGCGGGTAGGTTCGGAAACTTCAGCACCACGCGCTTCACCTGGTAGTCGGTGGCGCCCTTCACCATGCCCCAGATCAGGGCCACGAACGGAATGCCGCCCGCCACCAGGGCCATGCGGTTCAGAAACTGGCTGCGCGAAATGCCGGGACTGCCGTTGCCGAGCGGGTCGGGCCGGGCCCCGAACTTGGAGGCCATAAACCGCACGAGGCGGCCCGCGTCATCGACCAGCAGAAACAAGACTACCACCAGCTTCGAGACGAACAGCACCATAATGGCGCTGGTCAGGTAGGTGCGCAGCAGCGTGGGCGGGGTGCCGCGGGTGAGGGCCATCCAGAGAATGCCGAACAGGGAAACGAGGGTGAGCAGCCAGTAGCCGCCGGTAATAAAGCGCTGGGTGGCGGCCGAAGCGCCCTGGCTGACGGTGCGCACGGCCTGGAATACGTACCAATCGACGCCAAGCAGGAGCACGACAAACAGCGCGCTGGTGATGATTCTTTGCATATATCAGAGAGAAACTACGCCGGCGCGCAGAGGTTTTGGCCGCCGGTAACTACTTTACCAGACGAATTACGCCCGGTTATACTTTATCCGTTACGCCCTACAACATCAATACCCGATGGAATCGTTTGACAATCTGTCCGAAGAAGCAACTGCGCCCGTCTTCTACCAAACCCCCGCCAGCTTCAGCATCAAGAGCTGGGCCGAGGAAGACCGGCCCCGCGAAAAGCTCATGCAAAAAGGCCGCACGGCCCTTTCCGACGCCGAGCTGATGGCCATTCTGCTGGGCTCGGGCACGGCCAAGCTCTCGGCCGTGGACGTGGCCAAGCTGATTCTGGCGGCCGTAAAAAATGATTTGAACGAGCTGGCCCGGCTGTCCATCAAAGACCTGATGCGCCATAAAGGCATTGGCGAGGCCAAGGCCATTACCATCGTGGCGGCCCTGGAGCTGGGGCGGCGGCGCAAGGAAACCGCCGCCGCAGCCCGCACCACCATCACCTGCTCCCTGGATATCTACAACCTGGTGCGGCCCAACCTCCAGGATTTGCCCCACGAGGAGTTCTGGGTGATTCTGCTGAACCGGGCCAACGTGGTGATGCGCAAAACCAGCGTGAGCAGCGGGGGCGTGGCTGGCACCGTGGCCGACCCCAAGATGATTTTCAAAGAGGCCCTGGAGCAGCTGGCCAGCAGCATTATTCTGGTCCACAACCACCCCAGCGGCAACCGCCAGCCCTCGGCCGCCGACATTGCCCTGACCCGCAAGCTCAAGGAAGCCGGCCAGTTCCTGGATTTGCCCGTGCTCGACCACCTGATTTACACCGACCACGGCTACTACAGCTTCGCCGACGAGTGCATTCTGTAGCCTCACCCCGTCCCTCTCCTGAAGAGAGGGGGCCAGCCGCAAGGTTCTGCGCCGCCGCTTCGGCTCGCGCCTCTGCAACGGCTACTGCTGATAGTAGCATCTCCTGATCTGATAGGAATACGAAAGTCACAGCTGAGAAGCTGTGACTTTCGTCTGTTCGCGTCATCTGGCCCCCTCTCCTCGGGAGAGGGTTGGGGTGAGGCCCGTGTACTACCTTTGCGGCCTATGCGCATCAACCCCAAACTTCTCATCGGCCTGGGCCTGCTGGTGGTCTTCGCTTACTTCCTGCAGGATCTGGTGCTGGGCCACGACCAGTACGCTACCGGCATTCAGAAAGCCCGCACCGAAAAGAACAACTCCTTCCGCCGCATGAAAGACTCGCCGCTCAACGCCGAGCAGCGCGACCATTTCGACTCGCTGCGCTACTACGCGCCCGACAAAGCCTTCCGCGTCACGGCCCAGCTGGAGCGGTTTGCCACCCCTGATACCATGGCCATGCAGCTCACCGACGGCAAGGCCGATAAGTACCTGCGCTGGGGCAAGGCCACGTTTGAGCTTGACCGGCAGCCCCGGCAGCTGGTCTTGTTTCTGAAAGTGAACGACGACAAGCCCGAGCTATTCGTGCCCTTCACCGACAAAACCAACGGCTTCGACACCTACGGCGGGGGCCGCTACCTCGATATTGCCCTGCCCGCGGAGGCCGATAAGGAAATCGTGCTGGACTTCAACGCGGCCTACAACCCGTTCTGCGCCTATAACAACGAGTATTCCTGCCCCGTGCCGCCGGCCGACAACCGCCTGCCCATTCCCATTCCGGCCGGCGAAAAGAGCTTCCCCGAGGAAGACCACACCGGCCACGCCCACTAGCCTTTCGCCGCCCGCCCGAATCCGTACCTTTGCCGCCTGAATTGCTGATTGCTGATGGTTGATTGTTTCGTTATTCAACAAGCTACAGCAATCAGCAATCAGTAATCAGCAATCAGCAACCAAGATGAAAATATCCCTCGACTGGCTCCGTACCCTGATTCCGACCGACAAACCCGCCGTGGAACTCGGCCAGCTGCTCACCGGCTCCGGCCTGGAAGTAGAAGGAATTGAGGAGCTCGAAAGCATCCCCGGCGGCCTGCGCGGCGTGGTGCTGGGCACGGTGCTCACCTGCGAGCGGCACCCCGACGCCGACAAGCTCAGTCTGACTACCGTGGACGTGGGCGACGCCACGCCCCGCCAGATTGTGTGCGGCGCGCCCAACGTGGCCGCCGGTCAGCGCGTGGTAGTGGCCCTGGAAGGCGCGACGCTGTACCCAGCCGCAGGGGAGCCGTTCAAAATCAAGAAGTCCAAGATTCGCGGGGCGGCCTCCGAGGGCATGATCTGCGCCGAGGACGAAATCGGGCTGGGCCAGTCGCACGCTGGCATCATGGTGCTGGAAACCGAGCTGCCCAACGGTACGCCCGCCGCTGAGTACTTCGGCCTGGACTCCGACTCGGTCTACGAAATCGGGCTGACGCCCAACCGCGCCGACGCCGCTTCGCACTACGGCGTGGCCCGGGAGCTGCGCGCGTTGCTGCGCCAGCCCTGCCACCTGCCCGACATCAGCAAGTTTCACGCCCCGGCTTCGGCCGAGCGCAACATCACGGTGGAAATTCAGGACCCGGAAGCCAGTCCGCGCTACGCCGGTTTGCTGCTGGAAAACGTGCAGGTAGGCCCGTCGCCGGAGTGGCTGCAGCGCCGCCTGCGCAGCATCGGCCTTTCGCCCATCAACAACGTGGTGGACGTGACCAACTTCGTGCTGCACGAGCTGGGCCAGCCCCTGCACGCCTTCGACGCCGACCAGATTACCGGCAATAAAATCATCGTGAAGCGGGCCCAGGAAGGGGAGAAGTTCACGACCCTGGACGGCACCGAGCGGACGTTGAAAGCAGCTGATTTGGTTATTGCCGACGCCAACGGCGCGCCTATGGCCCTGGCCGGCGTGTTCGGGGGCAAAACCTCCGGCGTGTCGGACGCTACGACCCGCGTGTTCCTGGAAAGCGCCTACTTCCAACCCGCCGCCGTGCGCAAATCGTCCCAGGTGCACCAGCTCAAAACCGACGCCTCCTTCCGTTTCGAGCGGGGCACCGACCCGCACATGGTGCCCGTGGCCCTGAAGCGTGCCGCCCTGCTGCTCCAGGAAGTGGCCGGGGCTACCGTGGCCGCAGGTATCGTGGATGAGTACCCCGCGCCCATCAGCCACACGCCGGTGCGCCTGCGCCTGCCCCGCGTTGAACGGCTCGTGGGTCAGTTCATTGCCCCCGAGCGAATCCGCCAGATCCTCACCGACCTCGATATTCTCATTGCCGAGGAAAGCCAGGATGCCGCCGGCCACGCCGAGTGGATTCTGAGCGTGCCGCCGCACAAGGTGGACGTGACCCGGGAAGCCGATGTCATCGAGGAAATCCTGCGCATCTACGGCTACAACCACGTGGCTTTGCGGCCCCACAACTCGGCTTCGTTCCTGGCCAAATTCCCCAACCCCGACCCCGAGGTGCTGCGCCAGAACACGGCCCGCCTGCTCAGCGGCCAGGGCTTTTCGGAAATCATTACCAACTCGCTGACCAACTCGCTCTATTTCGAGAAGGAAGGGGAGAAGGATGAAACTCTGGTACCGGTGCTCAACTTCAACAGCGCCGACCTGAACGTGATGCGCCCCACGCTGCTGCACTCGGGCCTGGAAATCATCCGCTACAACGTCAACCGCCGCCAGCGCGACCTGAAGCTCTACGAGTTCGGCAAAACTTACCACCGCGAAGCCGAGGGCAAGTATACTGAGCGAAACAAGCTCGTTATCTACCTCAGCGGCAACACCGCCGCCGAAACCTGGCAGCAGAAGTCCGACAAAACCACTTTCCACCAGCTAGCCGCCGCCGTGCAGCAGGTCCTGGCCTCGTTCGGCTTTGCGCAGCCCGCGTCCCAGCCCGTGCAGCATCCGTACTTGGCCGGGGGCCTCACCTTGCTGGCCCAGAACCAGCCGGTGGCCCACCTCGGGGCCGTGTCGCCAGCCATCCTCAAACGCCTCGACGTGAACCAGCCCGTGTGGTACGCCGAGCTGGATTGGGACTTCCTGATGCGGAAATACAAGAACACGCTCACGGCCAAGGAGTTGGCCAAGTTCCCCGAGGTGCGCCGCGACTTGTCCGTAGTCGTCGACCGGACCGTGACCTTCGACCAGCTCCGTCAGATTGCCCAGCGCACCGAGAAAAAGCTGCTGCAGAGCGTGAACGTGTTCGACGTGTACGAGGGCGAAAATCTGGGTGCGGGCAAAAAGTCCTACTCCGTGAGCTTCACCCTGCAGGACCCCACCCAAACCCTCACCGACCAGGCCATCGACGGCGTAATGCAGCGCCTCATCGGCCAGTTCGAAAAGCAGGCCGGGGCCCTGATCCGGAAGTAACTCCCAAAAGGACGTCATGCTGAGCGAAGTCGAAGCATCTCTACTGCAATGGTAAAATCTATTTACTACTGCGGCAGAGATGCTTCGACTCCGCTCAGCATGACGCTTTATAGAGTATACCAGGACAATTCGTGCCAACTCTATACACGTAAATGCCCGGGCCGTTTTTGGTATTGAAGGTAGTTGGCTGAAGCGAGTTAAAGCCCAACTTTAACTCCGGAGTACCACAGCCGGCAACTTCGTCTTACATTAGCCTCCAAAATATTTCTTTTTCGATGGCCTCTTCCAAACAACTTGCCCAACTAGACCGCCTGGAGCGTCAGGTGACGTCTTTAGTGGCTGCCTATCAGGGCTTGCGCGAGGATTTGGCCGATGCCCAGACCACCATCCAACAGCTCCGGGCCGACGTGCGCGACCGGGAGCGGCAGTTGAAGGATTTCCAGAATCAAGAGAATATCGCTAAACTTGTCAATACCATAGCAGGGGAACCTGCCAACGCAAACGAGCTGAAACTTCGCCTCAACGAATATATCCGCGAAATAGATAAGTGCCTTGCCTACTTGAGAGAGTAACAAACCCTACATCCCACGACTGCTGCTCCCGATGAGCGAACTTTCCATTAAAATCCGCATTGCCGACCGGGATTACCCGATGCGGGTAGCCCCCCTGGAGGAGGAGCGCCTGCGCCTGGCGGGCCGCCTGCTGGGCGAGCGGATCAAGGAATTTCGCGAGCAGTATGGCATTCAGGACAAGCAGGATCTGCTGGCCATGATTGCCTTGTCCACCATGGCTGACAGCCTGAAGGTCAGCAAGGAAAAGGACGGCACCGATGCAGCCCTGACCGAACGCCTCGCGCGCTTGGACGAGCTGCTGTCGGGCGTGGTGCTGGGCTAAAGCACCGGCGCCGGCATCGTTTCAGACTCGAATCGGGTGGGGCAAGCGGCTCCGCCATTCGTTCGTCGTCGGCAGGTTTTTCCGTGTTATGGTTTTTCCCCACCCCCCTAAAACCATAGCTCAATGCCCGACATTTTGTATATCATCCTGGCCGCCGTGCTTGCCCTTGGGGTCGGCATCGTGGTCGGCAGGCAGCTGGCCGGCAAGGCCCGCCTGGACCACGAGGCCGACGCCAAAGCCCGCGCCCAACAGATCATTCAGGAGGCCGAAGCCCAGGCCACCCGCACCCGCGACGAGCGGATTCAGCAGTCGAAAGACAAATTCCGCCTGCTCAAAAACGAGTTTGAGCAGGACAGCAAGCGGCAGAAGCAGGAGCTCGAAGCCGAGCTGACCCAGCGCCGCCAGGGCGTAGTCGAGCAGGAGCAGAGCATCAAGCAGCTCACCCTCACCACCCAGCGCCAGCTCGAGCAAATCCAGAAGAAGGAGCAGGACATGGACGCCCTGCGCGAAAAGCTCCAGCATGACTCCCAGCAGCAGCGCGAGCGGCTGGAGGCCCAGGAAGAAAAGCGCCGCGCCACCCTGGAAACCCAGCTAGCCAAGCTCCAGCAGCGCGAGCAGGAAGTAGAGGAGGAGCTGGAAAGCACCCGCGAGTCGCTCCAGGCCCAGCTCAGCCAGGTGCAGCACCAGCTCGAAACCATTTCGGGCCTGACCGCCGCCGAAGCCCGCGAGCAGCTGGTCGAGTCGCTCAAGAACGAAGCCCAGATCCAGGCCAGCTCCTACATCAAGGACGTGGTGGCCCAGGCCAAGCTCACGGCTACCAAAGATGCCAAGAAAGTCGTGCTCGAAACCATTCAGCGCACCGCCGCCGAGCACGCCATTGAGAACTGCGTCTCGATTTTTAACATCGAATCGGACGACGTAAAAGGCAAAATCATCGGCCGCGAGGGCCGCAACATCCGCGCCCTGGAAGCCGCTACCGGCGTCGAAATCATCGTCGACGACACGCCCGAGGCCATTATCATCTCCGGCTTCGACCCGGTGCGCCGCGAAGTAGCCCGCCTGAGCCTGCACTTGCTGGTGAAGGACGGCCGCATTCACCCGGCCCGCATCGAGGAAATCGTGGCCAAGACCCGCAAGAACATCGACGAGGAAATCGTCGAAATCGGCGAGCGGACCATCATCGACCTGGGCATTCACGGCCTGCACCCCGAGCTGATCAAGATGGTGGGCCGCATGCGCTTCCGCTCGTCGTATGGTCAGAACCTGCTCCAGCACTCGCGCGAAGTAGCCAACCTCTGCGCCACGATGGCCGCCGAGCTGGGCCTGAACGTGAAGCACGCCAAGCGCGCCGGCCTGCTCCACGACATCGGTAAAGTAAGCACCGAGGAGCCCGAGCTGCCCCACGCCATCCTGGGCATGGAGATGGCCAAGAAGTACAAGGAGCACCCCGACGTGGTCAACGCCATCGGCGCCCACCACGACGAAATCGAGATGACGGCCATGATTTCACCCCTCGTGCAGGCCTGCGACGCCATCAGCGGCTCGCGCCCCGGTGCCCGCCGCGAGATGATGGAAAGCTACATCAAGCGCCTCAAGCAGCTCGAAGAAACCGCCGTATCGTTCGACGGCGTGCTGCAGTGCTACGCCATCCAGGCCGGCCGCGAGTTGCGCGTGATGGTCAACGCCGACAACGTAACCGACGACCGGGCCCAGGAGCTGAGCTACGAAATCTCGCAGAAAATCGAGAAGGAAATGCAGTACCCCGGCCAGATCAAAATCACGGTAATCCGCGAAATGCGCGCCGTAGCCTACGCTAAGTAGGTAGCTGTATTCAGAAAGCAAAAGCCCCCGCGACGAGAGTTGCGGGGGCTTTTTTGTGATTGAACTGGCGCGAGTTTAGGCGCAGCCGTAACTCGTGCCGGTTTATGCCGGGAGGCTGTGCCTCCCCCGTTAGAACGACCTGCCTTCGGCGCGGTTCCGGTTTGCCGCTCTGCAGCAGTGGAGGTACAACCTCCATGTCATGACTGGTCACGAGTTACGGCTGCGCCTAAACTCGCGCCAGTTAGGACACCGGTAGATTCTGTGCTTTTAGCTGGTCAAAGAGGAAAGAGGCGTACACCTATAGTTCGCTCCAATGAAAGACGCTGATGATTTCCTCCGGCTGTTGATACTGGTAGATGCCCGCTGGGTCTTCGGTAAGAAAATACCCCAAGGCCGATGAGTGTACGATCAGCTCACTATCAGTAAAAATCCTGCGTAAAAGCTGAGTTGCCGCCTGAATTTCCTCTTCCGGTGTGATGGCTCCAAGCTGGCGCATGTGCAGATGCCAGGCGAATCGCTCGGCGTTGGCCGCAAAGCCTACCGCAAGCTCCCTGCCCCGCGTAGTTATGCGGAGAAGTAGCTTGCCTTGGCTACTTGGATAGTCGATAACCATAATGTCGTCATGCTTCTTGGCATATCCTTGCACAAACTGTGGAAAATGGCTGAATAGGCAGGCCGTTACATAATCGGTAAACTCTTTTTGCGACATAATAAACACAGGTATTCCTCCCAAGCTACACAAAAAAAGCAGGCGGCACTTACGCCCCACCTGCTTCCTAAGCTACTCAGAAACTACCGCTACACCACCCGCCGCACCACAACCATAGCCTCCCCGCCCGTGTCCCCCGCAAACCGCGCCGTTTCCGGCCCAGCTGGGCCCGCGTCAGCACCATTATTTGCCCGGCGGGACACGTCTGCGTCGTCGTTTCCTTACCGTCCTTCTGGGCCATCCACAGCACCAATGCGTTACCCGAGCGGTTTTCCACCGTCAGGGTGTGGCTGCGGCTCCAGCCTCTGCCGCTTGCTGAACCCATTACCAGAATAACGGAATTAAAAGTCCTGGCCGGGAGCAGCCGAAATGCCGGTAACAGCCTAGTAAGAACGGTTTTTTAGCGGTTGAGCAGGAAAAGCTGGCCGGTGTATAAAGTCTGATAAACCGGAATATCGGTTTCGCCTGGCCCGAGAGCCGGTGTACGTTTGAGGTATCAACCACCGCACTTCGTACTTCGGCTACTTTCTATGGCAACCCGCAATTTCTACCAGTATCTAAGTCAACTTGCTCTACTGGCTGGGCTGGGCAGCTGCACGGTCTACACGCCCATGCAGCCCACCGTTTCCACCGTCAGCCAGCAGGGCCAGCTGGAGCTCACCGGCAGCCTGCAACCCAACACCCGCCTGGAGGGCACGGCCGTGTATTCGCCCCTGCCGCATCTGCTGGTGACGGCCGCCGGCTCGTTTCAGCCGAAGCTGGCGGAAAATACCTACGCCACCACCCGGCAGTGGGAAGCGGGCCTGGGTAGCTACGTCCACCTGAGCCCCCGCTGGGTGCTGACGGGCCTGGCCGGCTACGGAGCCGCCACCGCCCAAAAAGCCCTGGCGGAGTTTCCCATTGGCGGGATCAACACCTACCATGCCCGGTACAGCAAGGTATTCGGGCAATTGAGCCTGGCCCATGAGCGGCAGGCCCAGTCGTTTGGCCTAGTCTACCGGCTCGCCAATGTGCGCTACGGCCAGCTGGAGTACCGCTTCGGCTCCTCTCCCGAAGTCCTGGCCATTCCCATGCAAAACGCCTTCCGCCACGAGGGCCTGGCCTTCTACCGGGTCAGCCTCGACCCGCGCGACCGGTGGCAGCTCCAGGCTACCGCGGGCCTGTCGGTAGCCCAGCAGCCCGCGCCGCTGGTAGCGCCGGAAGGTCCTGGCCGCAACGACTACTACGCCGAGAACCGCGAAGCCCGCAAGGCGTCCCGGCCCGTGCCAATGGTTAGCCTGGGCGTCGTGTTCCGGCCGCAGTTCGGGCGCGATAAGTAAGCCGGGCCGGTTCGATATAGCTTGGTTACTCTCTCAACTCAGTTGCCAATGGTACGTTATTTACTCTGGGCCTTGCTAGGGGTTGGCACTGCCACGGGCTGCGTGCCATTTTACCAGCCGATGCTGGCTACCACGCCGGTGGTGCAGCATCGGGGGCAGTTGGCGGTGGCCGGTAGCTGGCACCTGTTCGAAACGGGCCAGGCAGCGGCCGCCTGGTCGCCGGTAGAACTCCTGCGGCTAGGGGCCGCCCTAAGTGCCTGCCGTAGCGGCGAAGCCACCGATAGTACGGCTTCGTATTTGCGGAACCGGCAATATGAAGTGGGTATGGGCTACTATTTTACCCTAGGCAAGGGCCGAGCTAGGGTAGAAATAGCCGGGAGCTTTGGGCAGGGCCGCACGTTTGCCCACGGTACAACTACCCCAGGCCTGCCCGGCTTCATTGTACCCGTGGGCGGTGCCAGTGGCGGCACGGCAGTTCGGCGGGGCTTACCAGAGCAGTTGGGCCGGTTCACTACCATAGCTGGGCAGGGAAGCGCGACGTGGGCTGCCCCCGGCGCGGGTATCGGGGCGCTGGGCTTGGTGCTGCGGCTGAGCCATGTCCGGTTTGCCCACCTGACGCTGAACGGGCAAAATCGGGGTCAACCGGCCATGTGGTACCTGGAGCCGGCCTGGGTGGTGCGTACGAAGGAGAGGGCTGTGCGCCTTGAGGCCCAGGTCGGGTATTCGGTAGCACTGGCTTCACCGCCGGAGAATAGCGTATTTTACGCCGCCCGTCCCCGTCTGGGGGTAGGCTTGGTGGTTCAGCCGGGGCGGCTGCGGAAACGACTATGAGCAGGAGCATTACTGCGGTTTCCACAGCTAGCTGCATAACACGGCACCCCGTCGCGCCCGATGCCGATGGTCAGCCTGGGCGTCGTGTTCCGGCCAAAGCTTTTAAGTAACCAGCGAAACGGCGTGCAACCATAGTTTGCTAGTTTAGCATCAGTATAAGAACCGGCCGCTCCTCATGAGCGGCCGGTTTTGTAATAACCGCCGTATTTCTTAGAAACCCCCGTATGATTTTACGACTACCAGTAGGGCCATCAGGCCTGTTATTAGCTATGGGCCTGATGGGTCTGGGCAGCTGCTCGGTATACGCCCCTATGCTGCCGGGCGCCCCGCAATTGCGCGACAAAGGGCAGGCGGAAGTGCAGGGAACCACCTTTCTGAACGGCCGCTGGGAAGGTGCCGTGACGTATTCACCCGTAAAGCACCTGCTGGTGCGGGCGGCCGGCGGTTTCAAAGAAGATTCCCGCGACACCAGCTATTTCCGGGGCCGACAGTACGAAGTGGGTCTGGGCGGCTACTACCCGCTGGGCCAGCGCTGGCTCGTGAGCGGGCTGGGTGGCTTTGGCCAGGCCGTGAGCCGTCGGGGCTACGTGCAGCCCTCGTTGTTCCTCGGGCAGCCCTACAACGTTGATTTTAATGCGCGCTACAATAAGTACTTCGGTGAACTGGCTCTTTCCTACCAGTATTCTTGGCTTACGGTTGGGACGGCCTGGCGCTTTTCCCAGGTCCGCTTCACTTCTTTGCTCTATAATGACGAGCCGTTGGCAAAGCTGCGCATGACCCGTCTCGACCCAATGTTATTCATGCGCGTTGGGCCCGACGAAGGCAGTCTGCATTGGCTCAGCGTGCAGCTGTCGGGCGGCCTGACCGGAGTACCGAGCAGCACTTATACGGCTGATGCCGATGACCCTCACCAGTTTGAATACCGGCGGCTGCGGGAAGGCCAACTGTTTATGGCCCTCAGCGTAGTTTTGTATCCGCACCGCTTACTGGCCCGGCCTACCCGTTAGGCTTCTGCAACTTCGTAAACACGTTATTAAGTCCCTCAGCCCAGGTCGGGTGGGCAATAACCATGTTTCGCAGCTGCGGATATTTTAGCTTGCCCATCATTACCAGCTGAAACATCATCATGATTTCGCCGCCCTCCGGCCCCAGGATAGCCGCCCCGAGCACCCGGTCCTGCCCGTCGACGAGCACCTTCCAGAAGCCCAGGGTGCGGCCCGTTTCCCGGGCCCGACCAATGGTGCGCACCGGCATCGTCGCCACCCGGTAGTCGATGCCCTGCTCCCGGGCCTGGTCTTCGGAAAGGCCGATGCGGCCCAGCTGCGGGTCGGTAAACACGGTGTAGGGTAGGGGCCGCTGCTTGGCCGAGCGCCACTTGCGGTGCACGATTCCGTCGCGCACCACGCGGTAGTCGTCGTAGCTGATGTGGGTGAACTGCGGCCCGCCGTGCACGTCGCCCAGGGCGTACACGCCCTTAGCAGCGGTTTCGAGGCGGCTATTCACCTGGATGTAGCCTTTCTCGTCGGTTTTCACCCCGATGGTGTCCAGGCCCAGCTTGTCGGAGTTGGGTACGCGCCCGGTAGCTACCAGCAGGTGGGTGCCGCGCAGGCGCCGCTCCCCGGCCTTGGTGCGGGCCGACAGCGTAAGTACGCCCTCCGCGTTGCGCGACACGTGGTGGGCCTCGGCACCCAGCACAAACTCGATGCCCTCGGCTTCCAGCAGCTCCTGCATGGCCTGGCACACGTCGGCATCCTCGTGCTCCAGCAAGTTCTTATTCGATTCGATAATCGTAACCCGGCTGCCGAAGCGGCGAAACATCTGCCCAAACTCCAGCCCGATGTAGCCCCCGCCCAGAATCAGCAGGTGCTCGGGTAGCTCCTGCAGGTCGAGCAGCTCGGTGGTGGTCAGGTAGGGCACGTCCTGGAGGCCCGCCAGCTCGGGCACCGCCGCCCGCGTACCGGTATTGATGAAAACCAGCGGTACCCGCAGCTCCTCGGTTTCGCCGCCCGCCAGCGCTACCCGCACCGCGCGGGGACCGGTAAAGGCCGCGTGGCCGTGCAGCACCGTAATGCCCTCGTGTTCCTGGGTTAGGTTGCTGCGCACGCCCGCCCGCGACTTTTTGATAATGGCATCCTTGCGGGCAATTACCGCCCGGAAGTCAACCTGCGGCTCGGTGGCGGCAATGCCGTAGTCGGCGGCCGTGCGCAGCTGGTGGGCCCGTTCGGCCGAGGCCAGCAGGGCCTTGGTGGGCGAGCAGCCGTAATTGATGCAGGAGCCGCCCAGGTGGTTTTCCTCCACCAGCACCACTTTCCGGCCGGCTTCGGCCAGGGCCACGGCCAGCGGGTTGCCGGCCTGACCGGAGCCAATAATCAAAACATCGTACGAAGTAGGCATAAAAAGCAGAAATTGGCGGGAAATAGGACCGGGTGCTTTCCAAACGGCATAACCCTGTCGAGCTTACGGCTGAAGGCTATACGGGGTGGCTACCGGAGTAGCTGCCCGCCGCCAGGCGTTTTTCATATTTCTGGCCTTATTCTGCCGTTCCTGTGGCTGTAAAGATGTTGCCGCGGCTTGTGCTGCTGAGTGTTCTGGGGGTTGTCAGCAGCTGCTCGTCCCTGTATTTCCCGCCCCCGCCCCAGGCGCCGCTGCTTACCCAGAAGGGCGAGTTCAGTGGCGGTATTCACACCAATTTCAGCCAGAACACGGCCTTGCAGGGCGCCTACGCCCTCGGCGACCATATCGGGGTGCAGGGCAGCGCCTCCTTTCTGCGCTCCGATAAAAAGCAGTCCTTTTTCGGCAGCAAAAACAACCGCAAGTACGAAGAGCACAACTTCGGCGAAGTCGGCCTGGGCTACTTCACCCGCATGCGCGACCAGCGGGTGCTGGAATTTTACGGCGGCTACGGCCTGGGCAGCGGCAAGCGCACCGAGCGGAGCGAAGGGGTGAGCAAAACCCTGGCAGGCAACCTGGAAAAGGTTTACCTGCAAGCCAACTTCAGCAAGAAGGAAAGCAAGACCTGGCACTTCTTCAACCGCGACTGGCCCGTCTCCTACGGCATGGCCCTGCGCGCCAGCTACGTGCAGCTCCACGACTTCACCATCGACGGCAAGCCCCAGGAGGCGGAAGACAACATCTTTCTGGAGCCCATTAGCTTCACCCGCATCAGCGTGCTGGGCCCCATCCAGTTCCAGATGATCAGCGGCAGCAACTTCGGCCTGCGCCACCGCAAGTACCTGAAGGCGGCCAACTCGGTGTTTCAGCTCGGCATCGTCGTGAACCTGGGCGGGCAGGAGGGAAGGCGGTAGCGGTGCTGCTTACCCCGGCCCATAATTTCAGCCACAAAAAAAGCCCCGACTTGCGCCGGGGCTTTTTTATTTCAGGCAAGAGACGGTAAGGCTTGGCTCGCAGGCAGCTTAGTCGATGTATTTAAGCTGCAGAATATCCGCTATTTGCTCGGCGGGAATGGCAAAGCCAATTCCTTCAATGCCTTTGCCCACAATTTTGGCATTCACAATGCCCAGCAGCTGTCCTGAGCGGGTTACCAGTGCCCCGCCGCTGTTGCCGCCGTTGATGCTCACGTCGGTTTGTATCAGGGCGCGGCCTTCTATCTTGCGCCGGGCGCTGATGATGCCTTTCGTTACGGTCTGGCTCAACTCCTTGTCAGCAGGCGTGCCGATGGCAAATACGTCGGTGCCAACCTCGGCCTGATTGGCCGTAGGGAGCTGGAAAGCGCTGAGCCCTTCGGCGTCGATTTTCACCAGGGCCAGGTCCAGGTCGGCATTAACGCGCACTACCTGCCCTTTGGCCGCCAGCCCGTCGGGCAGCAGTACCTTCACCTCCTGTTCGTCGCTCACGACGTGGGCATTCGTGATGATGTAGCCGTCGGTCGAGACAATGCAGCCGCTGCCGTGCCCGTCGCCTGTTTCGATAACCACCACGTTGCGAGCGGCCAGGCTGACGCCGTTGTCGGCGGTAAGCTTGGGCGGCGCGGCGCGGCGCAGCATCACGGCGGCCAGTTGCTCCGTTGCAGCCCCCGCCTTGGCGGCTGGCTTCGACAGGGCCGCTACCACATCTTTGTTTTCCAGGAACGTCAGAAAGGCATTGTCGAAGGCATCCTCGAAGGCTGCGCTGCCGCCCTTTTCGCCTTTGATGCTCATGCCCGAAGTCTTTTGCTCAACCACCGTCTGCCGGGCTTGGTTGACTAGCTTCCAGGTTACCTCCACGCGGCAGTGCGTCGAGTAGTGGGCAAAGGACTCGTACTTGTTGGAGGCCTTGACGTCGTACTTGATGTCGCGCATCTCCCCTTGAATAGTGTAGCGCGAGTTGGCCCCGTTTGAGAACATGCTCCGCCCCTCGCTGCCGGGCACGGAATACCCCAGGTCTTTGAGGGTGTTGTTCACGTTGCTGCGCAGGTGCTCAGCGTCCACGTCGAGCGACTTACCAAAATACAGCACATCCGTCGCCTCCTTCACGATGTAGAAGTTGCCCATCTTGTCGCCGCCCTTGATGCGCACGTTCATGGCGCCGGCCTGAATGCTGGGCGCCCCGGCCACGGCCTGGGTGAGGTGGGGCATTTCGGCATGGATGTCCGTCTGGCTGAACTTATACACGGCTCCGGTACCCGCATCCGTCATCATGCCTACCAGGTAGGGCAGTATCAGCGGCAAGCCCAGATAGTTGAGGTAGGTGACTGCGTTGGGGCGGTCGGCATTCAGGGCTTCGTTGTAGTCCTTGTAGCCTTCGTGCTTGATTTTAAACTCCGACGTGCCTTTGCGCTTGATCAGCACCTTCACGGTGCCGGGCTTGTCAGCTACGGGACTAGCCTTCAGTGGCTTGGTGCCGACGTAGTACGTGCTGCCCTCGGGCTGCCCCGATACGAACATGGCCTGCCGGGAGCCGGAGATAATAGTGGCGCAGCTTTGCAGCAGGATGCTGCCGATGAACAGGACGCAAACAGTAAGAGTAGAGGTTTTTGTCATAAAGCAATGGTGTGGAAATAGTGCAAAAAGGCCGAAACAGTTGGCGTGTGTTCACCAACTGCTTCGGCCTTGGTCAGTGCAGAAGCAAGAGAAATTACTTGCTGCCCAGTACGCGCAGCATCGTTTCGCCAATCTCGGCGGGCGAATCCACGACGTGGATGCCGCACTCGCGCATGATGGCCATTTTGGCCGCGGCCGTGTCGTCGGCACCACCGACGATGGCGCCGGCGTGGCCCATGCGGCGGCCGGGAGGGGCCGTCTGGCCAGCAATGAAGCCTACCACGGGTTTCTTGTTGCCGGTTGCCTTGATCCAGCGGGCGGCTTCGGCTTCCATACCGCCCCCGATTTCACCGATCATCACGATGCCTTCGGTTTCGGGGTCGTTCATGAGCAGCTCCACGGCTTCTTTGGTCGTGGTGCCGATGATGGGGTCACCGCCGATGCCGATGGCCGTGGTCTGGCCCAGGCCGGCTTTGGTCAGCTGGTCCACGGCTTCGTAGGTCAGCGTGCCCGATTTCGACACGATGCCCACGCGGCCTTTCTGGAAGATGAAGCCGGGCATGATGCCCACTTTGCACTCGCCGGCGGTCATTACGCCGGGGCAGTTGGGCCCGATCATGCGCAGACCGTCGCGGCCTTTGAGGTATTCCTTCACCGCAATCATGTCCTTGGTCGGAATGCCTTCGGTGATGGTTACGATAACCTTGATGCCGGCGTCGGCGGCTTCCATAATGGCGTCGGCGGCGAAAGCCGGGGGCACAAAGATGATGCTGGTGTCGGCACCGGCTTTTTCAACGGCCTCAGCCACGGTGTTGAACACGGGCCGGTCGAGGTGGGTGCTGCCGCCTTTGCCGGGCGTCACGCCGCCAACCACGTTGGTGCCGTACTCAATCATCTGCTGGGCGTGAAACGAGCCTTCGGAGCCCGTAAAACCCTGCACAATCACTTTGGAATCCTTGTTGACCAGAACGCTCATTCGGAGAAGTGTTAAAGGATACTATCAATTTGGGGTGGGAACCAGCGGCCTGCTCGGCTACCGGTGTGCAAAAGTAGCCTTTATTTGCAGCGCGGGCAAGGTATAATCCACGGTCGTGCTTGGCCCCGCTAAGTGCCACCAGGCAGGCATAATGACAATTTGGGTCCGGCTTTGTTTGCGCCCCGGAGCCGGCCGCCGGCTTGCCCTGGGTTTAGAGTCGGACAAGGGAATGATGGGCGGCAGCGAGGGGCTCCCACCCGAAATTCGTACCTTTGCGGTCCTCTCACTCAAAACCGCATTCCTCTCGCAATGTATTTGAATCATATCGTTGAGGCCATCGGCAACACGCCGCTGGTGAAGCTCAACAAAGTCACCGACGGCATCAAAGGCACGATCCTGGCGAAGGTGGAGTACTTCAATCCCGGCAACTCGGTGAAAGACCGGATGGCCCTGAAGATGATTGAGGACGCCGAAAAGGCCGGCATCCTGAAGCCCGGCGGCACCATCATCGAGGGCACCAGCGGCAACACCGGCATGGGCCTGGCCCTGGGCGCCATTGCCAAAGGCTACAAGTGCATCTTCGTGATGAGCGACAAGCAAAGCAAGGAGAAGCAGGACATTCTGCGGGCCGTGGGCGCCGAAGTGGTGGTCTGCCCCGTCGACGTAGCTCCCGAAGACCCCCGCTCGTACTACTCGGTAGCCAAGCGCCTGAGCCAGGAAACGCCGAACTCGTTCTACCCCAACCAGTACGACAACATGTCGAACACGGCGGCGCACTACGAAAGCACCGGCCCCGAAATCTGGAAGCAGACCGAAGGTACCATTACCCACCTGGCCTGCGGCGTGGGCACGGGCGGTACCATCTGCGGCACGGCCCAGTACATTAAGGAGCAAAAGCCCGAGCTGGTAACGGTAGGGCTGGACACGTACGGCTCGGTCTTCAAGAAGTACAAGGAGACGGGTATTTTCGATGAAAACGAAATCTACCCGTACAAGACCGAAGGCATCGGGGAAGATATTCTTCCCAAAAACGTTAACTTTGATCTGATTGACCTGTTTATCAAAGTCACCGACCAGGACGCGGCCGTTATGACGCGGCGGCTGGCCAAGGAAGAAGGCCTGTTCGTGGGCTGGTCGTGTGGCTCGGCGGTGCATGGCGCCCTGGAGTACGCCAAAGAGCACTTGAAAGAGGAGGACGTCATGGTTATCATTCTTCCGGACCACGGCACCCGCTACCTCGGCAAAATCTACAACGACGACTGGATGCGCGAGCAGGGCTGGTTGTAATAGAATACCCCTGTTTACAATAGGCAGGGCTTACGCTTTCAACGGACTACGCTATGCCTAAGAAACTGCGCAACGTCGTGCTGGTCGATGATAACGAGACGACCAGCTTCCTCAACAACCGTCTGCTGAGCCGCCTCGAGGTGGCCGATAAGGTGTACACCTTTTCGCGGGCCGAACAAGCGTACGACTTTCTCTGGGGCAACGGCGCGGACCGGGCCAGCTCCATGGAGCCCGACGCGCCCCAGCTGGTGTTTGTCGACCTGAAAATGCCCGGGATGGACGGCTTCGAGTTTCTGGAGCAGTACAGCCAGCTGCCGGCCGACGTGAAGGAGAAAACCGTTATGGCGGTTCTGACTACCTCCATGCACTCAGCCGACACGGCCCGGGTGGCTAAGTTTGCCGGCGTGGAATACCTGGCCAAGCCGCTGACCGAAGAAAAAATGCGCAAGCTCCTGGAAAAGCGCTTTGAGACGGTCTAAACAGCCGTAAAATCAATACAAAAAGGCCGCTGCAAGCATTTGCAGCGGCCTTTTTATTTGTTACGACCCGGGGCAAACAGTGCTTACACCACCGCGTCCACGAAGCGGAACGCCTCGCCGTCGAACAGGCCTTGGTCGCTGAGCTTGAGGCTGGGAATAACCAGCAAAGCCATGAACGACAGCGTCATGAAGGGGGCGCCCAGCGGGCTGCCCAGGCGCTTGGACAGCGCATCGACGGCGGCGTAGGCTTCGGCTACGCGGTGACCATTCTGATCCGACATCAGGCCGGCCACGGGCAGGGGCAGCAGCATTTCTTCCCCGTTGGGCCCCACGGCGGCCAGGCCGCCTTTGGCTTCGATAACCAGGTTGATGGCCCGGGCCAGGCTTTCATCGTCGCAGCCAACGGCGGTGATGTTGTGCGAGTCGTGGCCGACGCTGGAAGCCAGGGCGCCGTGTTTCAGGCCGAAGCCGGTAATAAACGACACGGCCGGCGCGGCGGGCTGGTAGCGGTTAACCACCGTGAGCTTGAGCACGTCCTGCGCGACATCGGGTACCACCAGGCCGTTTTCCACCCGCGCCGCCAGGTCGTGGCGGGCCGTGATAAGCTGGCCGTCGAAGCATTCGATAACCCGGATTGTTGGTTGTTGGTTGTTCGTTGTTGGTTGTTCGGGGGCTTTGAGCTGGAAATCCTGGGCCTGCACGGGCTGGGCGTGGAAGTTGTTGACCACGGGCACGGGGGCCGAGGCCAGGCGGGTTTCGCCGTTTTCGGCCACCAGCACGCCATCCAGATAGGTCTGGCGCACCAGGAAGTCGCGCAAATTATCCACCACGATAAAGTCGGCCGGGTCGCCTTCCCGCAGCAGCCCGACGGGCAGCTTGTAGTGCAGCACGGGGTTGAGGCAGGCCACGCGCAGCACTTTGAGCACGTCCTGGCCCCGGGCCACGGCCCGCTGCACGAGCTGGTTGATGTGGCCCAGCACGAGCGTATCGGGGTGCTTGTCGTCGGAGCAGAACATCATCTGCTCGTAGTGTTCCGGCAGCAGGTCAATCAGGGCCTCGAAGTTGCGGGCCGCCGAGCCCTCCCGAATCAGGATTCTCATGCCCACGGCCAGCTTGTCGAGGGCTTCCTCACTGGTAAAGCATTCGTGGTCGGTGCTGATGCCGGCTTCGGCGTAGCGGCGGGCGTCGTCGCCGCGCAGGCCGGGGGCGTGGCCATCCACGGGGCGGCCGTAGCGCTGGGCCAGCTCAATTTTCTGCATCACGTCGGCGGCGCGGTGCAGCACGCCGGGCCAGTTCATCATTTCGGCCAGGTAGCCGATTTCCGGGTTCTGAAACAGCTGCTCGATGTCCTGGGCCGTTATTTCGGCCCCGGCGGTTTCAAACGGCGTGGCCGGCACGCACGACGGGGCCCCGAAGCAGAACTTGAACGGCACCGTGCGGCCACTCTCCAGCATGTATTCCACGCCCGCCACGCCCAGCACGTTGCCGATTTCGTGGGGGTCGGAGACGGTGGCCACGGTGCCGTGCGCCACGGCCAGGCGGGCAAACTCGGCCGGTACCAGCAGGGAGCTTTCCACGTGCACGTGCGCGTCCACGAAGCCGGGCAGGGCGTAGGGCAAGGCGGGGTCGGGTGCCGAGGCCGATTCCAGCGCCACGGCCTGGATCTTGCCCGCCGCCACGTGAATAGTGCCGGGCAGTATAGTGTTCGAAAACAGGTTGATAACGTTGGCGCGCAGGCTAAAATCGGCGGACATGGGGCAGGAGGGAAGAAGGGGGAAAGTTGAGCTTAAGCAAAGGCGAACGGGTAAAGAACCGTATATTTGCCGAAAATCCGTGCCGGTGAGAAAGATTGTGACTTTGCTGTTGGCCGCCCTCATATCGGGTTCCGGCCTTACGCTGACGAGCTGTGCCCAGCGCACCGTTCAGCAGAAGAAAACGGCTTCCTTTAAGCGCAAAGCCAAATTCGGCAAAACTCCCTGTCCCTGCGACAGTCATTAACCCGGTTGCGGACCAGCTGCCTCGCGCGGTGGCCGGCCGCTGTTTGCTCTGCCTATTATTCCCCTTTTGTGAACCACGCCCGCGTCGTTGCTCCTGCGCCCCTTACGTACCTGCTGGCAACGCTGCTGGTGGTGGCCGGGCCCGTCGTCGGGCTGGCGCAGCGGCGGCCGCACGCGGCGTTTATTCCCCCGGCGTCGTACCCCGAGCACACCCGCAACCCCACGCTGCGCTACGAGCCCGGCGGCAAGCCCGGCACGTTCCGGGGCCTCGACGGGCAGTGGCACCCCGTGCAGATTGCCGGCTGGCTGCCCGACCGGGTGTATCTGAACGAAAGCGGCAACTATTACCGGGCGTTTTCGCCCGAGGAAATGACGGCTTTCGTCCTCAGCGGCACCGATACGGTCGTGACGCTGGCGGGCGTGGCGCCGGGCAAGCTGGGCCACCTGCCCACGGCCTTCGGGCAGCAGCTGTTCCGCGGCGGCGGCCTGCAACTGGTCGACGTCACCGACCCGGTTACGTCCTTGTTCAGCGTATTCATCAAGCCTCACAAGCTGTTTATCCGGCAGAACGCCGACGGCTGGGTGCTGCTGCCCAAGGAAAGAGCCCCGTTGCAGCAACTTTTGCTGGCGCTGCTGGCCGACGACCCGGCCCTGGTAGCCCAGCTGCGCGCCAAGCGCGTGGGCCGCTGGCAAGTGCCGCGGCTGCTCGCCCAATACGCCGATTTTCGCACCACGCAGTTTTTGCAGACCGCAGCCCAGCCGCGGCCTTAGCTTGTAGCCTATGACTTCCGAAAATCCCCTGATTCCTTTGCTGAAAGCCGCTGAAGCCGTCCGCCAGCAGCTGCAGGCCCCCGCCTTTGACGCGGCCGGCGTGCAGCGCCTCGACGAGTTTATCGAGCAGCAGCGCGCCAGCATCAAGGACGCCGAGCGCGAAGGCGTAATTTCGGCCCTGGGCTGCTTTCTGGGCCAGTGCATGGTAGCCGTGTACCAGGGCGAGTGGGCCCTGGGGCCCGACAAAACCACCGGCATCGGCATTGCCAACAAGCATTTCTTCAACCCTTTCTACCGCGTGTCGCAGCACCTGGCTCACGGCCAAAAAGAGTCGGTTGCCGTATTCTTCGCGGGTATACCTGAACGCGTGGCCGTCGAGCCCCGTCGTAAAAATTGGATTTAGTGACTACCACCAGCCCCCAGCCCACCGACTTTGCCATGAGAAAAATCGTCATTGCCATCGACGGCTACTCTTCCTGCGGCAAGAGCACCACGGCCAAAGCCGTGGCGGCCGAGCTGGGCTACGCCTACATTGATACCGGCGCCATGTACCGGGCCGTGACGCTCTACCTGCTGGAGCGCGGCATTGCCTTCGACGATTTGCCCCGCGTGGAGCAGGCCCTGCACGACATTCACATTTCGTTTAAGCGCAACCGCAAAACCGGCCGCAACGAGCTGTGCCTCGACGGCGTGATTCGGGAGGATGAAATCCGGCAGATGCGCATTTCCAACTCCGTGAGTGAGGTTTCCGTCATTCCGGCCGTGCGCCACACCCTGGTGGCCCAGCAGCAGCGCATGGGCCGCAAGCGGGGCGTGGTCATGGACGGGCGCGACATTGGCACCACCGTTTTCCCCGACGCCGAGGTCAAGATCTTTATGACGGCCGACGTGGAAACCCGGGCCCGCCGCCGGCAGGAAGAGCTGGCCCTGAAGGATGAGCACGTGCCCCTGGCCGACATCGTGGAAAACCTGCGCAAGCGCGACCATATCGACTCGACGCGCACCGAAAGCCCCCTGCGCCGCGCCGCCGACGCCGTGCTGCTCGACACGACCCACATGATGATTGACGAGCAGGTCGATTTCGTGCTGGAGCGGGTATCAGCCCGGCTGTTTGAGCGCAGCGTGCTGGCCGTTTCGGGCGAAGCCGAACGCAATGCCGGCGCGGGGAGTTAAGAAAGAATTGGGCGCGAAAGTTGCCAGCCGCGCCGGGTGTTTGCCACTTGAGAAAGACTCATGAACGTCACGATAGATAAAAATTCGGGGTATTGCTTCGGGGTTGAATTTGCCATTCAGATGGCCGAGGATGAGCTGGCCAGCCAGCCTACCCTCTACTGCCTGGGCGATATTGTGCACAACCGCATGGAAGTGGAGCGCCTGCACCAGCAGGGCCTGCGCATCATCGACCGGGACCAGCTCCAGACTCTGCACGACTGCAAGGTGCTGATCAGGGCCCACGGCGAGCCGCCGGAAACCTACGCGCTGGCCCTGCGCAACAACCTGGAGCTGATTGACGCTTCCTGCCCGGTAGTGCTCAAGCTGCAGAACCGGGTAAAGCATGCCTTCGACAGCACCACCCGCCAGAACGGGCAGGTGGTCATCTACGGGCAGCCCGGCCACGCCGAGGTAACGGGCCTCAACGGCCAGACCGGCAACCAGTCCATCATCGTGATGAGTGAAGCCGACCTCGACCAGATCGACTTTGCCCGGCCCGTGACGTTGTTCAGCCAAACCACCAAAAGCACCGCCGGCTTCTACCACATGAAGGCGCTCATCGAGCAGCGCATTGCCGCCGCCGGGGGCAGCCTCGAGTCGTTCGATGCCAACGACAGCATCTGCCGGCAGGTCAGCAACCGGGAGCCGGCTTTGCGCAAGTTCGCCGTGGACTACGACGTGGTGCTGTTCGTGAGCGGCCGGAAAAGCTCCAACGGCAAGGCGCTGTTCAGTGTGGTAAACCAAACCAACCCGCGCAGCTACTTCATCGAAAACGAGCAGGAGCTGGACGAAGCCTGGCTGCAGGGCGCCGCCACCGTGGGCATCTGCGGGGCGACCAGCACCCCGATGTGGCTGATGCAGCGCGTGGCCGACCGGGTGAACGAGGTGGCCGAAAGTCTGCCGGCGTAAGGCTACGGCCGAGCTAAAAACTCTGATTTACTACTGCCAATCTTCGTTACTTGCCCGGCCGGTTATGGCCGGGTATTTTTTTGCCTTTTTCGCGCTATGAGCAGGTTTTTCAACTACTTCCTGAACGGGTTCCTGATTGTGGCACCCATCAGCCTGACAATTTACATCCTGGTTGCCATCTTCAGCTGGCTCGACCACACTTTCGACCTGAGCTGGGACGGCAGCCACATTCCGGGCCTGGGGCTGGTGATTATCGTGGTCATGGTGACGGCCGTGGGCTTTATTGCCAAGTCGTTTATGGTGCGGCCCTTTCTGGTGCTGGCCGAGCGGATTCTGCACCGTACCCCGCTGGTGAGCATCATCTACTCCAGCCTGAAGGATTTGCTCGACGCCTTCGTGGGCGACAACCAGAAGTTCAACCAGCCGGTGCTGGTGCTGATGAACAAAGCCACCCAGTGCTATAAAATGGGCTTCGTGACCCAAACCAGCATGACGGCCATTCACCGCGAGTCGTTGATGGCGGTGTATTTTCCGCACTCCTACAACTTCTCCGGCGAGCTGGTGCTGGTGCCCGCCGACAATGTAACCTACCTCGACCTGCCCAGCAGCGACGTAATGAAGTTCATCGTATCGGGCGGCGTGAGCCGCATGTAACGCGAAGTT